>NZ_JAWHOP010000020.1:0-79087 GCF_032586995.1 Pseudomonas syringae group sp. J248-6 | reverse complement strand
CAGAACGGCATGCGACGCGGAGCGCCGCACGATAGTTACAGGATTATCGTTCCTCACGCTCCAGCGTGGGAATGCCGGGTGTGATGCTCCGCGTCACAGATCTGTGCCGCGCCGCACATTCCGGATAGGACGCGGAGCGTCCAGAACTGCATGCGACGCGGAGCGCCGCACGATAGTTACAGGATTATCGTTCCTCACGCTCCAGCGTGGGAATGCCGTGTGTGATGCTCCGCGTCACAAATCTGCGCCGCACCGCACAGTCAGGATCGGACGCAGAGCGTCCAGAACGGCATGCGACGCGGAGCGCCGCACGATAGTTACAGGATTATCGTTCCTCACGCTCCAGCGTGGGAATGCCGTGCGTGACGCTCCGCGTCACAGATCTATGCCGCGCCGCACACTCAAGGCAGGACGCAGAGCACGGTGAGCATGGGCACGATAGGGGACCAAAAGCCTCACGACGAACAGCTGATTTCCAGATGCTTGCCCCAGTCCGGTGGTCGCTGGGCGTAGCCTTCCATTCCGGGTTGTTCGGTGAAGGGCGTGCAGAGCACCTGATGCAGACGGCGGACTTCTGCATAGTCACCTTTTTCCGCTGCGGCGATAGCGTTCTGGGCCAGGTAGTTGCGCAGTATGTACAGCGGATTGACCGCGTGCATGCGGGTTTGACGCTCCTGCTCGGTGCCGTTGTCCTCGAGGGCAATACGCGCCAGATACGCTTCTGCCCAGCCATCGAAACCCTTGATGTCGACAAAGTCGTCGCGCAATGTGCGCAGCGCTTCTGCGGCGGGCTGATCGCCCAGGCGGCGGAAAAACAGGGTGTAGTCCACGCCACTGTTCTGCATCAGCTTCAACAATTGGCTGACCAGTTGTTCGTCCTGCTCTTGGGCAATGGTCAGGCCCAGGCGACGACGCATCAGGTCCAGGTAGTGCGCCTGATACAGCGGCAGGAACAAGCCAATAGTCTCGCGTAACGCTTCCACGCTGATGAACGGTGTCAGCGCCTGCGCCAGTGCGCTCAGGTTCCATTGTGCGATAGGCACCTGATTGCTGAAGGAGTAGCGGCCCTCGTGATCGGAGTGGTTGCAGATGAAGTGCTCATCGAAATCGTCCAGAAACGCGAACGGTCCGAAATCGAAGGTAATGCCCAGAATCGACATGTTGTCGGTGTTCATCACGCCATGACAGAAGCCGTAGGCCTGCCACTTGGCAATCAGCTCGGCGTTGCGCTCGACGATTTCGCGGAACATCGCCAGATACGGCTCGGGCTGTTCCTGACAATGCGGGTAATGCATGGTCAGCACATGTTCGGCCAGCGTCTTCAACTGCTCGGGCTGTTTGGTGTAGAAAAAGTATTCCAGACTGCCGAAGCGCACATGGCTCTGCGCCAGACGCAGCACCATCGCGGCGTGTTCCTGGGTTTCGCGCCATACCGGCGTGCTTGAACTGACTACGCACCCTGCACGGCTGCTGGGGATACCCAAAGCGTGCAACGCTTCGGAAGCCAGAAACTCACGGATCGACGAACGCAGCACAGCGCGTCCATCGCCCATCCGCGAGTACGGCGTGCGGCCCGCGCCCTTGAGGTGCAGGTCCCAGTGTTCGCCTGCGTCGTTATACACCTCGCCCAGCAACAGCCCGCGGCCGTCACCCAGGCGCGGGTTGTAGGAGCCAAACTGATGGCCGGAATAAACCATCGCTCGCGGCTCGGCTTCGGACCACAGCTTGTGGCCGCTGAATATCTCCGCGAACAGCGGCAGATCGGCTTGTTCAGGGGCCAGGTCCAGCAGCGCCAGCGCTGACTGGCTGGCAACCACAAGCCGCGGCGTTTCGATGGGCTCAGGCAGCACGGAGGTGGAGAACGCATCGCCCAGACGGGCAAAGCGGTTGTCGAAAATGAGTTCGTCGAGTGCTTTCAAACGTAGCGCCTCCAGAGGGGGATTTCAGGCTTTCAACGAAGCGGCGGCCTGCCTGGCTCGTCGGGCGTGTTGCAACGGTCAGAACCCGTAGACCGGGTCCCGGGGTGGTAGTTCTGGCGATCAGGTAGACGCCCGGACTACCGGGCCCGGGTTCGCTCGTAGGCGGCTAGAATCGTGCGCTCCGATTGCACCAGATATTCTTCGAGCATATGGGTCGCTTCATCGGTCTTGCCAGCGTCGAGACGGCCGAGCACGGCAGCATTCATGTCCAGGTAGGGCGAGTGGAGCAATTCCGGATTGTTGAGCAGCCCGAAAGCCAAGCGTAATTCTGCCGAGATCTGCGCATAAAACGCTACCAGTCGCGGGCTGTCGGACAGTTCGACGATGGCCTTGTGAAACTTCATGTTGGCGGTGCCGACGGCCATCCAGTCATTGGCTTCACGGGCGCGCACGCCTGCCTCGACCGCATTGCGCATGTTCTGCACGCCAGGATGCTGCGGATATGCCTGGGCAATCGCCCTGCATTCGATGAAGCGCCGGATGCGATAAATATCGATGATCGAGGCCATATCAGGCTTGGCCACGGTCACTCCGCGGTTGGGTTCATGAGTGAGCAAACCCTCGCGGGTCAGAATTCTGAAGGCTTCTCTCAAGGTATTGCGGGAAATCTGCAGGCTTTCGGCCAGCGCCGCTTCCGAAAGGCGTTGACCGGGAACCAGCTCACCCTCGACCAGCATTCTGCGAAGCTCTGTGGTGATTGATTCTCCAAGCGTACGAGGGAGGAGAGAAGCAGCGTCGTTCATAAAGGGTCCGGATAAGGAAAAGCCGAGTCGATATTCCACGACAGCTCATTGGCTGGCAAGGACGAAGGCCATCCGATGCTTCATCAGGTAGCACACTTGAGTTCAAGCGTAACAATATGGTGCGTATTGTTGATCCATAAGATATGGATTGTTCAACAATATTATCTTTATGTATCTACAGCTTGGCGCTGTTTAATGCCCTTTGGCATGCTCATTGCTCTGGCAGGTTACCTCTCATCTCAGGAATGCCGCCGTGACACAGACTGCCAATGAGTTCACCAAGGCGCGTCGCGCCTCATTGATCGCCGCGATCTTCATGATGGCGACCTCTGCCATCGGTCCTGGTTTTCTGACCCAGACAGCCACGTTCACCGCGACTCTGGGGGCGGCGTTTGCCTTCGGCATTCTGGCGTCGATCCTGATCGACTTCGTGGTGCAGTTGAATGTCTGGCGCATCGTGACGCTGACCAGAATGCGCGCGGCCGATCTGGCCAACGCAGCGATCCCGGGCAGTGGTTATCTGCTCGCCGTACTGGTCATCTTCGGTGGCCTGGTGTTCAGTCTGGGCAACATCGCCGGTGCGGGCCTGGGCTTGAATGCGTTGACCGGTCTTGACCCCAAATGGGGTGGCGCTTTGAGTGCGCTGATCGCCATTGCGATCTTCTCGTCGCACCGTGCGGGTATTGCGATGGATCGCATCATGATGGTGCTGGGTACCTTGAAAGTCTGCCTGATCCTGTTCGCTGCCTTCGCCTCGCACCCGCCGCTGGGCGAGGCGCTGCGTCAGACGGTATTGCCGGACATGGTCGATTTCGCCGCCATCACCACCATCGTCGGCGGCACGGTCGGCGGTTACATCACTTATGCCGGTGCTCACCGCTTGCTGGATCGCGGCACCGTCGGGGTCGAGAACATCGATGTCGTGTCCAAGGCGGCGCTGACCGGTATTCTGGTCACCGGGGTTGTCCGTTACATACTGTTTCTGGCGATCCTCGGCGTGGTCGCCAGCGGCGTCGTCATCGATGTATCCGGTCAGGGCGCAAACCCTGCGGCCCAGGCGTTCACCGCCGCCGCTGGCAACTTCGGCCTGATCATGTTCGGCCTGGTGCTCTGGGCGGCCGGCATCAGCAGCGTAATCGGCGCGTCCTATACTTCGATGTCGTTCATCACGGTATTTTCCAAACGCATCACCGAGCGCGTGCGCAACCTGGCAACTGTCGGCTTTATCCTGATCACCGTGGTCGTATACGTCATGTGGGGCAAACCACCGGCCGCGCTGCTGGTCTTTGCCGGGGGCTTCAACGGTTTGATCCTGCCACTGGGCCTGAGCATTTTCATGTACGTCGGCTGGCGCCGGTCCGACATGATGGACGGCTACCACTACCCGCGCTGGCTATTGGTGCTGGGCGTGCTGACCTGTCTGCTGTCGTGGTACATGGCGTTCAAATCGGCGGGAGCCATCTTTGCCTTCATCAATGCAGCCTGATTTCGGAGAATAAAAATGCCTGCAATAGACCTCAACAGTGATCTCGGTGAAAGCTTCGGCGCCTGGAGCATGGGCGACGACGAGGCGATTCTCGATGTGGTCAGCAGCGCCAATGTGGCCTGCGGCTTCCATGCTGGTGACCCGGCCGGGATCCTGCGCACCCTTGAGGCCGCTGCGGCCCGGGGCGTTGCCATCGGCGCACATGTGGCCTACCCGGACCTGGTAGGGTTTGGCCGCCGCAACATGGACATCCCGAGCGACCAACTGACCGCCGACGTCATTTATCAGATCGGCGCGCTTCAGGGCCTGGCCCGCAGCGCCGGGACCAGCGTGACATACGTCAAACCTCACGGCGCGCTGTACAACACCATCGCTGGCGATCAGCGCCAGGCAGCGGCGGTCATTCAGGCGCTGCTGCGTATCGACCCTGCGCTGAAGCTGGTGTGTCTGGCCAATTCGCCACTGCTCGGCTGGGCGCGGGAAGCTGGACTGGCGTGCGTTGCCGAAGCGTTCGCCGACCGGGCCTACACCGCTGAAGGCACGCTGGTCTCCCGTTCGCGGCCCGGTGCCGTGCTGCACGATGCCGAACTGATCGCCGAACACATGCTGCGTCTGGTGCGCGACGGGGTTATCGAGGCTGAAGACGGCCGCGAAATCAGTCTGCAAGCCGATTCTATCTGCGTACACGGCGACAGTCCGGGCGCGGTGAACATCGCCCGCATTCTGAAAGACCGTTTGCACGACGCAGGCGTTACCGTCCGCGCATTCAACCGGGGCTGACCATGAACAACACCTTGCAACACGCCCGTCAGGCGGCTATCGAGGCACGTACCCGCTATCGACAAGGGTTTGTTTCGCCGACCGCGGGTCAGGCCCCCGGTCTGACCCAGTGCAACATGATCACGCTGCCGCGCGATTGGGCCTATGACTTTCTGCTGTTCGCCCAGCGCAATCCGCAAGCCTGCCCGGTGCTGGATGTGACCGAGCCTGGCAGCTACACCACGCTACTGGCCGAACAGGCCGACCTGCGCACCGACCTGCCGTTGTATCGGGTCTGGCGTGATGGGCAACTGGCTGAAGAAGTCAGCGACGCCAGCGAAATCTGGGCGCAGCACGGCGATCTGGTCAGTTTTCTGATCGGTTGCAGCTTCACCTTCGAGACCGACCTGATGAACGCCGGGATCGATGTGCGTCACATCAGCGAAGGCTGCAACGTACCGATGTACCGCAGCAATCGTGTCTGTCGACCTGCCGGGCGCTTGCAGGGAAACATGGTGGTGTCGATGCGGCCCATCGCTGCCGACCGGGTTGCCGAGGCAGCAAGGATCACCGGGCGCTACCCCGGCGTGCACGGCGCCCCGGTGCATGTCGGCGAACCTGAGCTGCTTGGCATCAAGGATCTTGCGCATCCGGACTTCGGCGATGCCGTGAGCATCAAGCCCGGCGAGATTCCGGTGTTCTGGGCCTGCGGCGTGACCCCGCAGGCGGTGGTCATGGCGTCCCGTGTGCCGTTTGCGATTTCCCACGCACCGGGGCACATGTTCATTACCGATATTCCGGACAGCTACTACCACGTATAGGAGAGGCTCATGCGTTTCTACCCGGCCAACCTGGACGCGCTCCTGGTTGAACTGTCGAACCTGGACGAGACTCTGGCCCTGTTCGAATCGTTACAGCAGAGGCCCATCGCAGGCGTGGAGGAAATCGTTCCGGCGGCCCGGACGTTGCTGGTGCATTTTCGTCCGTCTGCCATCGGTTTCGAGGCGCTTGCGGCGCAGATTGCCTCGCGTGACATTCGCGGCAGCGCTCGCGAGCCCGGCAAGCTGATTGAAATACCCGTGCATTACAACGGTGAAGACCTGGCTGATGTGGCCCGCGAGCTGGACATCAGCGTTGACGAAGTGATCAAGCGCCACACCGGCAGCGACTACAACGTTGCCTTCTGCGGCTTTGCGCCCGGTTTTGCCTACCTCAGTGGCGGTGCCGGCTTTGTGGTGCCGCGGCGCAGCACGCCGCGCACGCGCATTCCGGCTGGCGCAGTGGCGTTGGCCGGTGGCTTCAGCGGTGTTTATCCACAGGCCAGCCCCGGAGGCTGGCAGATCATCGGCGTGACTCACTCAAAAATGTGGGACCTGGGCCGCGACGAGCCAGCCTTGCTTCAGCCTGGCTATCGCGTGCGCTTTCAAGACGCGGGTCCGCTGCCCGTGACCAGCGTTTCGGTGGCTGCGCCCGTTCGTCAGCAGGCGTCGACAATCACCGAAGACTATCTGCAAGTCGTTACGCCGGGTCTGCAGACCCTGTTTCAGGACCTGGGGCGTCCCGGTCGGGCAGGGCAGGGTGTTTCCGCATCGGGTGCGCTGGATCGCGGCGCATTGCGTGCCGCCAATCGCGCAGTAGGCAACGAGCCAGGCACTGCTTGTCTGGAAATTCTCATGGGTGGCCTGACGTTTACCTGTCAGGGCCAGGCGGTGGTAGCGGTTACCGGTGCTCAGGCGCCTGTCGAGGTGCTGACGGCTGATGGCCAACGCATGCAGCCGCCGCTTTACGCGCCGTTTTCGTTGCAGAGCGGCGATCAGGTGAGCATCGGTTCGCCCACCGCAGGCTTGCGCAGTTATCTGGCCGTTCGCGGTGGTTTTGTCCACGAGCCGGTGCTGGGCAGTCTGTCCACTGACACGCTGGCCCAGGTCGGACCCGCAGCGCTGGCGGCTGGCGACCGGCTGGGCTTCAAGTGCAGAACCGGCGGCGCTGCGGTGTCGACTGGCGAACAACCGGCCTTCGACATGCCGCGCAATGATCAGGTCATTACCCTGGATGTGGTCATGGGGCCGCGCAGCGACTGGTTCACCGCCGAGGCGCAGGCGTTGCTTGCGCAGCAAACCTGGCTGGTTACGCCGCAATCCAACCGTATCGGTATCCGCCTGGCGGGCGAGCAGTCGCTTGCGCGCGCCGTCAGTGGCGAACTGCCCAGCGAGGGCACCACGGTCGGTGCCATTCAGGTACCGCCCAGTGGCCAGCCGGTACTGTTTCTGGCGGACCACCCGTTGACCGGCGGTTACCCGGTCATCGGCGCAGTCGCTACCTATCACCTGGACAAGGCCGGGCAGATTCCGGTCAATGCCCGCATTCGTTTCAACCCGCTGAGCGCCTTCGAGCCAGTGCGCCCCGCCACTTCAGACGAGACCAATAACAGATGAAAAAGGTTCTGATTGCCAACCGTGGCGAAATTGCCGTGCGCATTGCCCGCGCCTGCCGTGACTATGGGGTTGCCTCGGTGGCCGTGTATGCCGATGCCGATATCGACGCGCTGCATGTGCTTCAAGCCGATGAAGCCTATGGGCTGCAAGGTGAGCGCCCGACCGACACCTATCTGAACATCGAAAAACTGCTGGCAGTGGCTGCTCGTGCCGGTGCCGACGCGGTTCACCCGGGGTATGGCTTCCTCTCGGAGCGCGCCGACTTTGCCCGCGCCGTGATCGACGCCGGCCTGACCTGGATCGGCCCGGACCCTGCAACCATCGACGCATTGGGTGACAAGGTGCAGGCCCGGCGCATCGCCTTGAAAGTCGGTGCGCCGCTGGTAGCCGGTACTGAAAACCCGGTGAAAGATGCCTCTGAGGTGCTTGCGTTCGCCGAGCAGCACGGCCTGCCGATTGCCATCAAGGCCGCCTTTGGCGGCGGTGGTCGAGGCTTGAAGGTGGCCTGGAAGCTGGATGAAGTCAGCGAACTGTACGAGTCTGCCGTACGCGAGGCAGTAACCGCGTTTGGCCGTGGCGAATGCTTTGTCGAACGCTTTCTGGACCGTCCTCGTCATATCGAAGCGCAGATCATCGCCGACCGCCACGGCCGCGTAATCGTTGTCGGCACCCGCGACTGCTCGCTACAACGCCGCAATCAGAAGCTGATCGAAGAAGCGCCAGCGCCTTACTTGAATGATGAACTGCGCCAGCGCATTCACGATTCGGCCCGTGCGGTTTGTGCCGAGGCAGGCTATGTCGGTGCCGGTACGGTGGAATTCCTGCTCAGTGGCGACGGCACCCTGTCATTCCTGGAGGTCAACACACGCTTGCAGGTCGAACACCCGGTGACTGAAGAAACCAGCGGTGTGGATCTGGTCATCGAACAACTGCGCGTGGCCGACGGCCTGCCGCTATCGTTCGACGGTACGCCTGTACCGCGCGGCCACAGCTTCGAATTCCGCATCAACGCCGAAGATGCAGGCAACGGCTTCCTGCCGACCCCGGGCACCATCGACGTGTTTCAGCCACCGTCCGGACCGGGCGTGCGGCTGGACACCGGCGTGACAGAAGGCTCGCGAGTGTCAGCGAACTTCGATTCGATGATCGCCAAACTGATCGTCACCGGCGCGACCCGCGAACAGGCTATCAGCCGCGCCCGCCGCGCCCTGGCCGAGTTCAAAGTGGAAGGCGTCGCCACCGTGCTGCCGTTCCATCGAGCCGTCATGGCCCACGACGACTTCACCGCCGCCAATACCTTCGCCGTCCACACCCGCTGGATCGAAACCGACTTCGCCGAGCACGTCACCATCGCACCGCGCAACGCTGCGCCAGTCGATGCAGGCGTGCTGCGCACCTTCGTTGAAATCGACGGCAAACGCCACGAACTGGGCCTGCCCGCCGCGCTGCTGGCCGGCATGAGCCTGAACGCTGCCGCACCGGCTGACGCCAGCCAGCCAGCTGCCGACGCCCCTGACCCGCACGCAGTACTGACGCCGGTCGCGGGTAATCTGCATGCGTGGGCAGTTGAGGACGGAGCGACAGTAGAAAAGGGCCAGGTGATCGCCATCATGGAGGCGATGAAGATGGAAACATCGATACTGGCGCCGTGTGCCGGAACCGTGCAGATCAGCAAGGAGCCTGGCGGGTATCTGGAGGCGAAGGTGGTGATTGGGCGGGTTGAGGCCTGATTTGATTGCAATCACGCGTCAACCGGGCTGTTACCCGATTGACGCGTGCTGTTGCAGAAAGTAATCGCCTTAGTCCAGCCGCAACTCAGGCGGCTCCGGTGCATCCTTGGTCGCCGGGGCCACTTTGGTGTTTACCGGTTGCAGCGTTGTTTGCCCGGTCGGGGCTCCGGTTTTGTCGCTCGGCTCGGCGGGCACCAGTTTGTATTCCAGGCCTTGGGTGTTCTTGAGGTAGATCTCCATCTGGCGGAACGAGATGTTGATGTGCTGCTTCTTGAACTCGCGATTGATGAAGCGGTTGATCTCGTCCAGCACCGGGTTGCGGTCGCCCAGGTCGCGGACGTGCATGCGCAGTTCGTGGTCGAGGGTGCTTTCGCCGAAGTTCAGGAAGTAAACGATGGGCTCTGGTTCCTTCAGCACCCGAGGGTTTTCCCGGGCGGCTTGCAGCAGCAGGGAGCGCACCAGATCCAGGTCCGAGCCGTAATCGACGCCCAGCTTGAGCGTTACGCGGGTGACAGTGTCGGTCAGCGACCAGTTGATGAGCTGGCCGGTGATGAAGGTCTTGTTCGGGACGATGATGTCCTTGCGATCGAAGTCAGTGATGGTCGTTGCGCGGATGCGGATCTTGCTGACCGTCCCCGACAGGGCGCCGATGGTGATGGTGTCACCGATCCGCACCGGACGTTCGAAGAGGATCATGATGCCGGATATGAAGTTGGCGAAGATCTCCTGCATGCCGAACCCGAGCCCTACCGACAGCGCCGCGACCAGCCACTGCAATTTGTCCCAGCTCACGCCCAGCGTTGACAGCGTTGTCACGAAGCCGACACCGGCGATGGTGTACGATAGCAGCGTGGTCGTCGCGTAGGCACTGCCTTGCGCGAGGTTCATGCGTGACAGCACCAGCACTTCCAGCAGGCCGGGCAGGTTGCCGGCGAGCACGAAGGTGATGACGATGATCACCCCTGCACCGAGGAAGTCGCTCAGGCTGATCGGCACCATACTCATGTTGGCACCGGTACCGCTGGTGTATTCGTAGAGGATGATGTTGTCCAGGTAGGCGAACACGGTGATCAGCTCGGCCCAGACCAGGTACAGCGCACCGACGAAACCGGCCAGCAGGGCCAGACGAATCAGGCGCAGCGACTGCTGGTTGACCTGTTCGATGTCCAGTTTCGGCTCTTCGACCGGAATGTCGCTGTCGCCGTTTTCCCGGGCTGCCTGACGCTTGGCCAGCGCGCGCTGATAGGCCAGACGCCGGGCGGCGACGCTCAGGCCGCGAACGAAGGTCGCCTCGACCATCAGCCAGATCATCATCAGGTACAGGGTGTCGATCAGGCGGTCGCTGAGCTTGAGCGCCGTGTAGTAGTAGCCAAAGCACACGGCCAGAAAGAGTGCGACGGGCAATGCTGTGAACACCACACCGACAGTCTTGCGGAACAGCGAAGCGTTATGATGCGTGGGGCTTGAGATCAGCAGGCGAGCGAGCAGCCAGGTCATCAGAGCGTAACAGGTCAGCACCACGCCGATCCCCAGCACATCGTCGGCCAGCGCGGCAGGCTGGTGCTCGGCTACGGCCACCACCGCCACCAGGGCCAGGACGACCAGCCCGAGGCGACGCACCCAGCCACGCAGGAACTCGACCTGCGCCGTTTCCCAGCGGAAATGCAGCTGGGCAACGCCAGATGGGGCGAGTACGCGGTAGGCGGTGTAGAACACCAGCCAGGCGAGGGCGATCTGCAGCAATGCCTCACCCAGGTTGGCGTTCTGCCCGCGTGCATCGATTTGCAGTGCATAGCCGCACAGCGCCAGGCCCAGCGCCACGGGCATGGCCAGCAGCACGTTGATCAGCAGCGCCAGTGGCGTTTTCCATTGGCTGTCACGTTTGAAGTGGCCGATGTCGGCATGCAGGCGATTCAGCTTCTGATACAGCGCCTTGCGCCGCCAGGTCAGTACGCCGATCAACAGCAGCAGGGGCAGGAACAGCAGCGGTCGCTGAGTCAGACCGTCTGACAGCTCGCTCAGGCTGGATGTCCAGGGCAGGGTGGCGATCTGCTTTTGCAGGCGCGGCCAGATATTCTGAAACCATTCCAGGTCCAGCGGCTTGTTGCTGGGGATCCAGAACATCTGCTCGTCGAGTGTGGCGCGCAGCCCCTGAGCGGTGCTGGTCAGCTGCTTCTGGTTCAGTTGCAGCGTGATGGACTCGTTGAGCAACGCGCTCAGCTCGCGATTGAGACGCTCCAGCAAGTCGCTGCGGGTGATCGCTAGGTCGAGCAGCGTGCGGCGCAGTTGCGGGGTAATGTTTTCAGGCGGTTGAGTGGCGAGCAGCTTCTCGACATAGGCGGTCGGTGTGCTCATCTGCTCGCGTTGCTGGTTGATGTCGAACTGATACAGGCGGATGTTGGCGATTTCGTCGGCCAGGCCCTTGTCCAGCTCCAGGTGCGGCAACGCCTGCTTCTGCTTGTAGAGAATCTTGGACAGCAGCAGGCTGCCGCTCAGCACGTTGATCTGCTCGCTGAGGGCTTGATCGGTCTGGGTCAGGTTGTCCAGTTGCTGTTTGGTCTTGAGGTTTTGCTGGGTCAGCTCGTTGAGGCGGTCGGTGCCGCGCAACAGGTAGTCAGACAGCTTGAGGTTGGCGGCGCTTTCGGTCGCCAGCAGGCTGCTGCCACCGGACTTTTGCGCTTCCAGGGACAGGTCGGCGACCGTTTTCTGCGACTGGGCGCGACGCTTGTCGTTGATCAGGGTTTGCAGGTCCTGAATTTCCTGTTCCTGGCGCGCGACCTTTTCGGTCAGCAAGTCATGCTGGCTATTGCCCAGGTCCTGCAACTGGCTGTTGCCGGCCAGTTCCTGACGGCGCAGCAGGTTGAGGGCGTTGATCGAGGCCAGTTCTGAATTGAGCAGGTTGCGCTGGTCGGCGCTCAGGGTTTTGCCGTTGTCCTTGCCGCTCTTGAGGATGGCGTTGATCTGCTGGATGCGCGTCTGATTGGCGCTGATTTCAGTCTGCGCCCGCTCAGGCCGGGTCTGCGCGGTGATTGCCAGGCTGTTGGCGTCGTTGAGTTCGCTTTGCAGGTCGCTTTGCTGAGTACTGCGCTGGCTGAGAAGCTGCTCCAGTTGTGGCACATCAAGGCCGCCGTAGCGCTGGGCGACGGGTACCACTTTGCTTTCTTTCAGGCGGGCCAGCTCGCGCTGGTTTTCCGAGGTCTGTTTTGGCGCCTGGGCCAGTTGTTGCTTGAGCGCTTCGAGTTTCTGCTCGCTGTCCTTCTTGCTGGCGAGAAAAGCCAGCGTTTGCTCGAGTACCTGTTGCAGCGCCTTCTGCTCGGCATCGGGCAGCTTGCGATCAGCAATCTTGTCGAGACTTTGCTGCACGGCATCGCTGCTGGGCGGATCGGCGGCGAGCGCCGGGAAGGTGGACAGGCAAAGCGCAAACAGTGCGGCAGCACAAATGGAACGCAGGGAAAACATAGACACCGGTCGCATGATGATACGTGTGGATTGGCAGTTTAAAGGAACAGTCCGGGGCCCGGGCGGGTTCCTTCGGGGAATTTGACGCCCACTTTCTGGATCTTGTTCCCGTCCATGACGGCAACTGTCCAAATAGTTCCATTCCATTCAATCTGGTCGCCCACCACCGGCTCGCCGCGGTTCTTCTGCACAATGAACTGGCTGAGCGGCATTCCGGGGTCGATACCATCGAGTTTCAGGCCATACAGGGCCGCGACTTCACCCAGCCGTGCATCGCCTTCAAGTACGAAGTCGCCGAAGAAGCGCAGGTCCAGGCCACGTTGCGGTGCCTGGCTGAACAGTTTGCCCAACGCCGGAAGGTCGTGTTCGTGACCGATCACACACAGTAGGTCACCCACTTCCAGCGTCGTACTGCCGGACGGGTGGAGCAACTGCTGGCCCCGGAACAGCGCGGCAATACGCGTGCCTTCAGGCATTTTCAGCTCACGCAGCGCCGCACCGATGCACCACTTTTCAGCGCCCAGACGGTAGACGAACAGCTCCCATTCACTGGTGACGTGCACCTCCAGCGCGGCCCGGGAAATAGGCGCGGGGTCAGGCGGAACCGTCACTTTCAACAGTTTGGCCACCCACGGCAGGCTGGTGCCTTGCAGCAACAGCGAGACCAGTACGATGAAGAACGCCAGGTTGAAGTACAGCTGCGCATTGGGCAGCCCGGCCATCAGCGGGAACACGGCGAGAATGATCGGCACCGCGCCGCGCAGGCCGACCCAGGCGATAAAGGCTTTTTCGCGGCCATGGAAGGCCTTGAACGGCAGCAGGCCGACCATCACCGACAGCGGGCGTGCCACCAGAATCATCCACAGCGCCAGGCCCAGTGCCGGTATTGCAATCGGCAGCAGGTCGTGGGGTGTGACCAGCAGGCCCAGCACCAGAAACATGCCGATCTGTGCCAGCCAGGCCATGCCGTCGAGCATGTGCAGGATGCCGTGGCGGCTGCGAATCGGCCGGTTACCCAGCACCAGACCGCACAGGTAGACCGCGAGAAAACCGCTGCCGTGGATAGCGTTGGTCAGGGCGAAGATCGCCAGGCCGCCGGCAATCACCAGAATCGGGTACAGGCCGGCCGCCAGATTGATGCGGTTGACCAGCTGCAGCAGGATCCAGCCGCCGCCCAGGCCGATGAAACTGCCGATGCCGAACTCCTGAATCAAATGCCCCAGCAGCCCCCAGTGCAAACCGGTCTGCCCACTGGCCAGCATGCCGATCAGGGTGACGGTCAGGAACACGGCCATAGGGTCGTTGCTGCCCGATTCGATCTCGAGGCTGGCGGTGACCCGCTCGTTCAGGCCTTTGCCGCCCAGCAGGGAGAACACCGCAGCAGCGTCTGTCGAACCGACGATTGCACCGATCAGCAGCCCCTGGATAGCGCTCAGATTGAACAGCCATGCCGCCACCATGCCGGTCAGTACCGTGGTGATAAGCACGCCCACCGTCGCCAGCGACAAGGCAGGCCACAGCGCTACCCGGAAACTGGCCACCCGGGTGCGCAGCCCGCCGTCAAGCAGAATGACGGCCAGCGCAAGGTTGCCGACCAGGTACGCGGTAGCGTAGTTATCGAAGATGATCCCGCCGCCATCCACGCCCGCTACCATACCCACGGCCAGGATGATGACCAGGATCGGAATGCCCAGACGTGATGAAAGAGAACTGACCAGGATGCTTGCGGCTACCAGCAACGCGCCGACCAGGAACAGGCTGTTGATGGTGGTGGCGTCCAAGGGCGGTACTCCGTAGAAAACTGAATTGAAGCGAGAGGGGCGAAAACTGACCATGCAGTCCGCATGCCAAGCGATTTAACCTGTTGAATTGCTTGGCTGTCAAAGATCAATTTCCGGCGGATCACGCAGCTTCGGCGTTCCAGAGCACGTGACTCGTTGCAATCTGGCGGTCGACACAGACGTATATGCCACAAGCCAAGCCTTCTTGCGGCCTTTTGTCGAGCTCCAGCTATAGAAGGTTTTCATCATGGACGATGAAATTGCAGAAATAAGAGGGGCGGAAATTCGTTCGGCGATAAGCGGGATCCGCATGCAGAGTTCTGGAGGCGGGCGAGCAAATACTTTCGGTCGCGATTACTTCTGGCTGAACCCGGTCAATCTGCAGTCACCCGCTGCCTTTGCTGTCGGGCCTCTGACTGAATCAGTTCACGCGCCTGCCTGCGCAGGGTCGCGTTATAAATAGTTAGTGCCACGTATGCCGTAAGGGGTGATTACGTGCATGACTTCTCTCATACAGGAAGAAGTCATGACGACCCAATCTCTGAAAATACCTGAAACCGATCAGCAACTGCTGCGTGAACGCGCGAAGCAATTTGTTTTCGACTACCCCGATCTGCACGATCTGGCCTATAGCGTAGTCAGCAAGATCATGCTTCAGCACACGAAAAAGGTGTTCAACCCCGACAAGGTCTATTGGCATCGTTTCGGCAGCGCAAGCAGCAGCCCGCGTACATTTACCGGCTGGCGGCATTCCGGCAAACCGCTGCAATCGATGACGTTGATCGAACTGCTCATGCAGAACTTCAACGCCCACGACCAAGAGGCCAGTGATGAGCTTTCCCTTTACGGCGGCTTTTATACCGACGGTCCGGATCATGAGGTGTTCGACGAGCGCAACGAGGTGCCCATGCTGCCGCAGACTTTGCTGGCAGAAATGTGGACGCTGGATTTCAGCTCGCTGTACACCCGCTGCATGGAGCGTTTCTGGAGTGCGCACAGTGAGAATTTTTGTATTCTGGCCAAAGCACACTATTTGGTTGCAGCCGGTAATTGCCTGCGCAAAGGTCAGCTTTCGCCAGACGAATTCAAGCACGTCACTCGATTCGTCGTCACTGATCCCTCGCAGCCTGCGACGCTGAAGGCCTTGCGGGACTCGCCTTTGGTAACGCCTGGCCTTTCGGTGCATACGCTGGATATCAACGGCGTCAAGACTTACGACATGCTGCGTATCGTTATCGCTGATGGCCGGGAAGTGATTTACCGGCCTGATGCCGAGCAGCCTTTTCAGGTGTTCGAAAACGAACGCGCGCTGTACAACTGGCTCAAGGTGCAGTTCGCGAGCGAGCAGGCGGGTAAGGCACTGACAGGCAATTTCCTGCGCGGCGAAGCGGCACGAACACAAGACGGCGTCAGGTTTGCGCGCGGGGTCAGTGAATTGCTCGCACATGACTGGCGTGCCGATGTTCGAATTATCAATCAATCCCGGGCACCCATCGTGGGTGATCCATTTATTCATATGCGTGATATCGCGCGTCAGGTCATGACCGCCGACGCGCATCAGTTGCTGACGTCCAATGCCGATCTGCGCAAGCAGATGTGGATCGGTTATCTAAGTGCCTTCATGCAGGCTTTTGGCGGGCTAGCCGCGTTGGGGTGGCCCATTGCTCTGACGCTGGTTGGCGCAGGCCTCGCCAATACCGGGTTGAACATTGATCAGGCGATCAATGGCAAGACCCCGGCGCAACGTCGCGCTGGTGTATTGGGTGCCATTATCAACACCCTTTACCTGCTTTTTAATCTGCCGCTACTGATGTCCATTCGTACCATGCCTGAGCCTGTGCCATTAGTGCGGGCGGATGTCGTGTCGCTCCCCGGTGAAGTTGTGGAAAGTGGCGTGATTGTCGATCCGCTGGAAAACATGGAAGGCAACCTGCTGCTGGAGAGCCTCACGCCTTCAGCCGAAGAAGGCAGGTTTCGTGGCGTTTACTCATTGGGCAATGGCGAAACCTGGATCAAGCTTGCGCGGTTGCCGTACCGCGTGATGTTCAGTGAGCAACAGCAGTGCTGGTTCATCGTTGACCCTGACAATCCTTTTGCGTTCGTTGGCAGTAAGCCGGTTCGCTTGGGGCTCGACGGGGAATGGACGCTGATCCAACCACCTGGCTTGCAGGGTGGCTCGCCTATGGATCCGCAGGTGCCGTCTACCAGCTCATCAGTCCCGCCAGGAAAACCTTATGCAACAGTGCATTCAACGTTCTGGGACAGGTACCTGCAAACGGACATATTCAATGAGCAATATTATGCAGAAAGAGCCCTGACTCGTCAGAAAGAGGTCATGGATATCTGGGAGCCAACCACGGACGATGTTCTGGAGTCTGACTCTTCACCCGAAGGCGATGAAGTGTACCGGGACCCGTGGCACGGTAAACACAGGGTGTTCAAGCTGGGCGAGGACGACTATTACGGCGCTAACATCATGCTCTATACCCAGGAGGATACGGTGTTCAATCGATTCCTGCGTACAGGCGAACGTAGGGGCTCCAATCAGGTAAGGTTCATCGAGCGTCTTGCCGACGACATCCAGGTGGTGGGCTATAGCAATGATGTCGAGTTGTATCGGGGTGGCAGCGGTGATCGGGGTACCTCGGGTGCCGTGTTCCGCAGCGGGCAGATCAAGATCGGCGATGTGCTGGTCAATACCGATATCACTTCGTTCAGTGAAAACCCCTACGTGGTCAGCGCGTTTGCCAGCAGTCGAGCCGGCGCTCCTACTAACGCGGTGATTGGGCCGATAACGTTCGATGATACTTCGGTGGTCTTTGTGTTGCCCAAAGGACGGTATTTGAGGGCCACGCCGATCGCGCCATTTTCAGCCTCGCCCGATGAGGCCGAATCGATCTTTTTGCCTGGTTGTTATTTTCAAATCGAGAGTATCGAAGAAGTGGTCGGCGAGTTTTACCGCATCATGAAAGTCCAGATGCAGGAGGTCGATCGCCCGGTTCAGGGAAGAGCGCTTTACGATATGCGCACGGGCGAGCCATTCAGTCGAGAGCAATACGCGCTCAAGTTGGGGGCAGATGCCAAGGCATTGGTCGACCGGTTCTTTCCACAGAACCCGATGACTGACCTGTTCAGCCCTCACTGATCAAGCGCCGCCCGGTTTTATTTAAAACCAGCCATCGCGCATGGCAAGGCAAGTGTCATCGCGGTTTTCCAGAATGCTCAGTTCGTGATGGCAGCCCGGTACTTCCCAGGTCAGGAAGTACCGGGCTGCTTGAAGCTTGCCCTTGTAGAAGTCGCTGTCGGCCGAATGACCTTTGCCCAGACCTTCCTCAGCGCGAATCGCCTGTTCCAGCCAGCGCCAGCCAATAATGGTATGGCCGAATACCTTGAGGTACAGCGCCGAATTGGCCAGCGTACTGGTGATTCTGCCTTGCGCCAGATCGGTCAGCAGACCGAGGGTGACAGCCTGCACATGAGTGACCAATTGCTCCAGAGGTTGGCGCAGCTCATGAAGTGAGTCGTAAACCTGCGCCCGCTCGCATGTGTCGGATATCAGGCGCAGCAGTTGCTTGAGGCCGGTGCCGCCATTTTGCGCCAGCTTGCGACCAAGCAGGTCCAGCGACTGAATGCCGTGAGTGCCTTCATGAATCGGATTAAGCCGGTTATCGCGGTAGTACTGCTCAACGGGGTATTCGCGGGTATAGCCGTGACCACCGAGAACCTGAATCGCCAGCTCGTTGGCCTTCAGGCAGAACTCCGAAGGCCAGGACTTGACCACCGGAGTCAGTAAGTCCAACAGTTCATGGGCATGCTTGCGGGCGTCGTCGGTTTCGCCGGTCTGTGTGTCGTCGAACAGTCGCGAGGCATACAGGCACAGGTCGAACGCGCCTTCTACATACGCTTTCTGGGTCAGCAGCATACGCCGCACGTCGGCGTGCTGAATGATCGGAACAGGCGTGCTCTCGGGGCTTTTGCTGTCAGGCAGCCGACCTTGAGGTCTATCGCGGGCATAATCCAGAGAGTACAGATACCCCGAATAGCCGAGCATGACCGCGCCCAGGCCGACGCCGATGCGTGCCTCGTTCATCATCTGGAACATGTAACTCAAACCATGATGAGGCTTGCCGACCAGATAGCCGACACACTCACCGTTATCGCCGAAATTCAGCGCGGTGGAGGTCGTGCCTTTCCAGCCCATCTTGTGAAACAGGCCCGCCAGCAGCACATCGTTGCGCTTGCCGAGGCTGCCGTCGTCGTTGACCAGAAACTTGGGCACGATGAACAGCGAGATACCTTTGACCCCGCCAGGGGCATCCGGCAGTTTTGCCAATACCATGTGCACGATATTTTCCGAAAGCGCGTGATCACCACCCGAGATGAAAATCTTGTTGCCACGCAGCCGGTAGGTGCCGTCGTCTGCCGGTTCGGCGCGGGTGCGGATGTCTGACAGCGACGAACCTGCGTGTGGCTCGGTCAGGGCCATGGTGCCGAAGAAGCGCCCCTCGATCATCGGTTGCAGAAAGCGCTGTTTTTGTTCGTCGTTGCCAAAACTCTCAATCAGATTCGCCGCGCCCATGGTCAGGAACGGGTAGGCCGTGGTTCCGACATTGGCTGCCTGAAAGTGGGCAAAGCAGGCCTGTGACAGTAGGGTCGGCAACTGCATGCCGCCCGCTTCAAAATCACGCGATGCATTGAGAAAACCAGCGGCGAGAAACGCATCCACAGCAGGCTTGACCTCGGGGATCAGAATCGCTTCGCCATTTTCATAGCGCGGCTCGTTTTCGTCAGCCTTGCGGTTGTGCGGCGCAAAATACTTTTCCGCGATAGTACGCGCCGTCCCCAGCGCTGCATCAAAGGTTTCCCGCGAATGCTCGGCAAACCGCTCACGCCGCGTCAGCCCTTCGGCGTCCAGCACTTCATACAGCTCGAAAGCCAGGTTTCGGGAACTGAGCAGCGACTCGGACATGATGGCGTACCTATTCTTGGAATGGCTCAAGTCTAGGTCGGGTTGAGGAGGGAGGGTAGCAAGATTGATTCGGGTGATGGTCGAGCGTGTGCGGGGGGTATCGAGAGCGGACGCGGAGTGTCCAGAGCATGGGAACGGTCGGTGTCTTTCGGACACCTCTCGTTCCGCACGCTCCAGCATGGGAATGCCTTTCTTGACGCTCTGCGTCATCTGTTACCGAGCGACATCAGCCGATCGTCATCAGGCTCGCATTGCCACCCGCCGCCGCGGTGTTGACGCTCAATGCCCGCTCTATCACCAGGCGTTCCAGCGGCACGTTGGTTTCGCCGTGGGACAGGCCATTGACGCCGACGATTGCACCGCTGCGCTGGGCGATCTGCTGGCAGATGGCGCGTAGCTGATCGGAATCGCCGTGGTGCAGGACGGCGTCGAAGATGATTTCGTCCTTGGTCCAGTCAGGGATCAGCTTGATGCGTGCCTGCACATCCTTTGGCAGACGAGCGCGCAATGGCTTGCTGATGTCTGTTTCCGGCCACACGGCAGAACTGCCGACAGCCAGCACGGCCGCCAGTTGAATCAGCAGGTCGTTCTCGTCATCCGCCAGGCAAAGCACGTGTTCACGCGGCAGAATCGCATAGCTGTTGCGCTCGCCGGTCGGCCCCGCCAGCTGGCGAGTGATGCCGCTTTGCGATTGCTCGGCGTATTGGCTGCACAGGGCATCCAGATCGCTTTGCTGATTACTGGCTGCCCAGGCCTTCAAGGCTTGCAACGGTTTGTTGAGGATGTCACGCAGGCGGGTGTCCGGAGCAGACAGTGCATCACTGCGCACGAACGATTTCTCGATGGCATCCTGCGGACGCGTCGACAGCAGGCGGTACAGGTACAGCGGGCCACCGGCTTTAGGGCCGGTACCGGACAAGCCTTCGCCGCCAAATGGCTGGACGCCCACCACAGCACCGACGATGTTACGGTTTACATAGACGTTGCCTGCGTTGACGTTGTCGATGACCTTGGCGATGGTCTCGTCGATGCGGGTATGAACACCAAGGGTCAGGCCGTAGCCGGATGCATTGATCTGGTCGATCAGCAGGCCCAGTTCCTTGCGCTTGTAGCGCACCACATGCAGCACCGGGCCGAAGATTTCGCGTTGCAGCTCATCGAAGCTTTCCAGCTCGATCAGGGTCGGCATCACGTAGGTGCCACGCTTAAGCTCCGTGCTGTCGGCAATGGCCACCTGATAAACCGTACGGCCTTTGTCGCGCATGGCCTGGATGTGTTTTTCGATACCCGCCTTGGCCTCGGCATCGATCACCGGGCCGATGTCCACGGACAGGCGCTCCGGGTTGCCGAGGCGGCTCTCGGCCATCGCCCCCTTGAGCATTTCGATGACGCGGTCCGCAGAGTCTTCCTGCAGGCACAGCACGCGCAGTGCCGAGCAGCGTTGCCCGGCGCTGTCGAACGCCGAAGAAACCACGTCGATGACAACCTGTTCGGTCAGCGCCGAAGAGTCGACGATCATCGCGTTCTGACCGCCGGTTTCGGCGATCAACGGGATGGGGCGGCCCTGCGAGTCCAGGCGACCCGCCACGTTGCGTTGCAGCAGGCGGGCGACTTCAGTGGAACCGGTGAACATCACGCCTTTGACGCGTTCGTCGCCGACCAGCCCGGCACCTACGGTTTCACCGCGCCCCGGTAACAATTGCACCACGCCTTCCGGGATGCCGGCTTCAAGCAGCAGGCGCACGGCCTGGGCGGCAATCAACGGTGTTTGCTCAGCCGGTTTGGCCAGCACCGGGTTGCCCGCAGCCAGTGCAGCAGCGACCTGACCGCTGAAAATTGCCAGCGGGAAGTTCCACGGGCTGATACAGACCACCGGCCCCAACGGACGATGGGCGTCGTTGGTGAAATCATTGCGCGCCTGTACGGCGTAGTAACGCAGGAAATCGACGGCTTCGCGCACTTCGGCGATGGCGTTGGCGAAGGTCTTGCCCGCCTCACGGACCAGCAGGCCCATCAAGGGCTGGATGTCGCTTTCCATCAAGTCGGCAGCACGTTCCAGAATTGCGGCGCGTTCGGCGGGTGGTGTTGCCTGCCAGATCGGACCAGCGCTCAAGGCGCACTGGATAGCGTTATCGACATCCTGCAGCGAGGCTTCCTGAACATGACCGACCACATCACGCAGGTCCGATGGGTTCAACGCGGCAGTCAGTGTGCCTGCGCTGGCTGGGCAGCCGAGCATGGGGGCGGCTTTCCAGTCATTGTGCGCCGTGGCGAGCAGGGCCGAGGACAGCGAAGCGAGACGATGCTCGTTGGCCATGTCGATGCCGCTGGAGTTGGCGCGCTCGGTGCCATACAGGTCGCGCGGCAGCGGAATACGCGGGTGCGGCAGGCCGAAACCGCCTTCCTGTGTTGCCATGCGTTCGATCTGGCTGACCGGGTCGGCCACCAGTTCCTGAATGGAGATCGAATGGTCGGCAATCCGGTTGACGAACGACGTGTTGGCACCGTTTTCCAGCAGACGACGCACCAGATAGGCCAACAGCGTTTCATGCGTTCCGACCGGAGCGTACACGCGGCATGGACGATTCAGCTTGCCGTCGGCGACCTTGCCTACAACTTGCTCGTACAGCGGCTCACCCATGCCATGCAGGCACTGGAACTCATACTGGCCGGGGTAATAATTCTGCCCGGCGATCTGGTAAATAGCCGCCAGGGTGTGGGCGTTGTGTGTGGCGAATTGTGGATAAATGACTTCCGGTGCCGCCAGCAGCTTGCGGGCACAGGCGATGTACGAGACGTCGGTGTACACCTTGCGCGTGTACACCGGATAGCCTTCCAGGCCTTCGACCTGGGCGCGCTTGATTTCGCTGTCCCAATACGCGCCCTTGACCAGACGGATCATCAGGCGGTGGCGACTGCGCCGAGCCAGATCGATCACGTAATCGATCACATAAGGGCAGCGCTTCTGGTAAGCCTGAATCACGAAGCCAATGCCGTTCCAGCCAGTCAACTGCGGTTCGAAGCACAGGCGTTCGAGCAGATCCAGCGACAGCTCCAGGCGATCAGCTTCTTCGGCATCAATGTTCAGGCCGATGTCGTACTGCTTGGCCAGCAGGGTCAGCGACAGCAGGCGCGGGTACAGTTCTTCCATCACGCGCTCGTACTGGGCGCGGCTATAGCGCGGGTGCAGTGCCGACAGCTTGATGGAAATGCCCGGGCCTTCGTAGATGCCGCGGCCGTGGGAGGCCTTGCCGATGGAGTGTATGGCCTGCTCGTAGGACGCGAGATACTTCTGCGCATCATGCTCGGTAAGCGCCGCTTCACCCAGCATGTCGTAGGAGTAGCGGAAGCCCTTGGCTTCAAAACGACTGGCATTGGCCAGGGCTTCGCCGATGGTTTCGCCGGTGACGAACTGCTCGCCCATCAGGCGCATGGCCATGTCGACGCCCTTGCGGATCATCGGTTCGCCGCTCTTGCCGATGATGCGGCTCAGCGAAGATGTGAGACCTGCCTCGTTGTGAGTGGCGACCAGCTTGCCGGTCAGCAGCAGGCCCCAGGTGGCAGCGTTGACGAACAGCGACGGGCTGTTGCCCAGATGCGGCTGCCAGTTTCCGTTGCTGATCTTGTCGCGAATCAAGGCATCGCGCGTGCCCTTGTCCGGAATGCGCAGCAACGCTTCGGCCAGGCACATGAGTGCAACGCCTTCCTGCGAGGACAGCGAAAATTCCTGCAACAGGCCTTGAACAATGCCAGCGCGGCCGCCAGCGCTTTTCTGGTTACGCAGCTTTTCGGCAATCGACGCGGCCATCTTGTTGGTGGCTTCGGCAACAGGTGCGGTCAGGCGCGCCTGCTCCAGCAGCATCGGCACCACTTCCTGCTCGGGGCGGCGGTAGGCGGAGGTGATGGCGGCCCTCAGTACCGACTGCGGTTGAATGCTCTCGGCAAAATCAAGAAAGCATTGCAGGCCAGTGTCTTCCGCCACTTCGCCACGGTCTTCGCTGTCTTTGCCAGTCGCGCCATTGAGCTCCAGCAAGGTTGCACCACTCTCCAGTTTTTCCAGGTAATTGAAAATCGCCTGCTTGATCAACCAGTGCGGTGTGCGGTCGATCGAATGGGCGGCGGCTTTCAATCGCTCGCGGGTCGGGTCGTCAAGTTTGACGCCTAGAGTAGTGGTGGCCATGTGTTGTCCTCATTATAGCCACGCGGCGGTGGCATCGGCTTTGGCAAAGATTAGCGCCGTGACGGGGTCAGGTGCAACCGAGTGCAACCCTGTTTCGACAATATTTTGTGACATTCCCGGCAAGCGGCCCGCAATAGCGTTGCTTTGCCCAGAGCTGGTGCGTGATTGTTTGTAGATAGGGCCGAAAACGCCCTAAAATGGCGCAGAAAAACGCCTTTATTGGTTTTTTTGTAACAGGTGCAACTTGCACGTTGAAATGGGTTGCACCTTGTTTGGTTTGTTTAATAGGATTCATTCCCGCGGTGCAACCGCCAGCAATTGATTGCCGATCCTTGCGGAGCGATCAGTCAACGCGGTGTCGGGTGCAAAAGTACGGATGCGCCGAATATCGGTCGCTATTCCCTTTGGCACCGGGTGCCAACATAAAAACAATGCCAAGGCAGAACTCATGAGTGTCAGCAACCCTACCTTGATCACGTTTGTGATCTATATAGCGGCAATGGTCTTGATCGGCCTGATGGCCTATCGCTCTACCAACAACCTTTCGGATTACATCCTCGGCGGGCGCAGCCTGGGCAGCGTGGTAACAGCGCTTTCAGCAGGAGCCTCGGACATGAGCGGCTGGCTGTTGATGGGGTTGCCGGGGGCTATCTATATGTCCGGCCTGTCGGAAAGCTGGATCGCCATTGGTCTGATCATCGGTGCCTACCTGAACTGGCTGTTCGTGGCTGGTCGTCTGCGCGTGCAGACCGAGCACAACGGTGACGCCCTGACCCTGCCGGATTACTTCAGCAGCCGCTTCGAAGACAACAGCGGCCTGCTGCGCATCATCTCGGCCATCGTGATTCTGGTGTTCTTCACCATCTATTGCGCCTCGGGCATCGTTGCTGGCGCGCGTCTGTTTGAAAGCACCTTCGGCATGTCCTACGAAACCGCCCTGTGGGCTGGCGCTGCGGCGACCATTGCCTACACCTTCGTCGGTGGTTTTCTGGCCGTGAGCTGGACCGACACCGTACAAGCCACGCTGATGATCTTCGCCCTCATCCTGACGCCGATCATCGTCCTGCTGGCGACAGGCGGGGTAGATACCACCTTCCTGGCCATTGAAGCGAAAGATCCGACCAGCTTCGACATGTTCAAGAACACGACTTTCATCGGCATCATTTCCCTGCTTGGCTGGGGTCTGGGTTATTTCGGCCAGCCGCATATTCTCGCGCGCTTCATGGCGGCTGATTCGGTCAAGTCGATTGCCAGCGCCCGACGAATCTCCATGGCCTGGATGATCCTGTGTCTGGGCGGTACTGTGGCGGTAGGCTTCTTCGGTATCGCTTACTTCTCCGCGCACCCGGATGTGGCAGGGCCGGTGACCGAGAACCCCGAGCGGGTGTTCATCGAACTGGCCAAGCTGCTGTTCAATCCATGGGTTGCCGGTGTGCTGCTGTCGGCCATTCTGGCTGCGGTGATGAGTACGCTGAGCTGTCAGTTGCTGGTGTGCTCCAGCGCGCTGACCGAAGACTTCTACAAGGCTTACCTGCGCAAGGGCGCTTCGCAGGTTGAGTTGGTGTGGGTCGGGCGTGCGATGGTGTTGCTGATCGCGATCATTGCCATTCTGCTGGCCGCCAACCCCGAGAACCGCGTGCTGGGGCTGGTGAGCTATGCCTGGGCAGGGTTCGGCGCAGCATTCGGCCCTGTGGTGCTGATATCTGTGCTGTGGAAAGGCATGACACGCAATGGTGCGCTGGCCGGGGTAATAGTCGGTGCGGCGACTGTCGTACTCTGGAAACAGTTCAGTACCCTTGGTCTGTATGAAATCATCCCGGGTTTCATCCTTGCCAGCATCGCCATCGTGGTATTCAGCCTGATCGGCAAGCCTGCGTCGGCGTCCATGCAGACACGTTTCCTGGCGGCTGAGCAGGAGTTCAAAGCCAACCGCTGATAGCGCTGCTTAATGAACTGATGAAATAAAAGCGGCCCGCACTTTCTGCAAGTGCGGGCCGTTTTTTTAGCGCTTGATTCAAGGCCTGCGCGCGGCTCAGCTCTTGTTGTGATCAATATCGAGATTATAAAAAGTGGCCCTGCCACCTTCGGAGGTATACCCGGTATTGTCTTGGGTATAAACACCGGCCTTGAAATACAAAGGCTTGTCGCGCCAGGTCTCGCTGATGCGCTTGCTCCAGTCGGTGTCATTGACACTGACAGTCAATTTCCCGCCCTTGCTCAGGTGAATGACGTAATTGAATGTCTGATTGAGCTTCACACCGTCGACTATCTTATAGACCTTGCTTTCGTCGTCATCGAAACGATTGCGAACTTTCGCAACGATTTCTCCACTCTTGGTGTCTTCCTTGTATTGATACTCGACTTTAAGAAGAGGCTCGGTGCTTTCATAGGCATGTATCTGGCCGATCACGATCTTGCCGGAAGAAGGCACCTGATCGACTTCCAGTTTAGCGTTCAGATAGTTGTCCGCATCGGGATATACCCAATTGTGCAGTGATCCATCTGACCATGTTTCCCGTAACTCGCTGCGTGAATATTTGGCGTTTTCGGTTTTGGTCCCGGTTACCGGAGACCAGAACACAATGGAGTCCGATTTCGATTTGAAGTATTTGCCGTCATAACCTTTCACAAGCTGAGCGGTCGTAATGGTCCTGGGAGGTGAGTCCACTGGAATGCTGAGTTGGTACGATCCAAGATCGATCATTTTTAATCCTTCCGCGCATGTCTTTTGCTACCAAGGGGGCACCTCTAGCAAGAGGGTTTGATCACGTTTTATACGGATTGTAGGGCGATTTGTTAATGAAAAATTGTCGAACCAATGACGTCAAAGTGCTGTCACTTTTCCTGCAGGGCAGAGCCTGCAACGCGTGCAGAGAATGACCGTTAGTCGGGTAGATCGAACTTTGATGGTAGGGAAGGGGTGCCTTGCTTCTGCTTTTTGCGAGACGGGGCTAGAGTTATTCCAAAGTATGACGGTCGTCCTGAAACTCAGGCGTCATGCCCACACAGAGAAGCAGCATGGAACGCGTGCCAACACAGCCACATGATGGCTCTTCGGTTTTACTGGTTGTAGACGATTATCCGGAAAATCTGGTGACGATGTGTGCTGTTCTGCAAAGAACGGATTGGCATATTGTGACTGCGAGTTCAGGAATCGAAGCATTGACGGTGCTTCTTGAACAGGAAGTCGACCTGGTTCTGCTGGATGTGCAGATGCCGGGCATGGACGGCTTCGAAGTTGCCCGGTTGATGCGAGGCAGTCAGCGCACCCGCCTGACGCCCATTATCTTTCTCACGGCCAATGAGCAGACCCAGGATGCCGTGCAGAAAGGGTATGCAAACGGCGCGACGGATTACCTGTTCAAACCCTTCGACCCGAACGTTCTCAAGCCCAAGGTGCAGACCCTGCTTGAGCAACAGCGTAACCGTCGTGCGCTGCAACAGCTTTCGCTGGAGCTTGAATCGGCTCGTGCGTTCAATGCGTCAGTGCTGGCCAACGTCGCCGAAGGCATTCTGGTCGTTGATGAGGCGGGCACCATCAGTTTTGCCAATCCCGCCATCTGCCAGTTGTTGAACGCTTCGGTCGATCAACTGCGCGGCACGCAAGTGCTGGATTACATCATCGAACCGCAAGTGGGCGACTGGCTGGAGTCAGGCTTCTACAAACACTATCGCAAGGCCGACACCTACCGGGTGCACGATGCCATTCTGCGTACCGCACAAGGCACGCAGTTGCCGGTTGCCTTGTCTTGCGCGGCGCTGCCTGCGGAGCAGAAGGCGATGGTGCTGACGGTTCTGGATATGTCGGTAGTCCGTGATCTCTATCAGCAACTTGAAAAACAGGCTGTTACCGACGCGTTGACAGGCCTGCTCAATCGCCGCGGGCTTTATCAGGCCGTTGAAGGCATGCTCCTGCGCAAGGAGCAGACAGACAAATACCTGGTTGTGCTGTTCATGGACCTGGACGGCTTCAAGCAGATCAATGATGCGCTGGGTCATGACGCCGGTGATCAGGTATTGCTCTGGGTCGCCGAGCAGTTCAAGGACAGCATGCGTCCCTATGATGTTCTGGCGCGCATTGGCGGCGACGAATTCACGGTTGTGATCGACGGGCTTGATTACCCCGAACAGGCGGCCAAAATCGCTGAAAAACTCATTGAACGGGTGTCGGGAAGGCGCCAGGTCGACGGTGTCGAAATCACCCTGGGTGCCAGTGTCGGTATCGCGACCTTTCCGGACTGCGGCTCGAATCTGGACGGTTTGCTGCGTGCGGCAGATATCGCCATGTATGAGGCCAAGCGTGCAGGGCGTCAGCAATACCGGTTCTACGACCAGAATATGAACGGACGCGCCCGCTCACGGCTGATGCTTGAGGAAAGTGTGCGCACGGCCATCGACGGCAAGGATTTCTCGGTGGTGTACCAGCCCCAGATCCATGTCGCGGATGGTCGCCTGCGTGGTTTCGAAGCGTTGCTGCGCTGGCAGCATCCGGCGGTCGGCGAGGTACCTCCTGCGCTGTTCATTCCCTTGCTTGAAGAGACCCGACTGATCAACCGGCTCGGCAGCTGGATTTTCGATCAGGGCGCCGAACAGCGTCAGGCGTGGAGCCGGGTATTTGCTGCCGATGTGGTGCTGAGTGTCTGTGTCAGCCCCACGCAATTCTGCATGCCCAACCTGGCTTCGGAGCTGAAGCGTGCCATGGATCGCTTCGAGCTCAAGCCAGGACAGATCGAGGTGGAAATCACTGAAAGCGCTCTGGTGCATAACCTTACGCATAGCCATAAACAGCTGAAGTCACTGCATGACGTCGGCGTGCGTATTGCGCTGGACGACTTCGGCACTGGCGAATGCTCGCTGTCGCACTTGCGCAATCTTCAGCTCGACACCTTGAAGCTGGACAGGCGTTTTGTCGCCAATATTGTCGAGTCCAGGCGCGAGGCGGCGATGGCCAGCAGCATCATCGACCTGAGTCGCAACCTCGATATGCTGGTCATTGCCGAAGGGGTGGAGACCTGCGAGCAATACCAGTGGCTGGCGGACAATGGCTGTCAGGTCATGCAGGGCTTTCTGATCGCGCATCCGATGGTGTCCGAAGACGCGCTGCACTT
Organism: Pseudomonas syringae group sp. J248-6; assembly: GCF_032586995.1. Taxonomy (NCBI): domain Bacteria; kingdom Pseudomonadati; phylum Pseudomonadota; class Gammaproteobacteria; order Pseudomonadales; family Pseudomonadaceae; genus Pseudomonas; species Pseudomonas syringae group sp. J248-6. The sequence goes on along the minus strand of NZ_JAWHOP010000020.1, from coordinate 50,458 downwards.
TCCAGGGCACTTTGAGGTGGCAGGCTTGAGGTCGGGTGGATTGTTGTAGAATGGCGTCTTTCGTCATCATGCAAAAGGCCCCATGACTGCCGCCAGCCATGCTCCACTCAAATACCTGCAGGCTTATCCGCAAGCCCTGCAGGATCAAGTGCATCAGTTGATTGCCCTGAACCGTCTGGCGGACTATCTGGAGCAGCGCTACCCGGAGCGTCATCAGATACAAAGCGACAAGGCTCTTTACGCCTACGCGCTGGCGCTCAAGCAGGATCACCTGCGCAATGCGCCGGCCATCAGGAAGGTGCTGTTCGATAATCGCCTGGACCTGACCCATCGCGCGCTTGGGTTGCACACCAAAATATCCAGAGTGCAGGGCGGCAAGCTCAAGGCAAGCAATGAGATTCGCGTGGCCGCCTTGTTCAAGGAAGCCCCTGCTCAATTCCTGAAGATGATCGTGGTTCACGAACTCGCGCATTTTCGCGAGTCAGACCATAACAAGGCGTTCTACCAGTTATGCGAGCACATGCTGCCCGGGTATCACCAGCTGGAATTCGACCTGCGCGTCTACCTGACCTATAACGAGCTGCAAGCTTCGAACGGCAAGCTTTAAGCTCGCAGCTGCTAGGGATACCCGAGCACGGCCTTGATGCTGTTCAGGTTGCGGGCGATCCATGTTTTGTCGATGGCGCCCCAATTGCGAATACGGTAATTGCCTGCGTGATTGCGGGCACCTTCCTGCTGTTCGAACTCACACACGATGTCCAGATCGGAGAGCGCGCTGATGGTGTCCTGAGCGGTGCGGCGTGGCATGCCGGTCACGGCTGTCAGTTCGGGTACGCTGCTGGCGAGCTTCGAATCAATCAGGTACGCCACATACAGGCGGCGATAGAAACTGCTTTTGGTCTTGCTGACCTCCATCGACGAATCCCTTTTCAATGCTTTCAACGTGCAGCTTGCAGCTCAAGGCGTGCAACTGCTTTTAGTCCAGATCGCGGCGCATGCCGATGTGGGGGATGTCGTCTTCCAGATAGACCTCGCCCACCGGGTTGAAGCCGTAGCGGCTGTAGTAGCCTTGCAGGTGGGCCTGTGCCGACAGATAGATGGGCTGGTCAGGCCATTTGCGTTCGGCATTTTCCAGGGCCTGCTCCATCAGTTCATGGCCAATGCCCCGGCTGCGAATCGAAGGGGCTGTCACGACTCGCCCGATAGTGACGTCGCCGCCCTGCTGGATAGGGTCCAGCAAGCGCAGATAGGCGACCAGCTTGTCTTCCTGCCAGGCCATCAGGTGGCAGGTATCGCCCGTCAGGTCCTGCCCGTCCACGTCCAGATACACGCATTGCTGCTCGACCACAAACACCTCGGCGCGCAGTTGCAGCACGGCATACAGCTGCTGGATGCTCAGCTCGGTGTGATGTTTGCAGATCCATTTGATAGACATGTCGCAGACTCGCAGGGAAACCAGAAGCGAAGTCTAAACGTATCCGCCGACATTCCCAATAAACGCTGTCAACGATGTGCGTGCAGCTTTACTGAGCATGTTCCCCTCCCGGCTTGTCTACTGACTGCTTGAGGTCTTCAATTAAAAGCTGCAGGCACTCTCATGAGTGATGGTTTTGCTGCCGATAGGATTAAATCGGGAATGCCGCCCTTTTCAGGAACCTGAGTATGTCGCAGTGGCTTCGAGCGGTTGGGTTGCTGGTCTTTTTGCTGATGGCGCACGCCAGTGCAGCCGAGAAACTGCGCCTTGTCGCTGACCCCTGGCCACCTTTTACCGATGCGCTGCTGCTCAACGGCGGACTTGCGACCGATATCGTCAATACGGCGTTGCGCCGCGCCGGATACACCACCCTGTATGAGCAAGTGCCTTGGGCGCGGGCAATGCTGGGGTTGGGTGAGGGGCGGCACGATGTGCTGATCAACGCATGGTTCAGCGACGATCGCACAAAAATTGGTCAGTTTTCAGCCGAATACCTGCTCAATCGGGTGCGCTTCATCAAACGCAAGGAATCGTCTATCGAGGTTCGGAGCCATGAACAACTGCACAATTACATGATTGCGGTTGTACGCGGTTATGCCTATTCCCCAGCGTTTGACAGCGACAGCCTGCTCAAGAAGGTCCCTGTACAAAACTTTTCCACAGCTGTTCGCATGCTGGCTGCCGAACGTGTGGACCTGACACTGGAGGACGAATACGTCGCTCGCTATAACCTGGCGATGGAGCCCGACGAGGTTCGCGACCGTGTCGAGTTTCTACCCGGCTCGTTGAGCGAGAACAGTCTGCACATTCTGGTCAGCCTGAAAAATCCTCACCACGCAAAAATTGTCGCCGATTTTGATCGTGAAATTGCCGCCATGAAGGCCGACGGCACCTACGACGAGCTGTTCAGACTGCATGGGCTGCAACAGCCTCCGGAGCTTTGATCAGATGAGCGGCAAGGGTGCGTAGCGGTGCCAGCTGGCGGCAGATCAAGGCTAGCTGTGCCTGTACCAGACGCTGGCTTTCGTCCATCTCTTCCGGCAGCTGTTCCAGTTGCGCAGCCAGTGCTTCCTCTGCGTCACTCTGTACAGCGACCGGTTTCTTCTCGGCCAGCCCTGCGGCGATTTCGTCGATGCTGGCTGCCAGTGTAGCGCCGACGTTATCGATCAGGTGTTCGCGGACATCGCCGGGCAATTGGGTATCACGGTGCGCGCCGAGGCCGGAAAGGTAGCTCAGCAGCGTATGTGACAGCACCAGAAAGCGGAAGCCGACATCGGCCTCCTTGCGGAAGTGACCGGGCTCCATAAGCATGTTTGCCAGTGTGGTCGACAGCGCGGCGTCGGCATTGTGGGCGTTGCGCCGTGCCAGTCGATAGGTAAGGTCGTCACTCTTGCCCTTGGCGTACTGCTGCATGATCTGGCGCAGGTAAATGCTGTTGCAGGTCAGGGTGTTGGCCAGCACCTTGTTCAGGCGTCGCCCTTGCCAGTCCGGCAGGAACAGGAACACCGCGAGCCCGGCGATCAGGCTGCCCAGCAGCGTATCGAACAGCCGGGGCAGGAACAGCCCGTAACCGTCGCCGACCTGATTGAAACAGAACAGCACCATGACCGTGATGGCGGCGGTCGACAGGGTGTAGCGCGTGGTGCGATTGACGAAGAACACCACACCGGCCAACACCGCGCACATCGATTGCAGAATCGGACTGGTAACCAGATCGAACAGTACCCAGCCGACCGTCAGACCTATTGCCGTGCCAATGATCCGCTGGCCGAGTTTACGCCGGGTGGCGCCATAGCTCGGCTGGCAGACAAATACCGTGGTCAGGATGATCCAGTAGCCCTGTGACGGGTGAATCAGGTGCACCATCGCATAACCGATGGTCAGCGCCAGCGGCAGGCGCAGGGCGTGGCGGAACAGCAGCGAGGTCGGGGTCATCTGCAGGCGCAGGCGGGTCCAGACATCCTTGAGGTTGCGCGGTGAGCGGTCCAGCAGGCTGCTGTCGGTGGCATCGGCCACGGCATCCGGGTTGCTGGCGTCGCTGATCAGGCGATCCAGCGTGCCGAGGTTGGCAGCCAGCGCGCGCAGCGAACGTAACAGGCCGCGCCATGCAGGATTGCTCTGGATGCGCAGGTGTTCCAGGGAGGCGTGCAGGTCTTCCATGGCTTCTGCAAAGCTTGGGTCGTATACGAACGGCTGACGCAACTGGATGGATTCCGACAGGGCCTGACAGGCAACGCCCTGTTGACGCAGCAGGCGCTGGCAGCGGAACAGCACATCGCTGTGGAAAAAGGCGTCGGCCAGCGAGTTGTAGGGGTAGTGCGACGAGCTGGCGCGCTCGTGGATGTCCTGGGCGATGAAATACAGCTTCAGGTAGCGGCTGACTTTCGAACCGGGGCGGCCGCTGCCGACACGGTGCAGGATGATTTCCTTGGTGGAGTTCAGTGCGGCGACCACTTTGCCGTTCTGCTGCGCCAGTTCCAGGCGGCGGGCCTCCACATTGAGCGTGCGGATCGGCTCAAACAGCGTCGACTTGAGTTTCAGGTACTGCCCCAGCTCACGGAACAGTCGGGCCAGCGCCTGTTGCACCGGCTGGTTGGAAAACAGCATCTGCCACAGCACCGACAGCAGGCCGTACCAGGCTGCACCCGCCACCAGCAGCATCGGCTCATGCCAGAAGTCCAGCACCTCGCCGCCGCGCTGATCGACGCCGATCATGGTGTAGACCGAGAGAATCAGCGTGCCATAGGCAATCGCGCCATAGCGTTCGCCCAGCGCGCCGAGCATGGTCAGGCAGAAGCTGGCCAGCGCCAGTGAGCAGACAAACAGCCAGGGGTAGGGGAACAGCAGTTCTACGGCGAGTGCGGCAACACTGAAGCACACCAGCGTCACGGCCAGAGCATTGAGCCGGCCTTGCCAGCTGTCGTCGGTTTCAGCCAGTGCGCAGGCAATAATCCCCAGAAACAGCGGGATCAGCAAGGCCATCTCGTTTTGGTACCAGCACAGCGCCATGCTGCCGGTTAGTGCGATAAAGACTCGAACGCTATAGCTGAATTTATCCAGCGCCCACAATCGACGGAATGTATGACGGAGAGATTTCGATGCCATGGGTAAGCTGACGGCCCTGTTCGCAATTGATCAATTCTGCAGGAGGATATGTACAGACCAAATGACTGGCTGTACATCCGCCTGGCAAAATTTATACCGGTTTGCAGTGTCGTGATGTTACGCCACGCGCACTACGTCACACGTACTGCGCCGCTGCGTACGCCGAGGCCCACGCCCACTGAAAGTTGAAGCCGCCCAGATGACCGCTCACATCGAGCACTTCGCCGACGAAATAGAGGCCGGGGGATTTCAGTGACTCCATGGTCTTGGACGACACTTCACGGGTATCGATGCCACCCAGCGTCACTTCAGCGGTGCGATAACCCTCGGTGCCTGCCGGGACCACCTGCCAGCTCGCCAGCTTTTCGGCGATGTCGGCCAGTTCGGCATGGGTGTACTGCTTCATGGGTTTGGACACGAACCAGTGTTCGGCGATCAGATTGGCCATCTTCTTGGTGAAAATCTCGCCCAGCAGGGTTTTCAACTCACTGTTGGGACGCTCGGCCTGTTGCTGACTGAGCCAGGTGGGCACATCGTGATCGGGCAGCAGGTTGATTTCCACGGTGTCACCGGGCTGCCAGAACGAAGAGATCTGCAGGATCGCCGGACCACTGAGGCCGCGATGCGTGAACAGGATGTTTTCGCGGAAGCTGGTGTCATTGCAACTGACCAGGCAATCCACCGATGTGCCTGAAAGCTCTGTGCACAGCTCCTTGAGCTGATCGGTGATGGTGAACGGCACCAGGCCTGCGCGGGTGGGCAGCAGCGTGTGGCCGAACTGCTTGCCGACCTGATAGCCGAAACCGGTTGCGCCCAGCGTCGGAATCGACAGCCCGCCCGTGGCGATGACCAGCGCCTCGCAGCTCAACGTGCCCAGCGTGGTTTGCAGGCTGTAGCCGGATTCGGTCTTTTCGATCTGCTGCACGGAGGTGTCCATGTGCAGGCTGACACCGGCCTGTCGACATTCCTCCAGAAGCATTTCCAGAATGTCGCTGGACTTGTTGTCACAGAACAGCTGACCGAGCTTCTTCTCGTGATAAGGCACGCCATGTTTGGCGACCATCGCGATGAAATCCCACTGGGTGTAGCGCGCCAAGGCCGATTTGCAGAAGTGCGGGTTCTGCGACAGGAAGTTGGCCGGCTCGGTGTACATGTTGGTGAAGTTGCAGCGCCCCCCACCGGACATGAGGATCTTCTTGCCGGGTTTGTTGGCGTGATCGATCAACATCACCCTGCGCCCGCGAGCGGCAGCGGTAAACGCGCACATCAGACCAGCGGCGCCAGCGCCAATGATTACAACGTCGGTAACGGGCACAGCGTGGTTCCTCGATCTGTAGGTCACGATCGTTCCCATGCTCCGCGTGGGAATGCCTCTCGTGACGCTCTGCGTCACATACCTGCGCCGCACCACCTATTCAAAATCGGACGCAGAGCGTCCAGAACTGCGTCCCCACGCGGAGCGTGGGAACGATAATCCAGCTAACGACTATTTCAGAGGATTCGCACGCGCAGCGACTTGCCTTTGATCTTGCCGTTGTTCAGACGCTCCAGCGCCTGTTTGGCCATGCTGCGTTCGACGGCGACGTACGCCTGGAAATCGAAGATCGCGATCTTGCCCACCTGAGTGCCCGCAATACCCGCTTCGCCGGTCAGCGCGCCAAGAATGTCGCCCGGGCGCAGTTTGTCCTTGCGACCCGAACCGATGCACAGCGTCGTCATGGTCGGCAGCAGCTTGCCGCCTTCCTTGATACTTAGCTGATCGTACTGCTGCCAGTTCAACGGGGCTTTCTGCAATTCTTCGATAGCGCGGGCGCGCTGGCTTTCCGACGGTGCCACAAGGCTGACCGCGATGCCTTTTTCGCCTGCGCGACCGGTACGGCCTACGCGGTGAATGTGGATTTCCGAATCTCGCGCCAGCTCGACGTTGATCACCATGTCCAGTGCGTCGATGTCCAGGCCGCGTGCCGCCACGTCGGTGGCGACCAGTACCGAGGTACTACGGTTGGCGAACATCGCCAGCACCTGATCACGGTCACGCTGTTCCAGATCGCCATGCAGGCCGACGGCAGACATGCCTTTGGCGGTCAGGTGGTCGACCACTTCCTGAACCTGCTGCTTGGTGAAACAGAACGCCACACAGGACGCCGGACGGAAATGACCGAGTACCTTGACCACCGCTTCCAGACGCTGCTCCGGAGAGATTTCATAGAAAATCTGCTCGATCTGGCTGTCGGCGTGCAGTGCTTCGACTTTGACAGTCTGAGGGTCGCGCATGAATTTCGACGACAGTTGCTTGATGCCAACCGGGTAGGTCGCGGAGAACAGCAGGGTCTGACGACGTTGCGGGGTCTGCTCGATGATGTCGGCGATGGCGTCGTAGAAGCCCATGTCCAGCATGCGGTCGGCTTCATCGAGAATCAGCGTGTTCAGGCCGTCCAGCACCAGCGAACCCTTGCGCAAATGCTGCTGAATACGCCCAGGCGTACCGACGATGATGTGCGCGCCGTGCTCCAGCGAGCCGATCTGCGGGCCGAATGAAACGCCGCCACACAGGGTCAGGACCTTGATGTTGTCTTCCGAGCGCGCCAGACGGCGGATTTCCTTGGCCACCTGATCCGCCAGTTCGCGGGTCGGGCACATGACGAGTGCCTGGCAACCGAAGAACCGCGGGTTGATCGGGTTGAGCAGGCCGATACCGAAGGCAGCGGTCTTGCCGCTGCCGGTCTTGGCTTGCGCGATCAGGTCCATGCCCTTGAGGATCACCGGCAGGCTCTGCGCCTGAATCGGTGTCATTTCGGCATAACCAAGCGACTCCAGGTTAGCCAGCATGGCAGCGGACAGAGGCAGAGAATTGAAAGCGGTGTTAGTCACGACGGTGGACCTGCAAAACAAAAATGTCGCGTAGTGTATCACCCGCCAGCCAGACCTGGCACCGCGATAGAGGCTGTGGGAGCGAGCTTGCTCGCGAAGGGGCCCGTACAGCACCAGAAGATGGTTCGTGAGCAATGCGGATCGCCGCCCCGGTCACTCCCACAGGATCCAACAATGAGCGCGGAGCATGGGCGCAATAGCCAGGCAAAAAAATCCCCGCTGGAGGGCGGGGTTGAGGTTCGAGCGTGGCAGCTCGCAAAGGTGTACGGCAAGGCCCGTCGTGGTGACGGGCCTGGCTGGCTTACAGCAGGATTGTGCGGATATCCGCCAGCAATTCGCTCAAGCGCTTGGTGAAGCGGGCGGCGGCTGCACCGTTGATCACGCGGTGATCGTAGGACAGCGACAGCGGCAGCATCAGTTTCGGCTGGAAGGCTTTGCCGTCCCAGACTGGCTGAATGGTGGCCTTGGAAACACCGAGGATAGCCACTTCCGGCGCGTTGACGATCGGCGTGAAGCCGGTGCCGCCAATGTGGCCGAGGCTGGAGATGGTGAAGCACGCGCCCTGCATGTCGTTCGCAGTCAGCTTTTTGTTGCGTGCCTTTTCAGCCAGTGCTGCGGCTTCGGCGGCCAGCTGCAACAGGCTCTTCTGGTCGACGTCGCGGATAACCGGGACCAGCAGGCCATCCGGGGTGTCCACGGCAAAGCCGATGTGCACGTACTTCTTGCGGATCACCGCCTTGCCGCTAGGTGCCAGCGAAGCGTTGAAGTCCGGCAGCTCCTTGAGCAGGTGGGCGCAGGATTTGAGCAGCAGTGGCAGAACGGTCAGCTTGACGCCAGCTTTCTCGGCAGCGCCTTTCTGCGCCACACGGAAAGCTTCCAGGTCGGTAATGTCGGCCTGGTCGAATTGCGTGACGTGCGGAATGTTCAGCCAGCTGCGGTGCAGACCCGAAGCGCCAAGTTGCATCAGGCGCGTCATCGGTACTTCTTCGATCTCGCCGAAACGGCTGAAATCGACTTCCGGGATCGGCGGGATGCCCGAGCCGCCGCTTGCGCCGCCAGCTGGAGCTTCCTTGGCCTTCTGCATCATGGTCTTGACGTAGACCTGAACGTCTTCTTTCAACACGCGACCGTGTGGGCCGGTGGCGCTGACTGCGCTCAGCTCGACGCCGAACTCGCGTGCCAGCTGACGAACAGCCGGGCCTGCGTGAACCTTGGCGCCGTCTTTGGCCGGTGCAGCCGGAGCAGGTGCTGCTTCGGCTTTCGGCGCTGGAGCAGCGGCCGGTGCAGCCGCTTCAGCCTTGGCAGGAGCGGCAGCCGGTGCGCTGGCAGCAGGTGCCGGAGCAGCGGCGGGCGCTGCGCCTTCGACTTTCAGTTTGAGGATCAGGTCGCCGGTGCCGACTTCCTGGTCCAGCTTGACTTCGATGCTCTCGACAACGCCTGCTGCAGGAGACGGGATCTCCATGCTGGCCTTGTCGGATTCCAGGGTGATCAACGACTGATCAGCCTGAATGGAGTCACCGACCTTGACCATCAGCTCGATGATTTTGGCCTTGCCCGACGAGCCGATGTCCGGCACGTGGATGTCCTGAACGCTGGCGCTGGCTGCCGGAGCAGGCGCAGCAGCGGCAGGTGCCGGTGCAGCTTCAGCCGGTTTTTCGGCAGCAGCAGGGGCCGCGGCAGGTTCGGCTGCGGGGGCAGGAGCGGCAGCCGCTTCGCCTTCCACTTCCAGCTCGAACAGCTCGTCGCCTTCTTTCAGACGGTCGCCCAGCTTGACCTTCATGGCCTTGATGACGCCAGCCTTGGGAGCAGGGATTTCCATGCTCGCCTTGTCCGATTCCAGCGTCAGAATGCTCTGGTCGGCTTCGATGCGATCACCGACCTTGACCATCAATTCAATGACTTCGCCTTCACCGTTGCCGATGTCGGGTACGCGAATTAACTCACTCACTATGTCTCTCCTTAGGAGAACCTGTTCACTCACCAATACGCTGGTTCAGTTACAACGAAACAGCGTTGGATGCTCATTTACGGTAGGTAAATTCCGCATCCTCGGCTGTTTACGCTCTGATCAGCGCTCTTGAAGCAGACTCTTAGCAGTCCAGTGGATTGCGTTTTTCAGGATCGATGCCGAACTTGGCGATGGCTTCCGCCACCACTTTAGGTTCGATATCGCCACGATCCGCCAAAGCTTCCAGAGCTGCCAGCACAACGAAGTGACGATCGACTTCAAAGAAGTGACGCAGCTTCTTGCGGCTGTCGCTACGGCCGAAACCGTCGGTGCCCAGGACTTTGTATTCCTTGGTTGGAACCCACTGACGAATCTGGTCAGCGAACAGCTTCATGTAATCCGTCGATGCAATGACCGGACCTTTGCGACCGTTGAGGCACTGCTCAACATAGCTCAGTTCCGGCTTCTGGCCAGGGTGCAGGCGGTTGTTGCGCTCTACAGCCAGACCGTCGCGACGCAGTTCGTTGAAGCTGGTAACGCTCCAGACGTCAGCGCCGATGTTGAACTCGTCACGGAGAATCTTCGCCGCTTCGCGAACTTCACGCAGGATGGTGCCCGAGCCCAGCAACTGGACGTGGTGCGCCGCTTCTCTGGTGTCTTCTTCGAGCAGGTACATACCCTTGACGATGCCTTCTTCCGCACCGGCCGGCATGGCTGGCTGGGCGTAGGACTCGTTCATCACGGTCAGGTAGTAGAAAACGTCCTGCTGCTCTTCGAACATCCGGCGCATGCCGTCCTGGATGATCACTGCCAGCTCGTAACCGTAAGTCGGGTCGAAGGTGCGGCAGTTCGGGATGGTCGACGCCAGAATGTGGCTGTGACCGTCTTCGTGCTGCAGGCCTTCGCCGTTCAGCGTGGTACGGCCGGCGGTGCCGCCGATCAGGAAACCACGGGTGCGGCTGTCGCCAGCAGCCCATGCCAGGTCGCCGATACGCTGGAAACCGAACATCGAGTAGAAGATGTAGAACGGAATCATCGGCTGGTTGTGGCTGGAATACGAAGTACCGGCAGCGATGAAGGAGGACATGGCGCCCGCTTCGTTGATGCCTTCCTCGAGAATCTGGCCTTTCTTGTCTTCGCGATAGAACATCACTTGTTCTTTATCGACTGGCTCGTAGAGCTGGCCGACCGAAGAGTAGATGCCCAGCTGGCGGAACATGCCTTCCATACCGAAGGTACGCGCTTCGTCCGGGATGATCGGCACGATGCGCTGACCGACTTCCTTGTCCTTGACCAGCTGCGCCAGGATGCGCACGAAAGCCATGGTGGTGGAGATTTCACGGTCGCCCGAACCGTCAAGGATGGCCTTGAGGGTATCGAGTGGCGGCGTCGGCAGGCTGAAGCTCTGCGCGCGACGCTGAGGTACGAAGCCACCCAGCGCAGCACGACGCTCGCTCAGGTAACGGGCTTCGGCGCTGCCTTCTTCCGGCTTGTAGAACGGCAGGGCTTCGAGTTCGGAGTCCTTGACCGGGATGTCGAAACGGTCACGGAAGTGACGCAGGCTGTCGACATCGACCTTCTTGGTGTTGTGTGCAGTGTTTTTCGCTTCGCCGGCGCCGGTGCCATAACCTTTGATGGTCTTGGCCAGAACCACGGTCGGTTGACCCTTGTGGTTGACGGCTTCGTGGTAGGCCGCATAAACCTTGTACGGGTCGTGGCCGCCACGGTTGAGTTTCCAGATCTCGTCGTCGGACAGATCGGCAACCATTGCCTTGAGTTCAGGCGAGTTGAAGAAGTGCTCGCGGACGAACGCGCCGTCCTTGGCCTTGTAGTTCTGGTATTCGCCGTCGATGACTTCGTCCATACGACGTTGCAGGATACCGTCGACGTCCTTGGCCAGCAGCGGGTCCCAGAAACGGCCCCAGATGACTTTGGTGACGTTCCACTGAGCGCCACGGAACACGCCTTCGAGTTCCTGGATGATCTTGGCGTTGCCGCGAACCGGGCCGTCGAGGCGCTGCAGGTTGCAGTTGACGACGAAGATCAGGTTGTCGAGCTTTTCGCGACCGGCCAGAGCGATGGCGCCCAGGGATTCCGGCTCGTCGGTCTCGCCGTCACCCAGGAAGCACCAGACTTTCTGCTTGCCTTCCGGGATGTAACCGCGGTGTTCCAGGTACTTCATGAAGCGCGCCTGGTAGATCGCCTGGATCGGGCCAAGGCCCATCGATACAGTCGGGAACTGCCAGAAATCCTTCATCAGCCACGGGTGTGGGTAAGACGACAGGCCGTTGCCGTCGACTTCCTGACGGAAGTTGTTCATCTGGTCTTCGGTGATACGGCCTTCGAGAAACGCACGGGCATAGACGCCTGGCGATGCGTGACCCTGGAAGTAGATCAGGTCGCCGCCGTGTTCGTCGGTCGGGGCCTGGAAGAAGTAGTTGAAGCCGATGTCGTACAGCGTGGCGCTGGAGGCGAAGCTGGAGATGTGGCCGCCCAGATCCGGGTCGTTCAGGTTGGTTTTGACGACCATTGCCAATGCGTTCCAGCGCACCAGCGAGCGAATGCGGCGTTCCATGAACAGGTCGCCAGGCATGCGTGCTTCGTGGGTGACAGGAATCGTGTTGCGGTATGGCGTAGTGATGGCGTACGGCAGCTGCGAACCACTACGGGTGGCCAGCTCGCCCAAACGGGTCATCAGGTAGTGAGCGCGGTCTTCGCCTTCTTTGTCGAGAACCGATTCCAGGGCGTCCAGCCATTCCTGGGTTTCGACGGGATCGAGGTCTTGCATGGCTTGCTCCAGGGCGGAAAGGCTTCCAGAATCGGTTGCCTGAGTTTGCGACTGGCCTTGTGGGCAGACGACATAAATTCTTGGATTACCGGAGGGTGGGATCCGGCGGCGTGTAGTTTTACTACAAATCGACGACGATTTCAGCCCTCCGAGTATCGGACCCAGTAGTAAAACTACAGAGAAGCGACTCAATCGCTCCTGTTGTCTTGTAACTTAAAACGTTACTGTTGATTGCTATTGAATATCTTGCAGGGAAAAAGCGGATTTTTATGCTTCTAATTTGATTTTTCCAGCAATTTATAACCTTTGTTCGACAAGCGGTGCTGGCAGACGCGTCTTGCCGTCATGAAAGACGGGCGTTTGCACGCCGATCAAGGATAGACCATGAGCCTACCTTTACTGGCTGAATTTCCGGCCATTCTGCTGCCATTGATTACCCGTGCCCGCCAGACGTTCCAGGCCGCGCTCACTGCTTTGTCAGAGGACGCGCTGACGTCTTTCGAGGCCTGGCCCGAGGCGCGCCGCAAGGCGTTCGACCGGGTTTGCGCAGCCAGTGATTTTGTCACCGAGCAAGTTTGCCGTGACCCGCAGATGCTCCTGCAACTGGCCGACTCGGGCGAGCTGGAGCGTAGCTTCTCTGCCGGCCAATTGCGCGGTCAGATTGCCGATGCCCTGTCGAGCGCCGCCAGTGATGACGAGTTGGGGCGTAATCTACGTCGGCAGCGCGCACGCCAGCAAGTGCGAATCATCTGGCGCGATCTGACCCGCCAGGCAGATTTGATCGAAACCTGCCGCGACCTGTCGGAAATGGCCGATGCCTCGATCGACCTGGCCTACCAATGGCTGTATCCACGGCACTGCGAGCAGTTCGGCACACCTACCGGTCGTCACTCGGGGCAGCCGCAGCACATGGTCATTCTGGGCATGGGCAAGCTAGGCGCGGTAGAACTGAACCTTTCGTCGGACATTGACCTGATCTTTGCCTACCCGGAGGGCGGCGAGACGCAGGGCACCAAGCGTGCGCTGGACAATCAGGAGTTTTTCATTCGCCTGGGGCAACGGCTGATCAAGGCGCTGGACCCGGTGACTGTCGATGGTTTCGTGTTCCGGGTCGACATGCGCCTGCGGCCCTACGGTTCTTCCGGGGCGCTGGTGCTCAGCTTCAACGCGCTGGAACAGTATTACCAGGATCAGGGTCGGGACTGGGAACGTTACGCGATGATCAAGGCGCGAGTGGTCGGCGGCGATCAGACCGCAGGTGCCGAGCTGCTGGATATGTTGCGCCCGTTTGTGTATCGCCGTTACCTGGACTTCTCGGCCATTGAAGCGCTGCGCACCATGAAGCAGCTGATTCAGCAGGAAGTGAAGCGCAAGGGCATGGCGGAAAACATCAAGCTCGGTGCCGGGGGTATTCGCGAAGTCGAGTTCATCGCCCAGGCGTTCCAGTTGATCCACGGTGGCCGCGACCTGAGCCTGCAACAGCGTCCGCTGTTCAAAGTGCTGAAAACCCTAGAAGGTCAGGGCTATCTGCCTTCGACGGTGACTGAAGAGCTGCGCGAGGGTTACGAATTTTTGCGTTACACCGAGCACGCCATTCAGGCGATTGCCGACCGTCAGACGCAAATGTTGCCGGACAACGATCAGGATCAGGCACGCATTGCCCTGATCATGGGCTTTGCCGACTGGGTCAGTTTTCACGAGCGCCTTATGTACTGGCGCAGTCGGGTGTCCTGGCATTTCCGTCAGGTCATCGCCGACCCCGATTCTGATCCTGACGATGAGCAGCAGGACGACAGTGAGGTCGCGGTGGGTGGCGAGTGGCTGCCCCTGTGGGAAGAGTCCCAGGACGAGGAAGCCGCGGGTCGCCAGCTGTTGCAGGCCGGTTTCGTGGATGCGGAAAAGGCACTGAAAAATCTGGCCAGCCTGCGCAGCAGTCCCAACCTGCGTTCGATGCAGCGTCTGAGTCGTGAGCGGCTGGATGCGTTCATCCCTCGGTTGCTGGCTCAGGCGGTAGAGCATGAGAAGCCCGACCTGGTGCTGGAACGTGTTCTTCCGCTGGTAGAAGCGGTCGCCCGGCGCTCGGCGTATCTGGTGTTGCTGACCGAAAACCCTGATGCGTTGCGACAACTGCTGACCCTGTGCGCTGCCAGCCCATGGATTGCCGAACAGATCGCACGCTTCCCGCTGCTGCTCGATGAGCTGCTCAATGAAGGTCGTCTGTTCAATCCACCGTTGGCACCAGAGCTGGCGGCCGAGCTGCGTGAGCGGCTGATTCGTATCCCGGAGGACGACCTCGAGCAGCAGATGGAAGCCCTGCGGCATTTCAAGCTGGCCCACAGCCTGCGGGTTGCGGCGTCCGAGATATCTGGCAGTCTGCCATTGATGAAAGTCAGTGATTACCTGACCTGGCTGGCCGAGGCCATTCTGGACCAGGTGCTGGCGCTGGCGTGGCGCTACAGCGTGGCTCGCCACGGCACGCCCTCGCGCCCGGACGGCACGTTGTGCGACCCAGGTTTCGTGATTGTCGGTTATGGCAAGGTTGGCGGTATCGAATTGGGCCACGGCTCCGATCTGGACCTGGTGTTCATTCATGATGGCGATCTGCAAGCCGAGACCGACGGCGCCAAACCGATCGACAGTGCGCAGTTCTTCACCCGGCTGGGGCAGCGGGTCATCCATTTGCTGACCACGCAAACCAACTCCGGTCAGCTGTATGACGTCGACATGCGCCTGCGGCCGTCGGGTGCGTCCGGGTTGCTGGTCAGTTCGCTGGGGGCCTTCGCCCGTTATCAGGCTAATGAAGCCTGGACCTGGGAGCATCAGGCGCTGGTGCGTGCGCGGGTGATGACCGGCAGTCGCGATGTTGGCGAACAGTTCGAAAAAGTCCGTGCCGATGTGCTGGGGCGCGAGCGTGATCTGGGCAAGCTGCGCGCAGAGGTCAGCGAGATGCGCGGCAAGATGCGCGACAACCTCGGCACCCGCGTGACAGCAGCCGGAAGGGCGGCCAATGCCTTCGAGGCGTCGGTGCCGTTCGACCTCAAGCAGGACGCCGGAGGTATCGTCGATATCGAATTTATGGTGCAATACGCCGCCTTGGCGTGGTCCAGAGAGCATCCCGCGCTGCTGCAATACACCGACAACATCCGGATTCTCGAAGGGCTTGAGGACGCCGGACTGTTGCCTGACACGGACGCCAGCCTGTTACGCGAAGCCTACAAGGCGTATCGCTCGGCTGCGCACCGTCAGGCTTTGCAGAAGCAGGCGGGTGTGGTCAGCGGCGATCAGTTTCATGCCCAGCGGCGTGAGGTGATGCGGATCTGGACGCAGATGGGGTTGAGCTGAGCCGCGCGGCAACGCCATATTCCGCTGCAACACTATATAAAGCTATGACAGGGAGGCGACAGGTTGTGTGGGAATGTCACGCAGTCTGATCGGCCTCCCTGATCGTTTCTGGTCGTTTCTGGATAGAACATGAAAATTCTGATCGTTGGGCCTAGCTGGGTCGGTGACATGGTGATGGCACAAACGCTGTTCCAGTGTCTGAAACAGCGTCATCCCGAGTGCGAAATCGACGTGCTGGCCCCTGAATGGAGCCGTCCGATACTGGAGCGCATGCCGGAGGTTCGCGCTGCGCTCAGTTTTCCGCTGGGGCACGGCGCCCTCGAGCTGGCGACCCGTCGCCGGATCGGCAAGTCCCTGGCTGGCCAATACGATCAGGCTATCCTGCTGCCCAATTCGCTGAAATCCGCGCTGGTGCCGTTTTTCGCTGGTATACCGAAACGTACCGGCTGGCGTGGCGAATTCCGCTACGGCCTGCTCAATGACGTGCGCACCCTCGACAAACAGCGCTATCCGCTGATGATCGAGCGTTTCATGGCCCTGGCATTCGACAAGAGCACCGAGTTGCCGCGTCCTTATCCCAAGCCCAGCCTGCGCATCGACACCGCGACTCGCGATGCGGCGTTGAGCAAGTTCGGCCTGACCCTCGACCGTCCAGTGCTGGCGCTATGCCCTGGTGCCGAGTTCGGCGAGTCCAAGCGCTGGCCTGCCGAGCATTACGCACAAGTCGCTGACGCCAGCATTCGCGAAGGCTGGCAGGTCTGGCTGTTCGGCTCGAAAAAGGATCACCCGGTCGGCGAGAGTATTCGCCAGGAGTTGATTCCCGGCCTGCGCGAGGAGTCCGTCAACCTCAGTGGTGAAACCTCGCTGGCTGAGGCCATCGACCTGCTCTCGTGTGCCGACGCGGTGGTGTCCAACGATTCCGGCCTGATGCACGTGGCCGCAGCGCTGAATCGCCCGCTGGTGGCCGTCTACGGTTCGACCTCGCCGGGCTTCACGCCACCGCTGGCCGACGCGGTGGAAGTGGTGCGCCTGGGTATCGAGTGCAGCCCGTGCTTTGAGCGCACCTGCCGTTTCGGCCATTACAACTGCATGCGTCTGCTTGAACCGGACGCCGTTATTCAGGCGCTGAGCCGCCTGAGCAGTACGCCGGTGGAGGTTGCCTGATTTTGCGGGTACTGCTGATCAAGACTTCTTCGCTGGGCGATGTTATCCATGCCTTGCCCGCACTGACCGATGCGCAGCGAGCGCTGCCCGGCATCCGCTTCGACTGGGTAGTGGAAGAGGGTTTCGCCGAAATTCCCGCCTGGCACCCGGCGGTCGACAAGGTGATCCCGGTGGCGATCCGCCGCTGGCGCAAGCACCTCTGGCAGACGTTCAGGTCGGGGGAGTGGCGGCGCTTCAAGCAGCAGGTGCGCGAACAGCACTATGATCTGGTGATTGACGCTCAGGGCCTGTTCAAAAGTGCCTGGCTGACGCGTTATATCGATGCGCCGGTGGCAGGACTGGACCGCGACTCGGCACGTGAATCGGTCGCCAGTCGCTTTTATGACCACGCTTTTGCAGTGCCACGCGGGCAGCATGCGGTCGAGCGGCTTCGTCAGTTGTTCGCTCAGGCATTGGGTTATCCACAGCCGTCCGGCATGGGCGACTACGGCCTCAAGCCCTTGGCGACTCTTGATGACACGTTGCAGGCCCCGTTCGTGCTGTTCCTGCATGGCACGACCTGGGACACCAAGCACTGGCCCGAGCTGTACTGGCGACAACTGGCCGAACTGATGGCCGCTCGTGGCCTGCAGGTGCAGTTGCCATGGGGCAACCCGGCAGAAAAGGCACGCGCCGAGCGCATTGCCGACGGTCTGGACAGCGCACACGTGCTGCCCAAGCTGAATCTGGCAGGTGTAGCGCGGGTATTGGCCAGCGCACAGGCGTGCGTCGCGGTAGACACCGGCATCGGGCACCTGGCCGCTGCACTGGATGTGCCGACCATTTCCCTGTTTGGCCCGACCAATCCGGGCCTGACCGGGGCCTACGGCAAGTCGCAGGTGCATCTGGCCAGCGACTATCCGGGCTGCACGCCGTGCCTGCAAAAGAAATGCACGTACCAACCGAGCGCCGATGATCAGCGCCGGTTCGACCTTAAACGCGAGTGGCCGATGTGCTTCACTCGCTTGAATCCCGAGCGAGTAGCGAGCCAACTGGGCGCGCTGTTGCTGGCAAAGGAACCTGGCTGATGCAACTGGCTTTTGTACTCTACAAATACTTTCCGTTTGGCGGCCTGCAACGCGACTTCATGCGCATTGCGCTGGAGTGCCAGCAGCGCGGCCACCAGATCCGCGTCTACACCCTGATCTGGGAAGGCGATGTGCCGCCCGGTTTTGAAGTGCTGGTAGCGCCGGTCAAGGCGTTCTTCAACCATCGACGCAACGAAAAGCTCACTGCGTGGATGGAGGCAGACCTGGCCAAACGCCCGGTGGACCGTCTGATCGGTTTCAACAAGATGCCCGGTCTGGATGTGTATTACGCCGCCGACGGTTGTTTTGAGGACAAGGCGCAGAACCTGCGCAGCCCGTTGTATCGCAAGTGGGGGCGCTATCGTCACTTCGCCGATTACGAGCGCGCGGTGTTCGCCAGTGACTCGAAAACCCAGGTGTTGATGATCTCCGAAGTGCAGCAGCCGCTGTTCATAAAACATTACGACACCCCGGCGTCGCGCTTTCACTTGCTGCCACCGGGTATTTCCCAGGATCGCCGCGCACCGCCGGACGCGCCTGACATCCGTGCGGGCTTCCGCAAGGAGTTCGGGCTTACCGACAATGACCTGTTATTGGTGCAGATCGGCTCCGGTTTCAAGACAAAGGGCGTCGATCGCAGCCTGAAGGCGCTGGCAGCCTTGCCTGCCGAGCTCAAGAAACGCACCCGCCTGTTTGTAATCGGCCAGGACGACCCCAAAGTATTCCAGTTGCAGAGCGCTGCGCTGGGCCTGGGCGAGCAGGTGACGTTCATGAAAGGGCGCAGCGATATTCCGCGCTTTCTGCTGGGCGCCGACCTGCTGATTCATCCGGCTTACAACGAGAACACTGGCACCGTATTGCTTGAAGCACTGGTCGCCGGTTTGCCGGTTCTGGTCAGCGCAGTCTGCGGCTACGCCCATTACATAGCCGAAGCTGACTGCGGGCGGGTGCTGGACGAGCCGTTCGATCAGGCGCAACTCAATCGCTACCTGTCGGACATGCTTGAGGATGATGGCGCACGCAGCGCATGGGGGCGCAATGGTCTTGCCTTTGCTGACACAGCGGACCTTTACAGCATGCCGCAACACGCTGCGGATGTGATTCTGGCGGAGCACTATTGATGAAGCTGTTCCTGGCTGAACCGTTCAAGAGCCTGTGGGCCGGACGCGATGCGTTCGTCGAGGTCGAGGGCCTGAGCGGCGAGGTCTACCGCGAGCTTGAAGGACGCCGCACGCTGCGCACCGAGGTCAACGGGCGTGGCTACTTCGTCAAGATCCACCGTGGTATCGGTTGGGGTGAAATCGCCAAGAACCTGGCAACTGCCAAGTTGCCAGTGCTGGGCGCGGGCAAGGAGTGGGACGCCATCGAGCGTCTGCATGAAGTCGGCGTGCCGACCATGACGGCCGTGGCCTATGGTGAACGTGGCAGCAACCCTGCTGCGCAGCATTCGTTTATTGTCACTGAAGAGCTGGCCCCGACTACCAGCCTGGAAGACGTAAGCCTCAACTGGCGCACCCAGCCGCCCGAGCCTCGTCTGAAAAGAGCGTTTATCGCCGAAGTTGCCCGCTTGGTCGGCATGATGCACCGCGCCGGCGTGAACCATCGCGACTGTTACATCTGTCATTTTCTGCTGCACACCGATACGCCGGTCACCGCTGACAATTTCAGATTGTCGGTCATCGACCTGCACCGTGCTCAGACCCGCCGTGCGATCACGCCGCGCTGGCGCAACAAGGACCTGGCCGCGCTGTATTTTTCAGCGCTGGACATCGGCCTGACCCGCCGCGACAAGCTGCGTTTCCTCAAGGGGTATTTCCAGAAACCGCTGCGCGAAATACTGCGCAAGGAAGCAGCGCTGCTGAGCTGGCTGGAGAAAAAGGCCGACAAGCTGTATCAGCGCAAAGTGCGCTACGGGGATGCACTCTGATGGCGGGCTGGAAGCTCGAGCCCGAGTACGCTTTTCTGGAACAGGATTTCGGCAGTCTGGATGCCGTGTTTGCCTTGCAGGGCCAGCAGTTGACCCGCGACCCGCTGTCCGACGTCATTCGCGTCGAGCGCGCCGGGGTTTACTACTACGTCAAACGCTACGTAGGAGCGGGCAAAGGCCTGCGCCGTTACATCGGCAAGCCCAGGGTCAAGTCCGAGTGGCAGAACCTCAAGCGCTTTGCCAAATGGGGCATTCCCACGGCAGAGGTGGTGGCCTGGGGGCTGGAGCGCAACGGCGCAGCGTATGATCGCGGCGCACTGATCACTCGCGGCTTGCCCAATACCGAAGACTTGTCTGCGCTGGCACAACGCAAGGATACGCGACTGACCGACCGCCACTGGGTCGACGCTGTCAGCCGCCAGCTGGCTGCGTGTACCCGGACCATGCACGACAACCATTTCACACATAATGATTTGAAATGGCGCAACCTGTTGGTCGATGACGAAGGCAAGCTGTTTTTCATCGATTGCCCCAATGGCGCATTCTGGTGGAGCTTCATGCTGCGCTATCGGATCACCAAGGATCTGGCGTGCCTGGACAAGGTCGCCAAGTATCACTTGTCAGCTACCCAGCGTCTGCGCTTCTACCTGCAGTACCGTCAGCGAACGCGGTTGAACGCCTCCGACAAGAAACGTATTCGACATATCGTCAGCTTTTTCGAGGGCCGTGAATGAGCGTTTTTATTGCCAGTGCTGACCAGCCGTTACTGGCGCGTCACAACCTGGCTGATTTTGAATCGCTTTGGAACATCAGGCTTGATGCGGTCGACGAGCCCAATACCGGGCGCGGCGGCTGGAGCAGTGTGTTCCGTCTCGACCTGGAAGGTCAGGGGTTTTACCTCAAGCGCCAGAGCAATTACCTGACCCACACGTTGCATCATCCGTTTGGCGAGCCGTCCTTCTCTCGTGAGTTTCGTAACATCAGTCGCTACCGCAAACTGGGCATTCCAGCGCTGCAAGCGGTGTTTTATGGCGAGCGCAAGGTCGACGGGGAATACCGGGCGATCCTCATGACGCGTGCGCTGGACGGCTGGACCGATCTTGACGAACTGTTGCAGCAGTGGAACCAGATGGAGAGCGTCCAGCGTCTGGCGGTACTTCACGCCTGCGGCCAGTTGGCGCGCACGCTGCACGGTGCCGGACAGGTTCATGGCTGCTTTTATCCCAAGCATATTTTTCTGCAGGCGGTGGGAAAGGGCTACCAGGCGCAATTGATCGACCTGGAGAAAACCCGTCCGGTGATCTTCGGCAAGCGTGACCTTGCCCGCGACCTCGAACCGCTGCTGCGCCGCGCGCCGATGTGGAATGAGGCCGATCGGCGCGAGCTGTTGGCGGCTTATCTGCAAGCCACGCCGAACAGCCTGCTGGTCGACGCCTGGAATGCGCGTCTGGGCAAGCGCGGCGCTCACAAACGAGACCTTCAACACCGCGATGATAAAGAGACCCGTTGATGCGTTTGTCTGAACTCAATACCGCTGGACGTACCCCCGAGTTGCCGATGAGCCTGACGCTGGCTGATGCTGCCGGTTCGGCTGAACTGCAATTGCTGACCCTGCTGCGTGTATTGCCGGGGCAGCGCTACGTCGGTGCAGGTGTCTGGCGAGGCCGAACGGTTCTGGCAAAACTGCTGGTGGGCGACAAAGCGGCCCGACACTTTCAGCGCGAACTTGCCGGGGTGCGCCTGCTTGCCGAACAGGGGCTGACCACGCCGCTGTTGCTGGCCGACGGTTTGCAGGATGGTGAGGGTGGCTGGCTGCTGTTCGAGTTTCTGGAGCAGGCGTCAAGCCTGGGCGATGCCTGGAATACTGTCCAGGACCTGCCACCGCTGGCGGATGAGCAGCAAGCCGTGCTCGGCGAGGCGCTGAGCGCCATCGCCCGGCAACACGCCAAAGGCTTGTGGCAGGAAGATTTGCACCTCGACAACCTGCTGCGCCACAACGGGCAGTTGTACTTGATTGATGGTGCCGGTATTCGCGCCGAGCAGGCCGGCACACCGTTGTCCCGGCAAAAGGTGCTGGAAAACCTCGGTGTGTTCTTTGCCCAGTTGCCCAGGTCTTTCGAGCCCTTCACTGAAGAGTTGCTGGTGCATTACCTGCTGAGCAACGCCGAGCATGGTTTGCCGATGGAGGCGCTGCAAAAGCAGATCGACAAGGTTCGCAGCTGGCGGCTCAAGGACTTCATGAGCAAGACCGTGCGCGATTGCAGTCTGTTCAGCGTCGAGGACAGCGCTTCGGTGTTCCGTGCTGTTCGTCGCGAGGAGGAGGCCGCGATGCTGCCGGTACTTGATCAGGCTGATGCCCTGCTCGACAAGGGCCATCTGTACAAGACCGGTGGCGCTGCGAGCGTAGGCCGTGTCGAAATCAGTGGTCGTACGCTGGTCATCAAGCGTTACAACATCAAGAATTTCAGTCACTGGCTCAAGCGCTTCTGGCGTCCCAGCCGGGCCTGGCATTCATGGCGCGAAGGTAACCGCCTGATGTTTCTCGGCATCGCCACACCAAAGCCGCTGGCAGTTCAGGAAAAGCGTTTCCTCGGCTTGCGCAGCAAAGCCTGGCTGGTGACCGAGTTTATCGAAGGGCCGGACATCATCGAGCGCTTCGCTCCCCATGTCGAAACCGGTGATGCACCAGAGGCCGAACTGCTGGCGCTGGACACGCTGTTCGCACAGCTTATCCAGGCGCGCATCAGTCATGGTGATTTCAAGGGGCATAACCTGTT
Organism: Pseudomonas syringae group sp. J248-6; assembly: GCF_032586995.1. Taxonomy (NCBI): domain Bacteria; kingdom Pseudomonadati; phylum Pseudomonadota; class Gammaproteobacteria; order Pseudomonadales; family Pseudomonadaceae; genus Pseudomonas; species Pseudomonas syringae group sp. J248-6. The sequence continues at coordinate 27,995 of NZ_JAWHOP010000020.1, read as the reverse complement.
CTGGCACACCGATCGCTGGGCGATGATCGACCTGGATGCCATGCAGCAGCACAGTTCTCACTCTTCCTTTGCAGCAGCCTACGCGCGTGACCGGGCGCGGTTCATGCGCAACTGGCCGGTGCAGAGTGCGCTGCACCAGATACTGGAGCAGCGCTTGCCGAAGATCACGCCAGACTGAGCCTGGCCTCTCAGGCAATGTGGGTGAGGTTCATCGCCTCGAGGGCCGTCACCAGCGCGTCCATGTCGTCGAAGGGTTTGAGGTGGATACGCGGCCAACGCACACGCTCCAGATACAGTTTGCCCTCGGCATTGCGCTGCACCGGCGTGCGATGAATCCATGTGTCACGAGCGCGATGGACGATGGTCTGCAAATCGCCTTCGCCCTGTTGCACCAGAAACATTCCCGGCTTGAAGAGGCGTTGGTCAATGCTCAAGAGCCTGGCTGACTCTGGGCGCGACACTTCCATGGCCACTCGGTAATCGCCCTTGATGTAGACCTGTTCATTGGTTATGCCTCCCGTAACAAGCTCTCCCGGATCCGGTACTACGTCGGTCGATTTGCCTGGTGCCACATCAATAACCCGCAGACCGATTCCTCCTTGCAGTTCTGCAATACCGGGTACCACGCCCTGGTAGGTATTGGAATGGCTGTTGCCAACCAGCGCGATCCATTTGTGGGAACCCATCACGTCCTGATGCCTGCGGATTGTGCGCGACGCAAAGTAATTCATCATCTGCTGGCGGGTGATGGACTCTTCCCTGGCAATGCCTTTGAGGTGATAGCTGCTTGCGCAGTCGATAGCGCGGACCTCCAGGCCATACTGCCGCGCCTTGATGATCAGTTGTTCGAAGTTGTAGACCTTGTCCGGATCGGTGTGATGCCCACGGTCCAGGATTTTCAGGTCATGCAGTAACGTTTTGCTCATCTGGCCGGTTTCGAAGAAACGATCCAGGTCCGCCTGATGCAGGTCGGTCAGCAGGTGCTCCATGTACAACGTCTTGACGTTTTGCCGCGCCAGCAATGGCAGGTTGTCGATGATCAGTTTTTTGCTCGAAACAGAAAAATGCGACTCGCCGATAACGATGCCTTCCGTGTGACGGTACAGGGTTTCAAGCAGCCCCGCCGTGCTCGTCTGTGGCTCGATGGCTGGCAATGTCGGGCGAGGTGGCAGTTGGGCTGATCTGATCGTGGCGGCGTCCTTTTGCAGATTTTTGCGGCGCTGGGCGAACGTGTTGCGAACAGTGTCGAGTTTTGTGTCTTCAAAGAAATACTCCATGTCGAGCCCTTTCCTTTCGAAGTTCGCCAATGTATGAAGCGTCGTTCTGGTATCAAGCGGCATCTCATAGGTCGCGTCGGCCAAGGATTGCTGGATCGCTGTCATCGGGCTGTCGGCAGTCCACTCTTCGGGTGGTACGCGTAGCCAGGTAGTGTTTTCGCCGTGGACAAACCCGTACTGGCCCGCCCAATGCTCGCCCTCGGCAACGGAGCCCCTCAGCTCGCGGATCAGCATGTCATCCACAGGGGTGGCGGGGGGCAGCGGAATGCCCGGCAGCGCAGGGTCGGCAAACGCGATGGTGAAGTCACAGCGAGTCGGCGTGCTTTGATGCGACCCGTTGGTACCTTCACTTATGCGGGTCGGGCGTCCTGCCGGTATGTCCTGAACATGCACACTGACGACTCCTTGCATCTCGGCAATGCCGGGCACCTGATCATGCGTCGTGGCAAGTTTCTGGTCGAGCAGTGCGACCCAGCGCTTGGAAGAGCCGGGTGCGATGTCCTGGCTGATGAGCCTGTGCCCGAAGAAGTTGCTCATTTTGCTGGCCGCTGCCGGATCATCAGCGGCGGCCAGCACCGAATGGCCGAAAAACGGGTAGCTTATCGACGAGCTGAACGGGCGCACTTCGATGCCGTGACGGTGGGCTTCCTTGATAAGGTGGTAGTAGTCGTATTCGCTGCTCGAGTTGTTCAAGGCGCCGCGATTGACGTCGTGCAGGTAGTACTTGAGCTCATGAGAGCCAGAGCGACTCTTTTTGCCCAGATGGCGATATCTGTTCAGTTTAAGCAGGTGTTTGTCGGTGAGCAGGTGTTCGATGTACAGGACCTCGACACGCTGTTCTGCCAGCAAAGGCATGTTGAGCAGGAGCAGGCGCTTGCTGGCTACCGACTTTGGGGCCTCGCTGAAAACCAACCCGTTGCTGTGCGTGAAGATGTGCTCGATCAGCGTCTCGACTCTACCGGGCAGGCCATAAGCGGGCAGTGTCGGCCTGGGCGGCGGAGAAAATCGGGCAAAAAATGCCTGAGCGTCCTGGTAGAGCTTTTCCCGAAACGCTGTAAAGGTCTGGCGTATTTCCGTGAAATAGGTCTCGAAATAAATTTCCAGACCTGCGCCGGTCGGGTCAAAGACTTCCTTGCTGATGACGATGTCCAGATGCGCTCTCATGGTGCTTGGCATCTCATAGTCGATCAACGTGTTGAGCGAGCCTGCGGCGGCATCTTCAGGCAGTGGCCTATAGTTCCCCGGACCGTCCAGCCCGCCGCCGCGCAAGCGCCGGTCGACGACCAGCCACTGGCCCTGTTCATTCAGGCGAACCGGCTGTTTGCCGAAGAATGCGAATGGATTGGCCGGATCGATGATCTGCCAGCAGCGCAGATGCGCATCGTATTGAACCTGAAAGGTGTTGCCTGACAACCTGATGTAATTTTTCCCGCTGAGTGCGTACACGCCTTTCGCGTGGCCGTCGGTGATACGTGGCACGTTATCCAGCGAAACGTCGACTGCCAGGTCGGTGCGCAGCCCGGAAGGCGCGCGCGCCAAGGCGTTGGGCGGTGGCAGGAGCGGCTGCCAGGCACCAGCGGCTTCTCGCAGGGCGAACTGACCGGTTGCCATCGGGGGCGCCGAGGCGACGTGGGGTGCATGGAAAACTGCGGCGTGACCATGGGCGTTGGGCTTGCCGATCAGAAAAACCTGCTCTTGAAGTTCAACCGGGTACAGGTCCTCGTAACGCGGCAGCGAGGACTGGCGCTGGAGCGAGCGCAGGACCGGTGGTGATTGATGACCGTGCTCAAGCTGATGCAATACGCCGCCGAAGCCCTTAATGCCAACCAACAAGTCGCTGCCTGCGCCGATGCCGTTGAAGAGTGCCGAGAGCATGTATGTTGCAGCGCGTTGCTGGTCGCCTTCAGTCAAGGCGGCAACTGCCTGCCCGCTGTCATGCAATGAAAGCAGGCTGCCAACCGCAAAGCTTGCCGGTGGGAACGGCAGGGTCAAGGCGGTAGCAATTATCTCGACGCTGACCCAGATCAGCCGGACGAGCATGTCGTTGCGGCCGGTGGTGGTCTCTTCCACATCACGCAACCTGCGCTCCAGCGGCCTGTTGAAACAGGTGTCGGCGAAGTCTGAAATGAATGCCTTGGGAATGACCGGAGGTTTGTTGGCCTTACCCTGCTGCATGTCGCGGAGCAAGAACGACAAGGTTCGGCGCGCCTTGATCCGGCAGCGATCCTTGTAGTAATCGATCATGCCTTCGCTAACGAGCGAGCGCACAAAGTCGCTGAACAGACGAAACTCGATACCGTCAGGCGCCTGCGGCGTGTAGAGCAGCGCAGCATGGCGAGTCTGTGTCGGCAGGATCACCAGGCAGCCCTGCACGGTTTCGACGTGGGTGAGCAGCGTGCTGGGAATGACCAGTTGATCGACGCCGGTCAGCCCCGAGGCGATAAACGGTTTGTCCACATGCACTTGCAGGGGGTAGAGGGGATATCGCTCGCGGGAGGCGGTGTTGTTAAGGTGGGCGTTATCCAGAGATTGTTTCAACCACGCATAGTGCGCTGCTTCGATATGACCTTTCAGCACGCTGCGCAATGCCGCTGCCTGCATCTGCAGTTGCGTGATTATCACGCTGAACTGGCGACGGTAGGCGTAGCCTTCGCTTTCGCTGTTCAGCAGGGTGTTTCTGATCAAGGCAATGTACTCGTCCGCCAGCCACTGACCGCGCACCGAACCTGCAACGGCAGCAGCTGACAGCGCGCTCACGTCGATGCCTTCCGGGCCGCTGAACGTCGCGTTGGTTGCTGCCGAAGCACGCAAGGGGTCAATGCTGTCGTCATAGCCATTGAGCAGCATGTCGGTGTAGGTCAGTGTTTCGCGCTCGGTGGTAATTACGATCAGGTCGGGGTCTACCGTGCCGGCTGGTACGTTCAGCAGCTCGCCGATTTGCTGGCTGGCACGTTGGTGTACGTAATCCTTGAATGGCTTGACTCCCGTGTGTGGCTGCGCCTGATAGTTGTCGAGCGCTCCGCCAATGGCCTGTTCAAGGGCCAGCAGTTCCCGGCGCTGGGCGCGACTGGCGCGCAGGTACCAGTCCGGCGTATGCCTGGCCTGTTCGGAAAGCAATATGCGGGTCTGTTCGTCGGTAAAGCGACGCAAGGCCGACTCGCAGTCCGCATGATCAATAAACTGAATGAAGTCTTTCGAAGGCTGGGGTTTGAGTGCCAGTGCAGTCAGTTGCTCTGCCAGTGCCGCACGGGCATCCACTTCCACCTGATCGAGCAGGTAGTTGACCATTGATGGCGAAGCAGTCCAGCCGACCACCTCGTGCAGCAGTTGGGTTTCAGTGTCGAAGGCTTCGAAGTACTGCTGCCCGGGTGCATCGGTGGCGACCATGATCAGCCGCTGCGTACGCCCCTCGGCACCCTGCTTGCGAAACACCAGCAATCTGGCCATCACGTTGCGGTTGTTGAGTTTGATCTGTTGTACACGCAATGCTGGATCGGATGCGCGCGCTGCCGGGCCGGTCAGTGCCGCGACCATGGCGAAATCACCGGGCTGGATATGCCCCTGCATCTTCGCCGCCCAACCCTGCGCGGTCAGTCGGGTTCGCGCCAGTGCGCAGAGCATTTGCCGGTTGTGCTCTTGCTGGTAAGTCTTGCGTTGAAACTCGCCAAACTCCGCTCGCAGATCGAGCTCATCGATCACTCCGGCAAGGTAAGCCGGATTCAATGCCGAGCAGGTTGCATCAAGCGGTTTGCCATCAAGAGTGATAACGGTGTGATCGAGGAAGTCTGAACCTGCGAGCTCGTCGTCCGGATGCAGGCCATACAGTGCCAGTTCGGCCAGTGAGCATGTCACGCGGTAGGTCTCGCTCGTGGATGGCAGCGTGCGCCGCGTGTCGATGGTCAATGCGCGTGGGTCCAGGTCATGGCCCAGGTCATCGGCCAGCCGGGTGCGCAAACGTGCTTCGGCAAAATGTTCTGGAGAGGCCGCGCTGCCCAGTACGCTGAGCATCGCTTCATGCGCCTCATCGTAGTGTCGCAAGTGCCAGGCATAGGTCTGCAGGTCGGCTTCGCTGGCAATCTTCATCCAGTCCGGCAGGCTTCGATGATACTGACGTTGCCTGGTGGTCAGTTCGCGCAGTTCGAGCATGTAGGCAGGGCCAAGCAGGCCGCGCATGTCGATGGCTGCCTGAATCAGCGCCTGACGTGTTGCCCGGTCTTCAGTATCAGGTCGTTCGCACGCATGGCGAATGTCATTGCGCTGCTTGTTCAGCAGGCGATCCAGGGCATGCATGAAGGGGGCGGTGGTGACCGGCTGTAGTTGCAGGTCTTCAGCCTTGGATGGCTCAAGGTAAAGGTCGGCGTCCTGGATGATCTTGAAAAGCTGATCTTGATGACGCCTTTCCATCGTGTTCAGAAGAGCATCCTGCAACGTCGCTGTGTTGAGCCAGCGCGCCAGGGTTGCGAGCATCAGGGCCTGCGTGGCAAAGCCCATGATACCGAGCCCGGGTAACATCAGCAGCGTGCGTCCCTGTTCCTCGGATATCGCCAGCGCGCCTGCCATTTCAACGTGTTCGTCATCGTGCAGTTGCACATGCAGCGAGGCGTAAGTGAGCGCCGGGCTTTGATCGGGCGAGTCCGGCAGGCAGACAAGATAGCCACTCTCCAGATCACGCTCGTGAATCCTGACGCTGGCTTCATCACGCAAGGCTCGCTGCAAGGCAGGTACAAGCCGGTCGCGGCGGCTTTCAGCGTTTTTGCCAGGGTCTGTCCAGTAGTCATCGGTCTGTTGCAGCAGGCTGAATATTTCCAGTTCCCGTTCAGAAACATCGGAACCGCCAAGCGCAGTCAACAGCGCTTCGCCCGGGCCAGGCTGGGCCTTCAGCTCGATGGCCAGAAGTGTGCGCAGTTCATCGAGCCTTTTCAGTGCGGCGGAGGCGGCAGGCCAGGTATCGGCAGGTTTCAGTGGTGTAGGCGTTATAGCCAAAGAGGACAGTGTTTGTGTCATGACAGGCGTTCCATTGCGCGCTTCAGGCGCTGAGGTTTGAGCGACGGCCGTCGGGCCGGCGACGATGGGCCTCAATTAATCAGAAGCAACGGGCGTCAGGTCGTAGATAGTTATTGATGCTGAGAAAGAGATGTTTCCTACGCCGTCTGGCGGGCATCCCCGATGACATTTCAGCGCGTCGAGCCAATCCTTGGTCATTACGTTATAATCCCGCCCTTTAGCTGCCCTCAGCCCGCTGTGCGGGGGCACACCTTTTCTCGGGCGCAATGCGCCTGCATGCAGACTAAAGAGGCTAGACCCTAGTGGCATTGACGATCCTTGGCCTGTCCGGCGCCCTTAGCCATGATCCTTCCGCAGCGCTTTATATCGACGGCAAGCTGATAGCAGCGGCTGAAGAAGAGCGCTTCGTTCGTGACAAACACGCGAAGAACCGCATGCCCTACGAGTCGGCGAAGTTCTGTCTGGAACAGGCAGGCATCAAGCCTTCGGACGTCGACGTGGTTGCAATTCCGTTCGCCCCCATCAGCCTGTTCGGTAAGGCCCGCTGGCACTACGCCAAGCGCTACTGGTACGCGCCGGATCGCGCCCTTGATGCGTTGCTGATGGGCAACCGCCGCTATAAGCGCTACCGCAACAAGATCGTCTGGTGCCTCGAACAACTGGGCTTCGATCCGAAAAAGATCAAGATTGAGCCGGTCGAGCATCACCTGGCCCACGCATCCAGCGCCTACCACTGTTCCGGTTTCACCGAGAAAACCGCGATCATGGGCATCGACGGCAAGGGCGAGTACGCCACGACCTTCTTCGGCTACGGCGAAAACGGCAAGATCCACAAGATCAAGGAATTCTTCGATCCTGACTCGCTGGGCGGCCTGTATGGCGCTATCACCGAATTCCTCGGTTTCGAGATGCTCGACGGCGAATTCAAGGTTATGGGCATGGCACCGTACGGTGATGCCAGCAAGTATGATTTTTCGCGTCTGGCCACGTTCGAGAACGGCGAGCTGATCATTAATACCGAGCTGGCCAACGTCATTGGCCTGCGTCGCTATAAAGAGAACGGCAAGGGCTTTTACTTCTCGCCGAAGCTGATCGAGTGGCTCGGCCCGAAACGCGTTGGCGACGTAGCCGACGAGCCCTACATTCACTATGCCGCGAGCATGCAGGCGCTGTTCGAAAAGCTCGCGTTGCAGATGATGGACCACTACCTGGGTGACATCCTCAAGGAAACCGGCAAGATCGCTTTCGCCGGTGGCTGTGCGCTGAACGTCAAACTCAACCAGCGCATCATCGCCCGTCCTGAAGTCAAGGAGCTGTTCGTGCAGCCTGCGTCCGGCGATGCAGGTACGGCGGTCGGTGCTGCGGCTTATGTGTCCCACGCTCGCGGTGTACCGGTCGAGAAGATGGAACACGTCTACCTCGGCCCGGCGTACAGCAACGAAGACGTGATCGCGGCCTGTGCCCGTCACCCGAGCAAGCCGGTCTGGCGTCAGATCGACAATACGCCACAGCGGATTGCCGAAATCATGGTCAAGGGCAACCCGGTTGCCTGGTTCCAGGGACGCATGGAGTTCGGTCCGCGTGCTCTGGGCGGTCGCTCGATCATCGGTTGCCCGAGCGTCACCGGGGTAGCCGACCGTATCAACCATCAGATCAAGTTCCGCGAGCGCTGGAGGCCTTTCTGCCCGTCGATGCTCGATACCGTCGCGCCGCAGATGATCAAGATCGATCATCCGGCACCGTTCATGACCTTCACCTTCGAAGTGGCGGAAGAGTGGAAAACCCGTGTTCCGGAAGTCGTCCATGAAGACGGCACTTCCCGTGCCCAGGTGCTCAAGCGCGAATACAACCCGCGCTACTACGACATGATGAAGGCGCTGGAAGAATTGACCGGCAATGGCGTTTCCCTGAACACCTCGCTCAACCGCCGTGGCGAACCGATGATCTGCTCGCCGACCGATGCGCTGAACATGTTCTTCGGCTCGGACCTCGAGTACCTGATTATGGAAGACATCCTGGTGGTCAAAGAGGGCGTCGAGGCTTATGACACGCTCGGCTGAACGTCACGTGCTGCAGTTCTGTCACGGCTATGACGGGCCGTTTCTGGACTGCGCACGGCAATACGCCAGTCTGTTTGCCGGCAAGGGTTATCGGGTGACGACGGTGTTTCTGACCGGCGCCGCCGACCCCGATGTGGTCGCCGACTGCGGCTCGGACGAAGTACTGTTCATGGAATACAGCTCCAGTGCCATTCGCGGCCTGAAGCTGGGTGCCATCCGTGACCTGCGCAAAATTGCCGCGACGCGCTCTTTCAGCTTCTGCATCGCGCATCGCTTCAAACCGGTGTACATCGCTCTGTTGGCGACGACGCTGCAGGTGATCGGTGTGCATCATGCGTTCGGCGATTATCACCGGCGCAGTCGCAAGCTGTTCGCCAACCTGTTTCGCAAGCGCCTGAGCCTGCTCGGCGTTTCCGACGCGGTGCGTGACGACATGCGCAACAGCCTGCCCAATTGGCCGGCCGAGCGCATTCAGACTTTGTACAACCGCATTGATGTCGAACAACTGCAGGGCAGTCAGTTTTCCGCTGAAGATGCCCGCGCAGAGCTGGGCCTGTCTGCCTCGGCGTGGATCGTCGCCAACGTCGGTCGCCTGCATCCGGACAAGGATCAGGCCACGCTGTTGCGCGGCTTTGCCGAGGCTCTGCCCAATCTTCCCGAGAACAGCCAGTTGGTGATTCTCGGCAAGGGCCGCCTGGAAGAAAACCTCAAGGCGCTTGCGCTGGAGCTGGGCATTGGTCCGCACGTGCTGTTTCTTGGGCAGGTGCCTGACGCACGCCGCTACTTCAAGGCGTTCGATGTATTCGCCCTGAGCTCTGACCACGAGCCGTTCGGCATGGTCCTGCTGGAAGCGATGGTGGCTGGTGTGCCATTGGTTGCAACGTCCTGCGGCGGCGCGAAGGAAGTGGTCGAAGACGTGGGTCTGCTGTTCCCGCTGGGTGATGTTCACAGCCTCGCGCACGGCCTGGTACACATGGCCGGTCTTGACGCCGAGCAGCGTCAGGACTGCGCCGAACGCATGCTGCTGCGTTTGCGCGAACGCTTTTCCGATCATGCTGTGCGCGATGTCTTCTGGCGGCTGCCGCAAGTCTCCAGCCTGACGGCGGGGGCCTGATGCTCAATCGATTCAAAGGCTGGCGCGAGCGTGGCTGGGTGCAGATCGACGCGGCTGCTTACGAGCAGGCATGGCAACGGTTGGGTGGCAGCGTAGCCACTCATCCGCTGGTCGTTGCGCGCCTGTCGGCGTTTTCCGGTATTGCTGTGCGTTATCTGGCCTGGGAGCAGGGCGGCGAAGTAAAGGCAGCGATTGCCACCTGGGGGCGTTCGCTGGCGCTGTCCAAGGACGAACTCAAGCGTCACGGCAAGAAAGGCCTGTTCGACCTGGGCAACGCCGAACTGATTTTACCGGTGGCCGATGATATTCAGGTGCCGGTCCGCCATCGTGCCCGCTATGTGTCTGCGCTCAACGAGGGCCGCATCAGCACCTTCAGGCCGCAGACCGAATCGCTGGCGATGGCGCGTACGCCTGAAGAACTGTCCAAGAAATTTCGTTACAACCAGCGTCGTGAACTTCGCTTGCTGGAGGAAGCTGGCGGTACGGTAAGACCTGTCAGCGAGTTCAGCAGCGCTGAGCTGGCGAGCATGTATTGCGATCTGTTTCAGCGTCGCTGGGGCTTCGAGGCCACCGGTGCCCGGCACAAGGCCGAGGTCATCGAGTTGCTGCGTGATCTGCTGATCGGTTCTGTGGTGTTCCTCAACGATGCGCCAATCGCCATTCAACTGGTGTACCGCGTCGAAGCGCCGCAGTGGGTCAGCATCGAGTACGTCAACGGTGGTGTTGACCCCGAAACCCGTGATTTCAGCCCCGGCAGTGTGCTGAGCTTCGTCAACACCCAGTCTGCCTGGGAGGACGCCCGAGCCTTGGGCAAATCACTGCGTTTTTCCTTTGGTCGTGCCGACCGCGAGTACAAGGACCGATGGTGCAACCCCGTTCCGGTGTTCCAGATTTGAGTCGCAAGCAACAGTTGCTCAAGCGCCATCGCCGTAACAAGCGGCTGGCGTTGCTGGGTGGTCTGTTCCTGTTGATCGCGGTCGGCGTGCTGGTGGCCTGGTGGCTGGCGCCGCTGCTGGCCGTGTGTGCCTGGGTCGCTCATGAGGCCTGGTTCGCCGATCATCTGTTCTATTCGCCGTCTGACGACTATCAGTACAACTTTGCAGCCGACAGCGAAGTGCCGGGCGTCCGCCTCGACGGCGGCACGTTGCTGATCGACCCCGCCGTGCAACTGACCGGCGACGAAACATTGATACTGGCACTGACCGTAAAAAGCACCTGGCTGGGACGTTTTCTCGACCCGGTCGTGGAACTGCAGGGGCAAGCCTTGAGTGACCGGCAGGCCTTCGAGCGTGGCGTCTGCGGCGTGCGTTATCTGAACCTGACCGGGCTTGGCGAGCCGCTGGCCGCGGGTGCCCTGCAACTGCGCGGGCGTTTCTGTCGTCTTGCCGGTACACCGCGCCTCTGGCTGTTTCGTCAGCCGGATGCGCGAAAGCAGCGTGTCATGGTTATCGCACCGCATGCCGACGATGCCGAACTCGCCGCGTTCGGGCTTTACAGCCAAGCCGAGGAAGCCTGGATTGTGACGCTGACTGCTGGCGAGATCGAGGCCGAACATTATCGCCAGATGGGCATGCAGCGCGCCGAAGCTGCGCGCATGAAAGGCCGCTTGCGCGCCTGGGACAGCATCGCCGTCGCCCGTTGGGGTGGTGTGCCTGAGTCGCACTGTGTGCAGTTGGGTTATTTCTGCCTGCAGTTACCCGCCATGCAGGCCGCGCCGGATACGCCGGTCGCCTCGCGTGAGGCGGACCTGACCGATACGCGGTTGTTTCGCCAGTTCAATACGCTTCCATTGCCCGGCGATGACGGCCAGCCGACCTGGAATAATCTGCTCGCCGACCTGCGCGCACTGCTCCTCAAGGCCAGGCCGCAGGTTATTGTCATGCCGCACCCGGCCATCGATCCGCATCCTGACCATATCTGTGCCCAGGCAGCCGTGCGTGAAGCGCTGGCCGGTCTTGAATGGCAGCCAGACGTGGTGCTCGGTTACGCCAACCACTTGCACGACAACGACCGCTGGCCAATGGGCGATGCCTACAGTGGCATCAGCCTGCCGCCGGTATTCGATGCCAGTCTGCCGCTGGTGCCGTACAGCCTGCACTTATCGGTTGCGGCCCAACGCGACAAGGCGATGGCGCTGGGTATGATGCATGACCTGTTGCCACCGATGCCTTTCAAACGCCGTGTACGCCGTGCGTTGCAGCGCGTTCTGGCCGGTCGCCACTGGCCGGCCGAAGGCGAAAACGAATTCTTCCGCAAAGCTGTGCGACGACACGAGTTGTTCTGGCGCAGCCGTGACATCTGATTCAGCAGGCGCAGTACTGCAAGGAAATCCATGAAAGTTCTACTTCTGGTTCAGAAAGAGCAGCGTGCGATTCTGGACCGTCTCTATGACGGCATCGCGGCACACTGCGAATGCGACGTGCGCTGGCTGAGTTCCGGGGAGCAGCGCAACCTGCGTGGCTATTTCCGCCGCGAGGTGGACGTCAGCCGTTATGACCGGATCGTGTTTTTCCTGCGCTTCAAGCAGGAAGTGCGTCAGGTAGGGTTCATCCGCACGATCCCCAATCTGGTCATCCTCGAACACGATGCCTATCAGAACTACATTCCTTGCAAATACACCGGCAAGTTCAGTGCGCACTATCGCAAGCTGCCTTGGGCGCGGGTGATCTGCTCGGGGTTCATGGTCAGCGAGCGTCTGCGCCAGGAAGGCTTCGACGCGGTTTTCGTGCCCAAGGGCTATGACCAGAGCCTGTTGCAATTGCAGGCGCGTGAACGTGACATCGAACTGGCCTTCGTTGGCAGTACCAACAGTGTGGCCTACAGCGGCCGCAAGGCGCTGCTGGATGAGTTGGGGCAGGTCGAGAATCTGCTCGTCACGCGTACCAAGTCCGGGGAAGAGTATTGCGACACCCTTAACCGTATCCGCTTTTTCGTCAGTGCCGATGTCGGCATGGGCGAGTACATGATCAAGAATTTCGAGGCCATGGCCTGCGGTTGCGTGCTGCTGGCCTTCGACCAGGGCGCTGAAGAAAACCGCGCGCTGGGCTTTGTCGACATGCACAACATCGTGCTCTATCGCGACATTCCCCAGCTTCGTGAAAAGCTGGCGAAGTTGCGCGAAAACACCGCTCTGGCCAGCGAAATATCCTGTAATGGGCAGACTTTGGTCGAAGAACGCTTTACATTCCATGCCCTTGGAAAAGCCATCGTGGACGCAATGCATTCGCCGTTGCGCAGTATGCCGGCGATGAGCTGGCTCGATCGCCTGCGGTCACGCTTGGGATGGTAAGGAATTATGAATATTCAATGATTGGGAACGAATGATGGTATTCAGCGAAAACAGCGACATTACGCTGGTCGTCACCAGTTGTGGTCGATTCGACTTGTTGAAGAGCACCCTGGAAACGTTCGACCGTTTCAATACCGCGCCCATACGCCATGTGCTGATTACCGAAGATTCGGGTGATGCTCAGGTTCAGGCCTGCATTCCCGAACACTGGCGCCCGCATACACGTTTCATTATCAACAACCCCAAGCTGGGGCAGATGCGCTCTGTCGATGCGGCCTATTCGTTGGTCGAGACATCCTGGGTTTTCCATTGCGAGGATGACTGGGATTTCTACCGCCCGCACTTCATTGAAGAATCAATGACGCTGCTCAAGCACGATCCTCAGGCATTGCAAGTCTGGTTGCGCAGCTACAATCATGATCTGCGTATTCACAGCCCCTATGTCTATTTGAACGAGCGTGAAGTGGTCGAAGGTATCCCGTTTTACAAACTGGGTTCGCACAAGCCGGAGTGGCAGGGGTTTTCCTTCAATCCCGGGCTGCGCCGTCTGGCTGATTACCAGCAGCATGCGCCGTATGCCGGGCATGGTGGCGAGAAGAAACTTTCACAATTATTTGCCGCGCAAAACCGTTACGCTCTGATCCTGGAAAATGATGCCGTATTGCACACCGGGTTCGGTGAGCATGTGGTGGTGCCGCAGGAGCGGCTCGACAAACAGCGTCGCAAGCGTCGTGATCGCGTCAAGCTGATCATCGCTGTGCTCGCTGGTCTGGTAACAGGTTGGTTGCTCAATAATGTCAGTTGACCGAATCAAAATCCCCAGTAGCAAAGTACAGACGTATTTCACCGTAGCGATTGTTGTCTTTCTGCTGAGTTTTATTCTTAACCCGTCAGCCAAGATCACCAACAATCTGTTTTACGCATTCACCGCCTTGCCGGGCTTGTTCTTCTTGATCAAGTACCGCGGCGCCGGGGTGTTTGCAGAACCGCTGGGCATAGCCTGGGCTGTATTCATGGCGTGCTTTCTGGTGCCGGCGCTGCAAGCGCAGGAGTTTCAGTATTACAAGCACATTGTCTACGTCAGCCTGTTTGTCTTTGTCGTGGCCGGGATTACGGAAAACGGTTTCTTCCGGCGCGGTTTGTTCGTGCGAGGCATGTTCTGGGCCATCTGCCTGTACATCCTGCTCGGCAGCATTTATAGCTGGGTGACCGGAAAATTCGAGTTCGGTCAGCGTGTGGCCATTCTTCCGGCACGTATGGAGAATGTGATCTACACCAGCGCCTGGCTGGTTTGCAGCCTCGCCCTGGCACTGCCGCTATGGGCCAGAGAACGGCGCTGGATTGAAGCGGTGTGTGCTGTTCTTGTTACTCTGGTGTTAACGGCCTTTGTCGTCCAGACCCGCACCGCGCTGGTGGGTTGCGCGGTTCTGTTCGCCGTCTGCAGCGCCTATGCGCTGTACCGTTTTCCATTGCGCACGATAGTCGCCTTGTTGGCGCTGGGCGTCGTGGCGGCGGCAGCCTTCTGGTTCGTCAAGGATGAACAGTGGGTCGCCCTGCTGATGGTCAGAGGGGATTCCTACCGCATCGAGCTGTTTGAAATCATGACCGGTGAATGGCGTCGCTGCGGCTGGGTGCTCGGCTGTGGTGTCGATTTCTACACGACCCAGACCCTGACGGGCGGCATACCGATCCAGCACCCGCACAATATTTTCGTGTCGCTGGGCCTGTACACCGGTGCCGCTTCGCTGGTGATGTTTCTGGTTGTTATGGCGATGACGCTGTGGAACGCCTTGCGCAACGGCGATGCCTGGGGTCTCTACCTGGTGTGCGCGCTGGTCATGCTTAACTTCGACGGCGGCCAGTTGGTCGGTAACCCGGATGAGCTCTGGGTGCTGGTGTTGTTACCGGCAACGATGGTGCTGGGCCGTATTGTGCAGGCGCATCGGCTCCGGCAGCTGCAGTAAGATAAAAAATGGCCGCTTCGAAAGCGGCCATTTTTTGTGAAAGCGTTACTGAATAGCCTGAACCAGTTCGCTGGTGTCGCACAGGCTCTGAGCGCTCATGTAGCCATCCAGAAACGCCGGGTTGCCGTTGTCCAGCAGCCATTGGCGATCTTCCTGATAGCGCAACATGTGCTTGAAGTTGCGCAGACGCAGGCTTTTACGCAATGCGCGGCGGTAGGTTTTCATGTCGGCAATGTCGATCAGGCCGAGGGTGCCTTCCGGTGTGAGGATAACGTTGCCGAGATGGGCCGAGCGAAAGTAGATGCCCTTTTCATGCAGGTGGGCAATGAAGCTTCCCAGTTGCCTGCGCAGCTTGTCGTCGGCCACCGCACTGCCCAAAAGCTGGCGCAGGGTGAAGCCTGCCAGCGGATCATAATGCACTGCATCGCGCTCGATTTCGGCGATGCGGCTTACCGAGCGTATGCGCGGGCAGGGAATGCCGCGTTTGATCAGCGTTTCACAGTTGTCTGCGAAGCGTTGGGCATAGGGATACCAGGCTGCCGAGCTGACAAGGCGTTTGCGTCGAAACAATTTCAACATGGAGCCGTCACGCAGACGTAGTACTTTGTCGCCCGTGCCATCGGCTTCAAGCACTTCGGCACCTTGAACCAGATCAAGGTAATGGGCGTGGTCAAACGCTTGCATCGATACTCCGGTTTTTACGCCCCAAGGGCTACTGGTCGTCATACAGAAGCCTGCTTTGCCGGTTTCAAGCAGCAATCAGAAACCTCAGGGAATGGACGAGCCGCCTATGTTACCGCAGCAGGCAGCCTCGAAAACCGCTGTGATACAATTCGGCCTCTTTTTAATACGACGGATTCTCATGACAACCTCCGAATCGTCCTCGACTTCCAGCGTGAAAATCTATTTCCGTCTGTTGTCTTATGTGCGTCCGTATGTGGGCATCTTCCTGCTCAGCATCATTGGTTTCGTGATCTTCGCCTCGACCCAGCCGATGCTTGCCGGCATCCTCAAATACTTCGTCGATGGCCTGACCAACCCTGAAGCCGTGCTGTTCCCCAATGTGCCTTATCTGCGCGAGCTGCAACTGTTGCAGGCAGTGCCGTTGCTGATCGTTCTGATCGCCGCATGGCAGGGGCTTGGCTCTTTCCTGGGTAACTACTTTCTGGCCAAGGTGTCTCTCGGGTTGGTCCATGACCTGCGGGTGGAGCTGTTCAACAAGCTGCTGGTACTGCCCAATCGTTACTTCGATACGACCAACTCCGGCCACCTGATTTCGCGTATCACGTTCAACGTCACGATGGTCACCGGTGCCGCCACCGATGCCATCAAAGTGGTGATTCGTGAAGGTCTGACTGTGGTGTTCCTGTTCATCTATCTGTTGATGATGAACTGGAAGCTGACCCTGGTCATGCTCGCCATCCTGCCGCTGATTGCCGTCATGGTCGGCAGTGCGAGCAAGAAATTCCGCAAGCAGAGCAAGAAGATTCAGGTAGCGATGGGCGATGTTACGCACGTTGCCTCGGAAACCATTCAGGGCTATCGCGTGGTACGCAGCTTCGGTGGCGAGTCCTACGAACAGAACCGCTTCGCTCAGGCCAGTGACAGCAATACACGCAAACAACTGCGCATGACCAAAACCGGTGCCATCTACACGCCGATGCTGCAACTGGTGATCTACAGCGCCATGGCGGTGTTGATGTTTCTGGTTCTGTTCCTGCGAGGTGATGCCACCGCGGGCGATCTGGTTGCCTACATCACTGCTGCCGGTCTGTTGCCCAAGCCTATTCGCCAGTTGTCGGAAGTCAGTTCGACGATCCAGAAAGGCGTCGCCGGTGCCGAGAGCATCTTCGAACAACTGGACGTGGAAGAAGAAGTCGATACCGGCACCATCGAGCGTGATCGCGTGACTGGCCATCTTGAGGTGAAGAACCTCAGCTTCTTCTACCCGCAGACCGAGCGTCAGGTGTTGAACGACATCAGTTTCTCCGCAGCGCCTGGGCAGATGATCGCGCTGGTAGGCCGGTCCGGCAGCGGTAAATCGACCTTGGCCAACCTGATACCGCGTTTTTACGGGCACGAGATGGGCAACATCCTGCTCGATGGCGTTGAAATCAACGACTACCGTTTGCGCAACCTGCGCAAGCACATCGCCCAGGTCAACCAGAACGTCACGCTGTTCAACGACACGATCGCCAACAACATTGCCTATGGTGATCTGGCAGGTGCCCCGCGTGCCGACATCGAAGCGGCCGCCGCCGATGCCTACGCCAAAGAGTTCATCGACCAGTTGCCGCAGGGGTTCGATACTCAGGTGGGCGAAAACGGCGTGCTGCTGTCCGGTGGTCAACGGCAGCGTCTGGCCATTGCTCGCGCACTGCTTAAAAACGCACCGCTGCTGATCCTCGACGAAGCCACGTCGGCGCTGGACACCGAGTCCGAACGCCACATCCAGGCGGCGCTGGATCACGTCATGAAGGGCCGTACCACGCTGGTCATCGCTCACCGCCTTTCGACCATCGAAAAGGCTGACATGATTCTGGTCATGGACGCCGGGCAGATCGTCGAGCGCGGTACGCATACCGAGTTGTTGGCACAGAACGGCTATTACGCCCGTCTGCATGCCATGGGGCTGGACGAGCCGTCACCTGTCGGCGCAGTCTGATTTCGCTCTCACCGGGCGGGCCCCTGTGGCCTGCCTGCCTTCGGGCGGTGTGATTCAACAGCCTGTCGGTTATAAACCCCTGTGCTAAGATTCCGCCCCTGTCCATTTTTCAAGTACGGGTTGTTCCATGAAGCTATACATGCCGCGCTTTGATCAGGCCCCTGTCCTGGTGGTTGGCGATGTCATGCTCGACAGATACTGGCATGGTGGTACCTCGCGTATTTCCCCTGAGGCGCCGGTGCCTGTGGTCAAGGTCGATCAGATCGAAGACCGTCCGGGCGGCGCTGCCAACGTGGCCTTGAACATCGCTGCGCTGGGTGCACCGGCTTCGCTGGTCGGTGTGACGGGTGACGACGAGGCCGCAGAAAGTCTGACCAACAGCCTGAAAGCAGCGGGTGTGCTGGCGCGTTTTCAGCGTATTGCCGATCAGCCGACCATCGTCAAGTTGCGCGTCATGAGTCGCCATCAGCAGTTACTGCGTATCGACTTCGAAGAACCGTTCAACACTGACCCGCTGGCACTGAGTGCAGAGGTCTACAGCCTGCTCGATGGCATCAAGGTGCTGGTCCTGTCCGATTACGGCAAGGGTGCACTGAAAAACCATCAGGCGCTGATTCAGGCCGCCCGCAAGCGCGGTATAGCGGTGTTGGCTGATCCCAAGGGCAAGGATTTCACGATCTATCGCGGTGCCAGCCTGATTACGCCGAACCTCAGTGAATTCGAAGCCATCGTCGGGCATTGTGAAGACGAGGCACAGCTGGTCACCAAAGGTGCGCAGTTGATGCAGGAGCTTGACCTGGGCGCTCTGCTGGTGACCCGCGGTGAGCACGGCATGACCCTGCTGCGTCCTGATCAGCAGGCGCTGCACCTGCCGGCCCGTGCTCGCGAAGTGTTCGATGTGACCGGCGCCGGTGACACGGTAATTTCCACTCTCGCGGCAGCGATTGCTGCGGGCGAGGAACTGCCGCATGCGGTGGCGCTGGCTAATCTGGCAGCAGGCATTGTGGTCGGCAAGCTGGGTACTGCAGCCATCAGCGCCCCGGAACTGCGCCGCGCCATTCAGCGCGAAGAAGGTTCCGAACGCGGCGTGCTGGGGCTGGAGCAACTGTTGCTGGCGGTCGATGATGCGCGCGCGCACAAGGAAAAAATCGTCTTCACCAATGGCTGCTTCGACATTCTTCACGCCGGTCATGTGACCTACCTGGAGCAGGCGCGGGCGCTGGGTGATCGTCTGATCGTGGCCGTCAACGATGACGCGTCTGTCAGCCGCCTGAAAGGGCCGGGCCGTCCGATCAACAGCGTTGACCGGCGTATGGCCGTGCTGGCAGGCTTGGGTGCAGTGGACTGGGTGATCAGCTTCCCCGAAGGCACCCCTGAAAATCTGCTGAGTCACGTCAAGCCGGACGTGCTGGTCAAAGGCGGTGATTACGGCGTCGATCAGGTGGTCGGTGCCGATATCGTCCAGGCGTACGGTGGCGATGTGCGTGTGTTGGGGCTGGTGGAAAACAGCTCGACCACGGCAATTGTCGAGAAGATCCGCGGGCAGGCGTAGTTTTCAGCCGCAAGCTGCAAGCCAAGGCAAATCAAAAGGCTTGAGGCTCACAGCTTGCCGCTCATGGCGTGCAGCAGCTCCCGAGCTTTTCCGGTCAGGCGTTTCAGTCCTGACTTCTTCGCCGGTGGGGCCATGCCCTGCTGGCGTAGCCAGTCCTTCCAGCGAATTCGTTCCTCTCGCACGATCCAGCCATCCTGCGCGGCGAAACTTTCGGCCAGGTACAGCCCTCGGGTGCCAGCCGGGATCAGTTTGTCACGCTTGAGCGTGTACAGCTCGGGCAGCGGCACTCCATTTTCCAGCGGCATCAGGTACAGGTCGGGTTTGCTGCGGTTAAGGCGGGCGACCAGTTGATCGTTTTCCAACACTTCATCGACATGGAAAAGGCTGACCGGGCGCGCTTCCTTGGGGATTTCCAGACGCATGTCGTAAATCAGCTGCAAGGACGCGGTGGGTAAATGCACATAAGCCCGTGGGCGCTCCAGCAGTGTCAGGCTGCCGCTTCGCACCGGCCGCGCTGCGCCGGAGAGCGGGCTCAGACGAAAGGGCATGGCCTCGCGATAATGCAGTGCAGCGGCATATGGCGCAGGCAGCCAGGTCTCTTTGAACAGTCCACTCAGCCAGCCCTGAGGCGTTTCGATCATGCACTCTTCGGCCACTTCCTGAATGGCGGTATGCAGTGGCAGGGTCAGTTCGTGGGCCGGCACATAACCCGAGATCAGCTTGAGTACGACGTCGCCACGGTCCTGGCGACGCTGGCGAACCAGCACCCAGTAATCGCGATTCTGCCAGCTGACGGTAAGGCGAACGGACACCCCCAGATTGGCAAGCTCGGTGGAGAAACGTTCGGTGTCCGGCACGTCGATCTTGCGCCGCCGCTGCAAGGTCTGCGCGAAGTTCATCGGCATGCCGATGCTCTGGTAGCTCAGGCCTTCCGGCGTGGCCTCGACAAACAGCGGCAGGGTCTTGAAGTTGCTGGGGTTTTTGCGGATCAGTGTTCGCGGCATAACGGCTCCTTCTTGCGTTGGGGTCGGCCGCCTCAATCAGGCTTGACGGCAAATCACGGCAGCGGCAGTTGCAACGTTGTGCGCCAGGTGCAACGGATTGATGGTGCCGACAATAGCACTGGCAACCGCCGGATGTTCAAACAGTAGCTGGAAACTGGCCTGCACCGGGTCCATGCCCGGCGTCAGACAGACATGACCACTGGCCAGCGCTTTCTTCACCAGGATGCCTTTGCCATGGGCGGCAGCGTAATCCAGCACCGGTTTCTCGCCTTGCTCGTTGAGGTTGTAGGTGACCATCGCACAATCACCTTCGCGCAATGCCAGCAAACCGCCTTCGACCGTCTTGCCGGAAAAGCCGAAGCCGCGAATCTTGCCTTCGCGCTTGAGGTCGGCGAGCGTCTGATATACCTCGGCCTCGTTAAGAATCGCCAGATCATTGCCGTCCGAATGCACCAGCACCAGATCGAGAAAATCGGTTTCAATACGTTTCAGGCTGCGCTCGACCGATTTGCGGGTGTGTTCAGCGCTGAAGTCATGGCTCGACTGGCCGTTATCGAATTCTTCGCCGACCTTGCTGACAATCACCCAGTCCTGGCGCTGACCGCGCAGCAGCGGTCCCAGGCGCTCTTCGCTGGTGCCATAGGCGGGTGCAGTGTCGATCAGGTTGATGCCCATGTCGCGAGCCATGCGCAGCAGCATCTGCGCCTGCTGGTCATCGGGAATCTTGAAACCGCTAGGGTATTTGACGCCTTGGTCGCGGCCCAGCTTGACGGTGCCCAGACCCAGCGGCGATACGTTCAGGCCGCTATTGCCCAGCGGGCGATGTAGGTCGTGCAGGGTTTTCAGGCTCATGGCAGCAGCTCATCCCAGACAGGTATGGCCATCGGCGGCCTTGGTACATCAACCAGTGGTGACTGCGGTGTCGGGTGAATGCCATCTCTCGAAAGCTGCGACAGAACCCGGTCAGCGAAGTCCGGAGCCAGTGCCAGTTTGGTCGGCCAGCCAACCATCAGGCGACGCTGGCTGTCGAGAAAGGCGTTGTCTGGCCGCACCAGCCCCGACTGGGCAGGCTCGGCACGGTCCACGCGCAGGGTCGCCCATTGCGCCTGACTCAGGTCGACCCACGGCAGCAGGGCTTCAAGCTCCTTGCGGGCGACGGCGATCTGCGCGTCCGGCTCGCGCACCACGCCCTCGGCCTCAGCCAGATCGCCGCCCAGATACCAAACACACTGGCCGTCAGCCGCAGGGTGGGTGGTGACCGTGATGCGCGGCTTGGGACCGCCACCCAGGCAGTGGGCGAACAGCGGTTTCAGGGTCGGGCCCTTGACCAGCACCATGTGCAAGGGGCGGCGCTGCATCTGCGGTTGCGACACGCCAAGTGCATTGAGCAGGTCGGCGTTGCCACCGCCAGCACTGAGTACGATGCGCTGGGCATGAATATCGCGCCCATCGACGCGCAGCCCGATCAGCTCATCACCCTCGTACAGCGGCTCGATGCTCTGACCGGCCAGCAGGCTGTCACCGGCCAGCTCGGCGAGTCGCCCGATCAGGCTTGGTACATCGACCACCAGTTCCGCGAGGCGATAGACCTTGCCCTTGAATTTGGGGTTTTGCAGTGCGGGCGGTAATTGCTCGCCCTTGACCTGATCCACACGGCCGCGCACCGCCTTGCTGGCGAAGAAGCTGGTGAGGTTGCCGGCGATGGTGCCCGGCGACCACAAGTAGTGGGCCTCGGACAGCAGGCGTACACCGGACAGGTCCAGCTCGCCTTTGCCATCAAGAGCTTCACGCCAGCGGCGCGGCATGTCGGCGATGGCCTCGGAGGCACCGGAAAGCGCACCGTGCAGCGCGTACTTGGCACCGCCGTGGATGATCCCCTGAGACTTGAGGCTTTGCCCGCCACCCAGGCTGGCGCTTTCTACCAGCACTGTCGAGAACCCTTGACGACGCAACCGGGCGTTGAGCCATAGACCGGCTACGCCAGCCCCGACAATCAGCACGTCAGTGGAAATAACCGATGGCATGAGCACCTCAGTGAGCAAAAAGTACGAGCATTATAAAGGATCGGCTTTTCAATGCCCGGCGGTTTTCGAGAACAACTGGATGACCGCTACGCCAGCCACAATCATGCCCATGCCCAACAACGCGGGCAGGTCGAGTTTCTGGCCGTAGATGAAGAACGCCGCAATGCTCACCATGACAATGCCCATGCCCGACCAAATGGCGTAGGTGATGCCGACCGGGATCGTGCGCATCACCAGAATCAGCATCCAGAATGCAATCGCATAACCGGTGATCAGCAGCAACAACGGCAGGGGAGTGCTGAACCCTTTCACGGCTTTCATGGAGGTGGTGGCGATGACTTCCGCGCAAACGGCGATAGCCAGCAGGTAATAAGCGTTCATGGTGCATTCCTTTTCGTCAGGCTGCGCATTCTAGCGACTTGTGATGGCGGGCTGATAAACTCCGCGCCCATGAATAGAACCCTTTATACCCTACTGTTTCATCTCGGCCTGCCACTGGTTGCCCTGCGCCTGTGGTTACGTGCGCGCAAGGCTCCGGCGTATCGCCAACGCATCGGCGAGCGGTTCGCCAGCGGTCTGCCTGCCATGCAGCGCGGTGGTATCTGGGTGCATGCGGTGTCAGTGGGCGAAAGCATCGCGGCCGCGCCGATGATTCGCGCGCTGCTGCTGCAATACCCCCAACTGCCGATCACTGTGACTTGCATGACGCCCACAGGTTCGGAACGAATCAAGGCGCTGTTCGCCAGCGAACCGCGCATTCAGCATTGCTACCTGCCGTATGACTTGCCTTGGGCGGCAGGGCGTTTTCTCGATCATGTGCAGCCCCGGCTGGGCATCATCATGGAAACCGAGCTGTGGCCCAACCACATCCACCAATGCGCCCTGCGCGGGATCCCTGTGGTGCTCGCCAATGCGCGGCTTTCGGAGCGCTCGGCAAGGGGCTATGCGCGCTTTGCCAGGCTTGCCCGGCCGATGCTGGCGCAAATGGCCTGGTTCGCGGTGCAGACAGAAGTCGAGGCGCAGCGCTTCCGTGACTTGGGCGCGCGTCCCGAGTGCGTTGCGGTGACCGGCTCGATCAAGTTCGACCTGAGCATTGACCCGCAATTGTTGGAACGTGCCGCGCACTTGCGTGAGCAATGGCAGGCGACGCAGCGCCCGGTATGGATCGCCGCCAGCACCCATGCGGGCGAGGATGAAAGCGTTCTTTCAGCTCATCGCACGTTATTGACGAGCCATCCTGATGCGCTGCTGATCCTGGTGCCGCGTCATCCCGAGCGTTTCGACAGCGTGCATGCGCTGTGTCAGCAGCAGGGTTTTGCGACGGTTCGGCGCTCATCCGCACAGGCTGTCACGCCGGACGTCTCAGTGCTGATGGGCGATACCATGGGCGAATTGCTGTTTCTCTATGCGCTGGCGGATATCGCTTTTGTGGGCGGCAGCCTGGTGCCTAACGGCGGTCACAACCTGCTGGAGCCTGCGGCGCTGGCCAAACCGGTACTCAGCGGCCCGCACCTGTTCAACTTCCTCGAGATTGCCGCCATGCTGCGCACTGCCGGTGCGTTGCAGGAAATCAGCGATGCGACCACGCTGGCGACCGCCGTGCAGGGGCTTTTCGACCAGCCACAGCAGGCTCGCGGCATGGCCGATGCAGGGCTTGCGGTGATGAAGGCCAATCAGGGCGCTCTGCAACGTCTGCTCGACGGAATCGGGCGGTTGATGGGCAAACGCTGAGTCGGGGAGGACGCAGAGCGTCCGGAACGGCATGCCCACGCGGAGCATGGGCACGATAGTCGAGATTCTCGTTCCTCACGCTCCAGCGTGGTAATGCATTTCGTGACGCTCTGCGTCACCTGTCAGCGCTTTGCAGGTCGCTCGAAGTTCTTCTGTGCGGCAGTTGCCAGGTCGGGCGGAAGGAAGTCCTTGTCCGGGTTGTAATCAGCCTTCAGGTAGCGTGAAAGATCCTGCAGGTCGCCCGGGTTCAGGGTGCCTGCTGCCTGCTTGAGGCGCAGGTTGTCGAGGATGTAGTCATAGCGTGTGTTGTTGTAGTCACGCACAGAAGCATACAACTGGCGCTGCGCATCCAGCACATCGACAATGTTGCGGGTGCCCACCTGATAACCGATTTCAGTGGCTTCCAGTGCGCTCTGGTTAGAGATGATCGACTGTTTGCGGGCCTGCACCTGCTCGACATCGGTATTCACCGCACGGTGCAGGTTGCGCGTATTTTCCACCACCTGACGACGCAGGCTTTCACGGCGTTGCTCGCTCTGGCTCAGGCGCGCATAGGCTTCGCGTACCTGTGAACTGGTCAGGCCGCCGCTGTAGATCGGGATATTCAACTGCACGCCAATACTGCGCTGCTCGACGTCGCCGCCATAATTGCGCCCGGTGTAGTTAGGGTTGCTGAAACCCAGTGCGTCGTTGTCGCCACGCTGATAAGTCGCCACGGCATCGAGTGTCGGGGCATGCCCGGCCTTGCGCTGACGCAGGGTTTCCTCGGCAGCGTTGACCGCGTAGTTACTGGCCAGCAGGTTGAGGTTCTGTTGTGCTGCGGTATCGACCCAGGCCTTGGCATCGTTTGGCGTTGGCGCCAGCACCGGCAAGGTATGCACGATGCCTTCGATAGAGTTGTATTCACGATTGGTCAGCGTCACCAGTGCTTGAAACGCATCGTCCACCTGGCGCTTGGCGAGAATCCGGCTGGCGCGCGAGGTGTCGTAGCTGGCCTGCGCCTGCAACACGTCGGTCTTGTCCGACAGGCCAACATCGAAACGCTCGTTGGCCTGATCGAGCTGGCGTTTGAACGCTGCCTCCTCGGCCTTGGTCGAGGCCAGATTGTCCTGGGCGCGCAGCACGCTGAAATAGCTTTGTGCCGCTTGCAGGATCAGGTTCTGCTCGGTAGCCGACAGCTCGAGTGCCGCCTGCTCGTTGCTCGCCTCGGCGGCCTGCAACTGGAACCAGCGGTCGGCACGGAAGATCGGCTGGCTCAGGGTGGCTTGATAGACGTTACCGCTGCGGGTGGCAACGGCTCTGGGCTGGTCGATACTGGTGCGGGTATTGTTGCTTTGTGCGCTGCCGGAAATGTTTGGCAGCAAACCTGCGCGGGCCTGCGGTACGGCTTCCTTACGGGCATCGTAATCGGCGCGGGATGCCGCAAGGTCGGCATTGTTGTCCACCGCCTGCTGATAGACATTCAGCAGACCTGTCTGGGTCGGCAGTGGCATATCGGCTGCCCACGTCAGGCCGCTGGACGCAAACGAAACGGCCACAACCAACGAAAGTTTGCGCAGCATGAGGCATTCCCTGTTCATGAAGAAAGTAATCACGGTTCAAGAGAAACCGGGTTAGCGAGTGTAGAGCCAGACTCTTTTAGCAACAATCGGCGATTTGCGCCATTTATCGAGCCCTGTGCAAATAGGCTGGCATTGCGACCGCGCCCCGGCATAGACTGATCGCGTTCTTGTCGGGGTGCCTTGCTGTGAGGCTGAGATCGGTTAAACCGGATCCCGTTGAACCTGATCAGGTTAGCGCCTGCGTAGGGAACAAGATTTCTCGTCTCCCGGCGAGTCCTCTTGAGTATCGTCCGGGGTCGACTGTTCAAAAAATGAACAGCGTACGCCTCCTTTCGATACTCAGCACCAGCACTGGTGCACCCGTCCGTCACGTCAGGTCACTCCGACAATAAATCCGCAACCGGATGTCTGGAGAGCCGTGATGAGTACAACACTAAAAAATGCAGCCCATTTGAGCGAGTCGGCACAAGTCGATTCCGGATCGGTACAGCCGTTTACCCGTTCGCAGAAAATCTACGTTCAGGGCTCACGCCCGGACATCCGCGTGCCGATGCGCGAAATTACCCTGGACGTCACACCGACTGACTTCGGCGGTGAGATCAACGCGCCGGTCACGGTCTATGACACCTCCGGCCCGTACACCGACCCCAATGTGATCATTGATGTGCGAAAAGGCCTGGCGGATGTTCGCTCGCCGTGGATCGACTCGCGCAACGACACCGAGCGCCTGGCGGGCTTGAGTTCCAACTTCGGCCAGCAACGCCTGAGCGACGCCGAACTGACTGCGCTGCGCTTTGCGCATGTGCGCAACCCGCGCCGTGCCAAGGCGGGTGCCAACGTCAGCCAGATGCACTATGCGCGTCAGGGCATCATTACCGCCGAGATGGAATACGTCGCCATCCGCGAAAACATGAAGCTTCAGGAAGCCCGTGCCGCTGGCCTGCTGACCCAGCAACATGCCGGGCACAGCTTCGGCGCGAGCATCCCGAAGGAAATCACTGCCGAGTTCGTGCGCGAAGAGATCGCCCGTGGTCGCGCGATCATCCCGGCCAACATCAACCACGTCGAACTGGAACCGATGATCATCGGCCGCAACTTCCTGGTGAAGATCAACGGCAACATCGGCAATAGCGCGCTGGGTTCTTCCATCGAAGAAGAAGTTGCCAAGCTGACCTGGGGCATTCGCTGGGGGTCGGACACGGTCATGGACCTGTCCACCGGCAAGCATATTCATGAAACCCGCGAATGGATCATCCGCAACTCGCCGGTGCCGATCGGCACTGTGCCAATCTATCAGGCTCTTGAGAAAGTCGGCGGTGCGGCCGAGGACCTGACCTGGGAGCTGTTCCGCGACACGCTGATCGAGCAGGCCGAGCAGGGCGTTGATTACTTCACCATCCACGCCGGTGTGTTGCTGCGTTATGTGCCGCTGACCGCCAAGCGTGTGACCGGGATTGTCAGCCGTGGAGGCTCGATCATGGCCAAGTGGTGCCTGGCGCATCACCAGGAAAACTTCCTGTACACCCATTTCGAAGACATCTGCGAAATCATGAAGGCATACGACGTCAGCTTCTCGCTGGGCGATGGCTTGCGTCCGGGCTCGATTGCCGACGCCAACGATGCGGCGCAGTTCGGTGAGCTGGAAACCTTGGGTGAACTGACCAAGATCGCCTGGAAGCACGACGTACAGACCATGATTGAAGGCCCCGGTCATGTGCCGATGCAGTTGATCAAGGAGAACATGGACAAGCAGCTGGAATGCTGCGACGAAGCGCCGTTTTACACCCTCGGCCCGCTGACCACCGATATTGCGCCGGGGTATGACCACATCACGTCGGGCATCGGTGCTGCGATGATTGGCTGGTTCGGTTGCGCCATGCTGTGCTACGTCACGCCCAAAGAGCACCTGGGGCTGCCGAACAAGGATGACGTGAAGACCGGGATCATCACCTACAAAATTGCTGCTCACGCAGCGGACCTTGCCAAAGGCCATCCTGGCGCGCAGATCCGTGACAACGCCTTGAGCAAGGCGCGTTTCGAGTTCCGCTGGGAAGACCAGTTCAACCTCGGCCTGGACCCGGACACCGCACGCTCGTACCACGACGAAACCCTGCCCAAGGACTCGGCCAAGGTCGCGCATTTCTGTTCCATGTGCGGGCCGAAATTCTGCTCGATGAAAATCACCCAGGAAGTACGCGAGTACGCCGCCAACCAGCGGATCGAGGCGGTGGATGTCGACGTTGCTAAAGGCCTGGCCGAGCAGGCCGAGCGCTTCAAGCAGGAAGGCAGCCAGCTGTACAAGAAGGTGTAGAGAGCGAGACTCGGAGCGTCGCACGATAGTTGAGATTATCGTTCCGCACGCTCCAGCGTGGGAATGCAGTGCTCGACGCTCTGCGTCGTCAAGAGGACGCGGAGCGTCCAGAAAGGCATGCGACGCAGAGCGACGCACGATAGTTGCGATGATCGTTCCGCACGCTCCCGCGTGGAAATGCAGTTCTCGACGCTCTGCGTCGTCAAGAGGACGCGGAGCATCCAGAACGGCATGCGACGCAGAGCGCCGCACGATCGTTGAGATTATCGTTCCGCACGCTCCCGCGTGGGAATGCAGTTCTCGACGCTCTGCGTCGTCAAGAGGACGCGGAGCGTCCAGAACGGCATGCGACGCAGAGCGCCGCACGATAGTTGAGATTATCGTTCCGCACGCTCCAGCGTGGGAATGCAGTTCTCGACGCTCTGCGTCGTCAAGAGG
>NZ_JAWHOP010000019.1:0-98070 GCF_032586995.1 Pseudomonas syringae group sp. J248-6 | reverse complement strand
GTCGATACCCCCCATACAACCCCGCAATCATGGATCGATGAAATGGTTATCTCACTAACCCCCGGCAACAACACCTCTCCCACCATCACCCTGCCCAATTCCGGCATCACGCTCACGCCGCAGCCGCTCACCGATGCGCAGAAAGAAGCGCTGAAGAACGCTGCCGCCAACACGCCTGCCGTTGTTTACCACCCGAGTACCGAAGTGCCTGCAACCACTGAGCCGATGCAAGCAGTCGATACCTGGATAGGCCGTTCGCAGTCACCTGACTTCCCGCAGAAGGCGGCGCAACATACTAACTCTACGGAGGCGTTGAAGACTTCGTATGAAGCGTTCAAGTCGACGCTGGCGTCTGTCTATCCGGATCTGGCCAGCAAGAAGTTTGGCTTCACGATTGAGGCAAACGGCAATCTGAAGGCGACCAACAGTTCCGGTGAGTTGAGCGATGCGGACACACAGCAATTGAACACGCTGCTGAATGCGTCCAGTGGGCTGAAAGCTGCAGCCGCCACTTACCGGGAGACGGCTATTGATCTGGTCGATGCCGATTCACCGTGGAGCGGCAGTTATCTGGGACGGTACAACCTGACCAAGGAGAACTTCGCCAGCTCGCTGGATCTGGGCGCGTTGTTTATTCCCAAGACATCGACGCCATCGAAAGATCAGATCGACGGCATGTTCTTCAATCAACTGGCGTACAAAGGTGAGCTGCACACTCAGGAAACGGAAGCGGCGATGCTCGCTGCACGTGCGGCGGAGAAAGCTGCCTCGGCGGGTTGATCCCAACCCGTCAGCACATCGGCAGACGTTGCGGGCGGAGGTAGTAGTTGTCGAACTCGCCGCTCTCAACGAGCTGAAAACCGTGGCGGAGGTAGAAGCGGTTGGAGTCGCTTTCTTTCAGGGCGCTCAACCGTACTGTCGATGGTTTGGTACCAGAGCTGATGGCGGGCTAGGCAACTTATGTTTTCATTCAGTACGCAGTGGCCCGTTCCTCATTTACCCGCCCAACCGATCAGCAGCCTTACGGTAAACCTCCTCTCGCTCACGCTTGTCCACAGCAACCACGAAGACCACAACCTCTTGGTCAATAACCTGATAAACCAGCCGATAGCCGCTACTGCGCAGTTTGATTTTGTAGCAGTCAGGCAATGCATGCAGACGATTGGCTTCAACACGCGGAGCAACCAGAATCGTAGCCAGCTTTTTCTTGAGCTGCTGACGCACGGTATCCCCTAATTTGTGCCATTCCTTTAGAGCCCGCGCATCGAATTCGAGGTTATAGGTCATCCAGTGAAACCTTGACCCGCTGCGGAGCTGCAAGGCGCTCGCGCACAGTTGCCAACAGCGCTTCGTCTTCCTCTGTCAGCAGAACCGTCTTGAAGGGCAGCTGACCACGCTCAGCTACGTACTGCAGGGTTTGGCGCAGCAACTCCGAGGGGGTGACGCCAAGCTTTTCCAGCTCGAGGTAAGCACGCGCTTTGAGATCGTCGTCGATACGAACGTTGATAGACGCCATGTGGGCATCCTCCAGTGTAATGACATTTGTATTTACAGTGAGGCAAAGTGGCCATTTTTGCAAGCAGCTGTAAAGATCATTTAGGTCTCTACGCTCTCGCTGGTCAGCTCGAGCTGCGCGTACAGCCAAAAACGTGACAACTGCGGATTAATATCCCAACCCGTCAGCACATCGGCAGACGTTGCGGGCGGAGGTAGTAGTTGTCGAACTCGCCGCTCTCAACGAGCTGAAACCCGTGGCGGAGGTAGAAGCGGTTGGAGTCGCTTTCCTTCAGGGCGCCCACTCTTACTGTGGATGCGCTTGCGTCCGCTTGCGCGAACACCTGCCGAAGCACGGCAGAACCAATGCCCTGCCCTTGAACAGCCGGCTTGATATACAGGTGATCCAGCAGCAGGCCGTCGCTGCTCGGTTTGACGACCACGAAGCCGACCTTACTGCCGGCGAACTGAATGTAATGTGTGCATGACGCAGAAAACCCTTCACGAAAACGCTCTCGGGCGCGCACCGGGTCGAACCGACCAACGCGCTCGAGGCTTTCGCGCATGGCTTCGATACGTATGGCCACCAAGGTTTCGAAGTCTTCGGGCTGGACCGTTACCAGGGTGATGTCGGGGTCATTTTCTAGAATCTGTTTCAGTGTGTTTGCTCCCGTACCAAAAGCTCGCCGTCAGGTTCCCTATCCAGGAACCGCGACCACTTTAGCTTTTTTGTTGGCGGGCCTGATCGTCAAGGCACTCATTGCCCGTCGAGTCGCTTACGAACGATTTTCCCCAGGCTCGTCAGACGATATCGCTGATTGCTGCTGGTCGGTTTTTCCGGAATCGTCATGGCAAGAACGCCCTGCTCAAGCGCGGGCGAAAGGTAATGTTTACGGAAGTGTTCCGCGTCAGCCAGCTTCAACTGGTGCTGAAGCTCTATGCGTTTGATATCTCCATTTACGAGCACAATCAGCTTTTCGACTTCCGGGGTGACTTCCGGGGTGACTTCCGGGGTGACCTCCGGGGCGACTTCCGGGGTAAAGAACGTGAGGGTGACTCCAGAGTTTCCTTCGCTATACCAAACAGGAGGCGCAAGGCCGTTCTCTTCGCAGGCCTGACGAATAAGTACGCTGCCGCGACCCAGCTTTTCCATATAGCCCTGTAAATAAAGTGCGTGGGCAATATCAGGATTGCGCAGCACTGAAATATGGCCCTGTTGGAGCTTGTCCGCATCGACGCCGTCAGGAAGGCTGCCGGAGTTCCAGATCTGCAGTCGGACCGGACTGATTTCTACTTTGATGCCGCCGGAAAAGCTGCTGTAGTCTCGATGAGCGAAAGCGTTGACGATACCTTCACGTATAGCCATCTCCGGATACAACGGTAAGTCTTCACGCTGATTGCGGCCTTGGCTAAAGCGCGCCTTGACCGGGGTGTTACGCATGATGAATGCGGATAACTGTTCGATCACTTCTGTCATCGGGCCTGCAAAATGTTGCAGATCCTGATACTCATTGGCGGTTTTGCTGCTGTAACAAACTGCTCGCACTCGCGCCTGAGGATGACGACGCACAGGATCCTGAGCGAGTAAAACATCGGCCGCGTTGGTAAGGCGACCGTATTTTGCGAGTGAAAGTAGCTGCAACTGATGCAGTAATCCCTGCTCGGACTGCCTGACTTCCAATGGGATACGAGGTGCAGAAAGTAGTTTCTGACAGGCTGTGCGAGATAGCTGTTGCTCGTCCAGCTCAGAGGAAAACAGTCGCTCCCATCGCTCTGGCTCAATCTGCTTGCGCAGTACCATATCGCGAATGACATCGACGCTGGCCTTTACGGTACTTTCGCCCTGACGGATGTAGATATCATTTCGAAAGGCATAGGGGACATCTTTGCCTGAGGGCACTTCGATTACCAGCACTTGGCGATCATCGATCTCCTGCACTTCAACCGAAAATAATACTGGGGGCTGGATCTGGGCTTTGAGCTGGCTCTCCATTTTCTGCGCCACACGCTGAGCGTCATCCACACCGAGAACC
Source organism: Pseudomonas syringae group sp. J248-6 (assembly GCF_032586995.1). Classification (NCBI taxonomy): domain Bacteria; kingdom Pseudomonadati; phylum Pseudomonadota; class Gammaproteobacteria; order Pseudomonadales; family Pseudomonadaceae; genus Pseudomonas; species Pseudomonas syringae group sp. J248-6. The sequence goes on along the minus strand of NZ_JAWHOP010000019.1, from coordinate 94,543 downwards.
TGGCCATCATCGTCGACGCCGCATAGCAGGTAGCCGCCTTGGGAGTTGAGAAAGGCGCAAACATGCGGCCCACATATCTGAGTGCTTGCGCGTGCCTTGAGCTCAAGGTTCTGGCTCTCGCCCAGCAGCAGCAGTTTCTTGAGTTGGGATGGGCTTCTACTCATGGTCTTCCTTCAAACGCTGGGCGACCATTTCACTGTCACCCAAATGATCTATGAGGCGCTGCTCAAGATCCTGGTAGCGCGAGAATTGAGCCACAACGAACAGACCGGCATCATCATCACGATCAAATTTCTGAACCCAGTTGCCTTGGCGATCGCTCAAGGGCAACTGCTCCATAGTGGCGTCTTCGTACATGTCGATGACTTTCAGATCAGTGATCGAAGTGGCCTTGGGCTTCAAAGTGAGGGTTTGCCTTAGCGCCTGATTTTTGTAACCCAGCTCCCTGAGCAAGGTCCGCGCAAATACAACGCGATCATGAGCCAGAAACCACCGAGGTTTCTTCAGTTCGATAGCGAGTTTCATTTCCTGATGGGTGATGGAAATGCCAGTGGTGTCCACACCGCTACCGTATTGAGGCGTGATGATACCCAGAAACAAATCACACTGTTGCACCGCTGCCAGGCAGTTTTCAAATGCGGTCTGTCCTGATGACACGGGAATGGTGCCCTTGTGAGACATCAACACTTCATAATCAAAGCTGGTCAGCAACGTGTAGACACGGTCCAGCAACTCTTCCACGCCGTAGACAGTCGAGGACACCATAATTTTGAGCTTCTTGCCTTCCATGCTTTGCAGAGCCACTCCGGTTTTCAGCTCGCGGCTCTCGCAGATGCGGCAGGCTCACAGCGCTGTATTGTCTTAAGCGAAGAAAGGTACAGGCCTGCGCCATGACTGCCTAGAGGGTTGAGGGACACATCACCAGGAAGGAAACAGAGGTAACTATTATTCGTGTAGGCGCAACCACTCCTCCCGCGTCATCTCCCAAACTTCCACTTCGAACCGCCCGCTGACGAACTCACCCTCGTGTGTGCTCACTATGCGCATGCCTTCGTTGATCGAAATACGCCGCGAGGCTTCATTCGGGGCGGCTTTGGGTACTTGCATCACGGGCATGCCCAGTGCTTCGAACCACTGTCGATTGACCACACGGCAGGCCTCTTTCATGTAGCCATTGCCTTGCCAGTCCGGGTGTAGCCAGAAGCCGCGGTTGTTGCCGTGGTGGGTCATGAGGGTAATGCTGCCGATGATCTCTTGGGGCGCGCTTTGCAGGCGGATCATCCAGTGCCATTCGGTACCGCTTGCGATGGCTGGCAGCGCAACATCCTGAATGTAGCGCAGCGCACCGTCCTCAGGGTAAGGCCAAGGGACGCGGTTGTTCAGGTATTGCACGATGTCCCATAGCGGGAAACGCTGCTGGATAGCTGGCGCATCCTCTAGCTGCAAGGGCGTCAGCAGCAGACGATCGGTATGTAGGGTGGGGGTGATGGTCATGACTATGTCCCTGATCGTCGAAACGTGCTCACAGGATGAACGGTCCCGTATGCGGGGATTTAAGCCGAACTGCTCGATGCACAAGGGAGTCTATCCAGCATCTTTTACAAATCGGTAACGCCAGTGCCCAGAATCATTACGGATCAGACACCCCAAAGCGTGGTGGATGAGCAGCAGGTCAAATTGTTTGGCTCGCCCAAGGAACGGCTGGATTTCTATCGACGCGAAATTCATTACGAAACCACCAACTTGTCCAACCGCACCAACGCCTATTTATCGGCGCAGTCGTTTCTGGTGATTGCTTACGCGTCGTCCATGGCGAACATGAACACTGAATGGGGCGCGATGTTCACGCTGGTGGTGCCGCCGATGCTGGCCTTGCTGGGGCTGCTCAGTACGCTGTTCGCCTGGCCGGGCATTCGGGCAGCGTGCGACATCATTCAGCACTGGCATCACAAACAGGCTCAGTTGCTGCTCAGCGAGCCGGTCATCGGGCTGACCTATGACGACTCGCCGCTGTTCAGCGATTGGGAATCCAGCGAAACCGGGCCGAAAAAGTCCTTGCTGTTCTCCAAGCGCAGTCCTTGGCTGTTCAGCTTTTTCTGGATATTCCTCGGCAGCTTCGCGGTGTTTGTTCAGTTGGTCGCGGACTGAGTCAGGCGACGGCCTTTACCAGGCCGCCGCCCTCGGATCAAAAAACGTTGATCGGGTAGTCGACGAAGATACGCGTCTCGTTGCCTTCGCTGTTGTACGCCAACGCATCATCCGAGACGCGCAGGAACGAGTTGCGCAGGCGGATCGAGAGGTCCTTGGCCGGACCGCTCTGAACCACGTAGGTCAGCTGGCTGAAGATCTCGCGTTCGGTGCCATCGCCGCTTCCAGGCGTGCCGTCGTCAATGTTGTCGCCGCGTACATAAGCAGCTTTGTAGCTCAGACCGGGCAGGACCAGACCGGACAGGTCGACGCCGTAGGCAGCCTGCCACGAGCGCTCGTCCTTGCCGTTGAAGTCGGACCAGTAGGAGTTGGCGAGGTAGATGGTGTTGCCGCCATCACCAAAGCCGCCATCGTTGCGGTAGCCGCCGTAGGCGTAGCCCATGTCGCCGGTGCTGCGCTGGTGTGCGAGGGTGAAGGAGTGGATGCCCACAGCCCAGGTCGCGGCCAGGCTCCAGATTTTGTTGTCACGCGCATCGCTGGTGGTGAAGTCCTTGTCCAGCTTGGTCTTGTAGCCGTTGAAGTCGAAGGTCAGCGACTGATCTTGCGGCAGCGCAAAGACGTAGTTCAGGTTGACGTACTGCTTCTTGAGCACGTCTTCGTTGTCGGAGGCGTAGAAAGCGGCACTGAATGCATCGGTGAACTTGTAGCTGGCACCGTAGACGTTGATGCTTTTCAGATCACCACTGTCGCGACCCTCAGCACTTTTACGCGCCTCCTGGGTGAAACGTCCGGCAACCACTTCAAGCCCGTCGATCTCTTTGGAGGTGATCATGGTGCCGGTGTAGCTTTCCGGCAGCAGACGGGAATTGTCGTAACTGAGCACCGGCAACTGAGGCATCTGGTCGCCATACTTGATGACGGTATTGGAGATACGGGCCTTTACCGCCGCGCCTGCACGGGACAGGTCATCGGCAGCAGCGCCGCTGTCACCCTGTTTGAAAAAGTCGATGCCGCCATTGCCGCTGCGACCCTTGCCACCATCCAGACGGATGCCGTACAGGGCAAAGGCATCAACGCCGACGCCCACAGTGCCCTGAGTGAAACCGGACGCGAAGTTGCCCATGAAAGCCTGGCCCCATTCGGACTTGTCTTCACGGTCGTTCTTGTAGTCGCGATTGATGTAGGCGTTACGCAGGTTGACGATCAGCCTGCTGTCTTCGACGAAACCCTTCGAGTCTGCCTGCCCTTCGGCCATGGCCTGACTGGCGCTGATGATGCCCAAAGCGAGCATGCCCATACGTTTGTTAAGCATCTTGTCTTCCTTTTCTGCGAATTGACACGCGCTGCAGCGACAGCCAATGGCTATCGGGGCCTCCAGCCTCTGAACAAGCAGTATAGAAGGCGACACGAATTCATCGCAGTGGACTGCTGATGCACGTACAGGATTGAGCCGCAGACGGTGGGACGCGAATCCTAGTCCCGACGCACGGGGGTGTCAAACACGCAGATGGCCGGCCTAGAGCGGCTCAGCCAAGGTTGCCGGAGCAATCAACACGCTCGGTCAACACGCGGAGCAACGCTTCGAGCTCGGCATCGTTGAACAGGCCTGCCGGGTAACGCTGTAACAACATTGCGCGAACATCCGGTCTGGATTTCGCGGGCTTGGTCGTCCTTAACCAATCCGCCACTAGCTGGCGGGCCTCGTTACTGAGAGAAGCAGAAAAACCACGAGCACGCTGCTGGTTCATACCTGCGTTCATAACGAAAACCTCTTGATTTCATGAGGGGCTAAATCTACTCACGCCATATGACAGTCAAGCTAAAAAAACGAAGGTTTACCAACCTGCTTCAGGAATAGCGCCCTGCGCATCTGTTACAGGATGTTACTCGACAGGTAAAAACAAAAAGCCCATCGGGTGATGGGCTTGGTACAGCAAGAACGGGACCAGTTGCGCCCATCCGATGTTACTAGTTATTTCTAACTAGGCGTTGTGAGGTGCCGGTTGCTGTTGCGTCAGGCAGTGGATATTGCCGCCACCCAGCAGTAATTCACGGCCAGGTGCCATCACCACTTCGTGCTCTGGAAACAGCGTTTGCAGTATTTCACGGGCCTTTTCGTCCATCGGATCGTCGAAGCTCGGCGCAATGATGCCGCCATTGACGATAAGGAAGTTCACATAGGACCCGGCCAAACGCACCGAAGGGTTGCGTTCCTGGCTGCCGTGCACCTGATCGACGCCTGCACATTCTTCTTCTGTGGCGAACAATGGGCCAGGAATCGGCATTTTATGAACGATAAACGCGCGCCCCTTTGCATCCAGTGTGTTTTCCAAAATACCCAGCGCCGCATGGCAACGTGAATAGTTGGGGTCTTCGGGATCATCGGTCCAGGCCAGTAACACCTCGCCCGGACGAATGTAGCAACAGAAGTTATCCACATGCCCGTCGGTTTCGTCGTTGAACAGACCATCCGGCAGCCAGACGACTTTATCCACAGCCAGATAATCACCGAGGATTGCTTCGATCTGTTCGCGGGTCAGGTGCGGGTTGCGGTTGCGATTGAGCAGGCACTCTTCGGTGGTAATCAGTGTGCCTTCGCCGTCAACGTGAATCGAGCCGCCTTCCAGCACGAAGCCTTCGGTGACGTAACGCGGGCAGCGCTCGATTTCCAGTACCTTGCTGCCCAGTTGAGAGTCCAGGTTCCACGGCGCATACAACCCGCCGTCGAAACCACCCCAGGCATTGAATTCCCAGTTCACACCGCGTACTTCGCCACGCTCGTTAATGACGAACGTCGGGCCGCTGTCGCGCACCCAGGCGTCGTTGCTGCTCATTTCCACGACCCGGATGTTCGGCATGTCCAACCGTGCGCGGGCGTTGTCGTACTGCGCGGCAGACACACCCACGGTAACCGGCTCAAAGCGGGCGATGGCCTTGGCGATGGCAACGTGGGCGGCCTGGGCGGGCTTGCCGCCCAGGCGCCAGTTGTCCGGGCGCTCGGGCCAGACCATCCAGATCTGGGTTTGCGGTGCCCATTCGGCAGGCATGTGGAAACCGTCGGCGCGTGGCGTGCTATTGAGCGTGGTCATGGCGATCAGGACTCCAGCGAACCGTCGAGGGTCTTCACCGCGCCGTACAGGTTCGGACGGCGATCACGGAACGTGCCCCACGCGCTGCGAATGTGCTCCAGCTCGTCAAGGTCGAAGCTGTGGACCAGTACGCCTTCTTCGGTTTCGTTGAGCTCGGCGACTTTTTCACCGAACTGGTTGGCAATGAACGACGAGCCATAGAAGGTGATGTCGTAGCCATCCTGCTCTTCGTTACCGATGCGGTTGCTGGCGATCAGTGGCATCAGGTTCGCGCCGGCATGGCCTTGTTGCACGCGCTGCCAGTGGTCGCGAGAGCTGATGGTTTTGTCGTGTGGCTCGCTGCCGATGGCGGTCGGGTAGAACAGAATTTCTGCGCCCTGCAACGCCATGCTGCGTGCGCACTCCGGGAACCACTGGTCCCAGCAGATGCCGACGCCGATTTTCGCGTAGCGGGTCTCCCAGACCTTGAAGCCGGTGTCGCCCGGGTTGAAGTAGTACTTTTCGTGGTAGCCGGGGCCGTCCGGGATGTGGCTCTTGCGGTAGATGCCCAGGTTGGTGCCGTCTGCGTCGATGATCGCAATGGTATTGAAACGTGCACGGCCGGCCAGCTCGAAGAAGCTGATCGGCAGAACAACCTGCAGCTCTTTGGCGAGCTTCTGGAAATGCTTGATTGCGACGTTGGATTCGATAGTAGTCGCCAACTGCAGATAGTCCGGGTTCGGCTTCTGGCAGAAGTACGGGGTTTCGAACAGTTCCTGAATCAGGATGATCTGTGCACCCTTGGCGGCAGCTTCACGCACCAGCTTTTCAGCGGTCTCGATGTTGGCTTCCAGATCCCAGGAACAGGCCATCTGGGTAGCAGCGACAGAAACGATACGGCTCATGAAAATATCTCCAGGGGCGGATGCAAAGGACTTATCACCATAGCAGACGAGCGATGACGATTATGAATGCCTTTATAGCGGATAAAAATCGGTATTAAAAGCTAAAATTTTGTTCAGAAAACGATATTTTGTTATTTTTGCCGATATTAATCGGCTTAAAATTCATGGCAGCGCCCATTACCGCAAGCTGGGTGTGACGCGGAGCGTCACGAACGGCATTCCCACGCTGGAGCGTGCGGAACGATGGCCCCCCGGGCACCACCTATCGTGCCCATTCCCTCGCTGGTGCATGCAGAACGGTGGTGCACGAGCGCCACCTATCGTACCCATTCCCTCGCTGGGGCGTGCGGAACGATGGGTGTCCAAGCGCCACCTATCGTGCCCATGCTCCGCGTGGGTATGCAGTTCTGGACGCTCTGCGTCCTCTATTCCAGCTCGAGGAGCACTTTCGATACGTTGTCGACGAAAAAATCCACGCTTTGCCGGGTGGTGCACATCGGGGGTTTGATTTTGAGGATGTTCAAGTGGTCGCCGGTCGGCTGCATGAAGATGCCCAGTTCACGCAGGCGTTCGCAAAGCTGCGCGGTTTCTTCTGTGGCGGGTTCCAGGGTCTGACGGTCGCGGACCAGCTCCATGCCCAGATAAAACCCCATGCCATGCACCGCGCCTACCAGCGGATGTTTATCGGCCAGTGCCTGCAGGCGCGCCTTGAAGTGATCGCCCACGAGCCGGGCGTTGTCCCAGAGTTTTTCTTCCTCCATGACGTCCAGCACCGCCATGCCGATACGGCAACTGACCGGGCTGCCACCGGATGAGGAGAAGAAATAGCCCTCGGCCTCCAGCGCCTCGGCGATCTCACGACGGGTGATGACCGCGCCCAACGGATGGCCGTTGCCCATACCCTTGGCCATGCTGATGATGTCCGGCACCACGCCCTGCTCTTCGAAGCCCCAGAAGTAATGCCCCAGACGGCCGTAACCCACCTGCACCTCATCGGCAATGCATACACCACCCGCAGCGCGAATCTTCCGATACACCTGTTGCAGATAACCGGCAGGCAAGGAAATCCCGCCCGCATTGCCGTACACCGGCTCGCAGATAAAGCCCGCCACCTGCCGTTGCTGCTCTGCCAGCGTGGCGAGTACCTGATCGACGCTGCGCACATACTCCGGCGCACTGTCGGCGCCACGAAACGGCCCGCGATAGGTGTTGGGTGCGGTGACCGGATGCACCCAGTCCGGGCGGGTGCTGAGTGCCTGCGGGTTGTCGGCAATCGAGGTGGAAATGGCGTCGGTCGCCACCGACCAGCCGTGATACGCCTCCAGCACACTCAGCATGTCGCGTCCGCCGCTGTAGGCCCAGGCCAGCCTGATTGCCAGATCGTTGGCCTCGGTGCCGCTGTTGACCAGAAACACGCGGTCCATGCCCTCGGGTGCCAGCTTGAGCAAACGCTCGGAGAACTCGGCAATTGCCGCGTAATGAAAGCGCGAGTTGGTGTTGAGCAGCGACCATTGACGAGCCGCCTCGTGGGCCATGCGCGGGTGGCCGTGGCCGAGGACCGCGACGTTATTGAGCATGTCCAGATAGGAACGGCCCTGCATGTCGATCAGGTGATTGCGCCAGCCACGCTCGATCTGCGGCGGAGCCTGGTAGTAGTGTTTTTGCGAGCGGGCGAAGCTGGCATCACGCCGCGCCAGCAATTGCGCGGCGTCTGCGAGCGCTGGTGCGTCACAATCAAAACCGAGCAAGGCCGATGGCGACGGGCACACGGTGCGCCAGGCTGCCGCCCAGGCAGGTGTGGTGAACAGCGGCGGGCTGAGGTCTGCCGCAGTGCACAGTTGCAGCAACAGCGAACCACCGCCCTGCCCGATCAGCGCGCCTGCTGATACTTGATCAGCCAGTGAAGCATCCGGTAGCACGCCCCACAGCTTCAAACTTATGCCTTCCCCGACCAGCAACAATGCAGCATCAGCGGTCAACCGCAGAGTGCCGTTGAACGGTGCATGCAGCGCCGTTTCCGCGGGCACATGCAATTCAACGTGCAGGGCGAAGGTTTCGGGCTCCTTCGCGCTGTCAGGCAAGGTGCGCGACAACCGGTATTCCCCAAAGCGGCTGGCAGACAGGCCATCGTCACCCGCAGCCTGGGAGAGCAGGTACTCATCAATGCCACTTTGTTCCCAGTTGCCTGCTACAAAGTGCTCACTGAGCACACCCAGATCCACCACTGTCGGCTTGAGCCCCTTTAGAGTGGGCAGCATAGGCTGGTAAGCGGGCTGACCGGCAGACGGAAATCCCACACCCACGGCCTGCAGAATCGCCGCTTCCATCAGCGCCATCGGCACCGAAGTGGCGACGTCGAAGATGTTCCATTCCCCGGCAAGGTTGGCCTGGATGTACGCGTTGTCCGGCTCGATGCTGGCCTGCTGTTCGCTGCTGAGTACCAGCACTGCGGATCGAGCGACGATCAGCGGCCAGAGCGCCTGCAATTCTTCGATCTTCAGCGGATTGAGCGCGTGGTAGGCGCGAATGGCTGGCAGGATGTACAGCGGGTCGCCGTCGGCATGGTGCAGCAGCGCCGCGCAGGTGACCGACAGGTCGGCCACTCGCCAGGTGCTGACCAGATCGCCGAAGTCGATCAACCCCTGCAATTGCCATTGGCGCTGTGCATCACGCAGCCAGACCACGTTGTGCTCGGTGATGTCCAGATGCACCGCCTGTATCGGCAGCGCTGCTATCAATGGCAACAAACGACGATGAGCCTGTTCAGCAGCCTCGATGACACAGGCGCGAGCGTCGGCGTCCTTGATTACCGGCAGCAGGTGCTTGATCAGCGCATGAGCGTGGCGCGGATCCCATTGCAGAATGCGCTCCAGGCCAGGATGCTCGAAGCCTGCCAGTGCCAGGTCTACACGGGCACACAGTTCGCCCAACCCGACCACCACTTCATGCCCCAGATGCCCGGCGTGCCCCAGTGACTGCCCATCAATGAATTCAAGCAAGCGCACGTGAACCACCTGCCCGTCGATCCTGATGGATAGCAGTTGCTCGCCGTCATTGGCGCCAATCACGCCGGGCACGCCAACGGCGCTGTGGCTGCTCAGGTGTTGCAGCGCCGCGTGCTGGGCGTTCAGTTCAGTGGTTGAATAGGCCCCGTGGCAGATTTTCAGCACATAACGCCGCGTGTCGGTTTCAAGTAGAAAGTTGCGATCCTGCTGGCTGCCCAGCGTTTTCAGCGTGCCGCTCAAGCCGTAATACTGCGCAAGCAATTGCAGCGCCTGATCCACGCTCACCTCGGGGCAAGGCAGACTGGACCGGCGGATGAGCGTGGCAAGCGGCATGGAGAACCTCGATCTTGTTGGAAGGCCCGGGCTCGTCGAGCAAGGCGTCATGGGCAGTCGCGCAACTATAAGGGCATTGCCGGGGGATTGCTCTGCACACCCCATCAGCTATCGGAAACCCGCCAGAGTTTTATTCAACCGCCTGCTCGGGTTTAATGGCCTTATCTCGCCATATGCGCTCAAGCGCTATGCTGCTATTACGTCAAAACACACAAGAAGGTCAGTTAATGCGAATACTCGTTACCGGGGGCGCAGGCTTCATTGGTTCTGCACTGATCCGCCACCTGATAAACAACACCGAACACGAAGTGCTGAACTTCGACAAACTGACCTACGCGGGCAATCTTGAATCGCTGCAGTCAATTGCGACCGACACGCGCTACGAGTTTGTTCAGGCCGATATCTGCGATCAGGCCAGCGTCAGCGCGGTGCTGGAACGGTTTGCACCACAGGCGATCATGCACCTGGCGGCCGAGTCCCACGTCGACCGTTCCATTGATGGCCCGGCCGAGTTCATCCAGACCAACATCGTCGGTACCTACAGCCTGCTGGAAGCCACGCGCGCTTACTGGCTGAAACTGCCGGAAGCTGAACGTCAGGCGTTCCGTTTTCACCATATCTCTACCGATGAGGTGTATGGCGACCTGCACGGCGTCGATGATCTGTTTACCGAAACCACGCCCTATGCGCCCAGCTCGCCCTACTCGGCGAGCAAGGCGGCGTCGGATCATCTGGTGCGCGCCTGGCATCGCACCTACGGCCTGCCTGTCGTGGTAACCAACTGTTCCAACAACTACGGGCCGTTCCACTTTCCCGAAAAGCTCATCCCGCTGGTGATTCTCAACGCCCTGGCGGACAAGCCGCTGCCGGTGTACGGCAATGGCCTGCAAGTGCGCGACTGGCTGTATGTCGAGGATCACGCACGAGCACTGCTCAAGGTCGTGACCGAAGGCAAAGTCGGCGAGACCTACAACATCGGCGGTCATAACGAGCAGAAAAACATCGACGTCGTCCGCGGTATCTGTGCGCTGCTCGATGAGCTGGCCCCGCAGCACCCGACGGGCGTCACGCAATACAGCGACCTGATCACCTACGTGGTTGACCGTCCGGGCCACGACCAGCGCTATGCCATCGATGCCAGCAAAATCGACAACGACCTGGGCTGGACGCCCGAAGAGACCTTCGAGTCCGGGCTGCGCAAGACGGTGCAGTGGTATCTGGACAACCTGGACTGGTGCCGCAGGGTTCAGGACGGCAGTTATCAGGGCGAACGACTGGGTTTCACCGACCCAAAGGACCTGATTGCCTGATCACCCTACTTTTCGGCAGACGCGCGTGAGTGCAGACTGTCGAGCTGCCACCATTTATTGAAGATTGCAGGGGAAGCCACGTGAACGTAGTAGCGACAAAATTACCGGAAGTCCTGATTCTGGAACCCAAGGTATTCGGTGATGAACGAGGCTTCTTCTATGAAAGCTTCAACGCCAGGGCTTTTCAGGCTGCTACTGGCCTGACCCGTGAGTTCGTGCAGGACAACCACTCGCGTTCGCAGCAAGGCGTGCTGCGCGGCCTGCATTACCAGATCGAAAACGCCCAGGGCAAACTGGTGCGCGTCACAGTCGGCAAGGTGCTGGATGTGGCCGTGGACATTCGTCGCAGTTCGCCGAACTTCGGCCAGTGGGTCGGCGTCGAGCTGTCTGCCGAGAACGCCCGTCAGTTGTGGGTTCCGGAAGGCTTTGCCCATGGCTTCGTGGTACTCAGCGAACACGCCGAGTTCCTGTACAAGACCACCGACTACTACACACCTTCGGCCGAACGCTGCATCGCCTGGAACGATGCGGATCTGGCCATCGACTGGCAGTTCGACGGCCAACCCAGCCTGTCGGCCAAGGATCAGCAAGGCAAGCGTCTGAAAGAAGCCGATCTGTTTGCCTGAGCCCGCGCCCCAAGGCCACCCGGCGCAATGTCCGGGTGCCTGACGAGTCGGCGGCGGGCATAATACGCGCCTGATGCCCACGTCAGGATCGACCGGGTGTTTCTGTTGCCTGTACCGGCCTTGTCGTCGGCAGGCATCGCCAACCCTTCGGCGACGGCCAATCCATGACCATGACTTCTGCTGCTCTGCCGCCTCGCCCTCGCTGGCGCAGCCTTGCCCTTCTGGCACTGTGCCTGGCGCCGCTGCTGTGGCCGCTGGAGCATCTGGCCGAACGTTATTACCGCAACGTGCTGGCCAACCAGAACCGCCAGACCCTGGACCTGTACGTCGCCAACCTGCTCGGCACTCTGCACCGTTACGAAACCCTGCCGCAGATTCTCGGCGACCTGCCCGCCTTGCGCGGCGCACTGGCCGCACCGAGCGATGTCACCACGCTGAAAAACGCCAATCGTCTGCTCAGCGAGATAACGCGCCAGACCGGTGCCGACGTCATGTACCTGATGGACGCCAACGGCTTGACCCTGGCCGCCTCGAACTCGGAACAGAAAGACAGCTTCATCGGCCGAAACTTTTCCTTCAGGCCCTATTTCATCGATGCTCTGGCGGGCAGAACCGGGCGCTTCTTCGGCCTTGGCACCACGTCGGCCAAGCGTGGTTACTTCTTCGCAGGCCCGGTGCGCGATGGTGATCGGGTGATCGGCGTGCTGGTGATCAAGGTCGACCTGGACCACACCGAAACCCTGTGGGGCAAGACGCCCGAGCAACTGCTGCTGACCGATCAGAACGGCGTGGTAATCCTGACCTCCAACCCTGAGTGGCGCTTTCGGGCGACCCGCGACCTGACCGATGACGAGAAAAAGGCCATCGTCGCGATTCAGTCCTACCCGACCCGCGATCCACGGCCGCTGAGGATTGATGAACATGCCTGGCTGACCCAGACCCAGGCCATCGAAGAAACCGGCTGGAACGTCAACATTCTCGCGCCTCGCGCCCTTGTTGACCGTCAGGTACGCACGGTGGTGGCGATTGGCGGCGCAGCGCTTCTGGTGCTGATGTTGTTGCTGGGCCTGATGATGCAGCGTCGCCGCCATTATCTGGACCGCATCGCCTTCGAGGCCAAGGCACGTCGCGAGCTGGAAATGCGAGTTATAGAACGCACCAGCGATCTGGAAGGGCTCAATAGTCGTCTGCGTCAGGAAGTGCTGGAGCGCGAACAGGCGCAGCAGGAACTGGTGCAGGCTCAGGACGAACTGGTGCAGACCAGCAAGCTGACCGCGCTGGGCACCATGTCAGCGAGCATCAGCCACGAATTGAATCAGCCCCTGGCCGCCATTCGCAGTTACGCCGAAAACGCCGAAGTGCTGCTCGATCATCAGCGCACCGAAGACGCACGCGGCAACCTCAAGCTGATCAGCGAGCTGACCGGGCGCATGGCCTCGATCATTGCTCACTTGCGCGCCTTCGCCCGCCGTGACCGGCACGCCCCTGAAAGCGTTGCACTGCAACCGGCGCTGGACGATGCGCTGGCGTTGCTGGCCAAGCGGCGGCGTGCCATGGAGGTCGAACTGATCCGGGACCTGCCGGACGCAACGCTGTGGGTGCAGGCCGGTGAAACCCGTCTGCGTCAGGTGCTCGGTAATCTGATCGCCAACGCGCTGGACGCCCTCACCGAAAAAGGCCCGCCGCGCAGGCTGTGGATAAGTGCCGAGCAAACTGCCGAGGGCGTCAATCTGTACATTCGTGACAACGGCCCCGGATTTTCTCAGGAAGCGATGGCAAGGGCCCGCGAGCCGTTCTTCACGACCAAGACCCGCACTCAGGGCCTTGGCCTGGGTCTGGCCATCTGCGATACGCTGATGCGCGCGCTGGGCGGCGAATTGCTGCTCGCCAACCATCCGAGCGGCGGCGCAGTGCTTACCCTGCGCCTGCGTGCCGGCGCTTCCGGGGCCAATCTTCAACCGCCAGAGGACCTTTCCGCATGAGTTCGGACACAGCCATCGACAGCCAGATTCAGGTGGTGCTGATCGACGACGACTCGCACCTGCGTCAGGCGCTTCGCCAGACCCTGGACCTGGCTGGACTGAACGTTCTGTCGCTGCCCGAGGCAACCGGGCTGGCCGAACGCATTGGCCGCGACTGGCCAGGCGTGGTGGTCAGCGATATCCGTATGCAGGGCATGGATGGCCTGGAACTGCTCGACCAGCTTCACGCGCAGGACCCCGACCTGCCGGTACTGCTGATCACCGGTCACGGCGATGTGCCGCTGGCGGTCAAAGCCATGCGCGCCGGAGCCTACGATTTTCTGGAAAAGCCCTTCGCCAGCGACGCCATGCTCGACAGCGTGCGCCGGGCTCTGGCGCTGCGCCGTCTGGTGCTGGATAACCGCAGCCTGCGCCTGGCCCTGAGCGATCGCCAGCAATTGAGCACTCGGCTGATCGGTCAGTCACCGCCAATCCTGCGTCTGCGCGAGCAGATCGGGGCGTTGGCCGGGACTCGCGCTGACGTGTTGATCCTCGGCGAAACCGGTGCGGGTAAAGAAGTGGTGGCGCGCGCACTGCACGACCTGTCCAACCGCCGCAGCGGCCCGTTCGTGGCGATCAACGCCGGGGCGCTGGCTGAATCGGTGGTGGAAAGCGAGCTGTTCGGCCATGAGCCCGGTGCCTTTACCGGCGCGCAGAAGCGACGTATCGGCAAGTTCGAGTTTGCCAACGGCGGCACGCTGTTCCTCGATGAAATCGAAAGCATGAGCCTGGATGTCCAGGTCAAACTGCTGCGCCTGTTGCAGGAGCGCGTGGTCGAGCGAATGGGCAGCAATCAGCAGATCCCGCTGGACATCCGCATCATTGCGGCGACCAAGGAGGACCTGCGGCAGGCGGCTGATCAGGGCCGCTTCCGGGCGGACTTGTATTACCGGCTGAACGTGGCCTCGCTGCGTATCCCGCCGTTGCGCGAACGTGGCGAAGACGCGCTGATGCTGTTCGAACACTACGCTGATGCTGCGAGCATGCGCCACGGCATTCCCAAGCACGAGCTCAAGCCCGGCCAGCGGGCGCTGTTGTTGCGTCATAACTGGCCGGGCAACGTCCGGGAACTGCAAAACGCCGCCGAACGCTTTGCGCTGGGTCTTGAGCTGGAGCTGGAAGGCAGTGATGCAGAGCAGGCACCACCGCCGGGCGGCGGCTTGAGTGATCAGGTGGAAAGCTTCGAACGGGCCTTGATCGCCGCCGAGCTGGCTCGTCCGCACAGTTCGGTTCGCAGCCTGGCGGAAGCGCTGGGTGTGCCGCGCAAAACCCTGCACGACAAACTGCGTAAACACGGCCTGACGTTTGGCGACAGCAGCGGAGCTTCCGATGACAACGATTGAGCCTGAGCATGACGCAGCCCGCGAGCTTGAGCAGGTGCTGCACCACGACATTCCGCTGACCCGCGAAATGGGCATGCGCGTGATTGACTGGCACAACCAGACTCTGCGCCTGCGCCTGCACCTGCCACTGGCACCTAACGTCAATCACAAGAACACGCTGTTCGGCGGCAGTCTGTATTGCGGCGCAGTGCTGGCGGGCTGGGGCTGGCTGCACCTGCGGCTACGCGAGGCCGGGATCAGCGATGGGCATATTGTGATTCAGGACGGGCAGATCAGTTATCCACTGCCGGTACGCAGTGACGCCATCGCCCGCTGTGATGCGCCAGAGCTGGTGCTGTGGGACAAGTTCATCACCACCTACCAACGCCGAGGCCGCGCCCGCATGACCCTGCACACCAGCATTACCGCGCAGGACAGCGAAGAACAGGCTGTTCGTTTTGTCGGGCAGTTTGTGTTGCACCGGTGAGTGAGGCTGCGCGCAGTTGATGCACTGGTGAAACTGTCTCACCCCCATATGCAGACCTGTGGGAGCGCGCTCGCCCCTGCATACTTGTATCAAGCGAAGAACAGGCCGTGCGCTTTGTCGAGCAGTTCGTGTTGCGCCAGTGAGGCTGCACGCATTGGATGCACTGTACGCAGACCTGTGGGAGCGAGCTTGCTCGCGAAGAGGCCAGTGCAATCTGCGAAAATTCATCGTCTGAACCATCACCTTCGCGAGCAAGCTCGCTCCCACAAGAGCGCGCTCGCCCCTGCATACCTGTATCAAGCGAAGAACACGCCGTGCGCTTTGTCGAGCAGTTTGTGTTGCACCGGTGAGGCTACACGCATTGGATGCACTGTACGCAGACCTGTGGGAGCGAGCTTGCTCGCGAAGAGGCCGGTGCAATCCGCAAAAATTCATCGTCTGAACCATCGCCTTCGCGAGCAAGCTAAGCGTCGCCCGGCTCGCTCCCACAAGAGCACGCTCGCCCCTGCATACCTGTTTCAAGCGAAGAAAAGGCCGTGCGCTTTGTCGGGCAGTTCGTGTTGCGCCAGTGAAGCTGCACGCATTGGATGCACTGTACGCAGACCTGTGGGAGCGAGCTTGCTCGCGAAGAGGCCAGTGCAATCTGCGAAAATTCATCGTTTGAACAATCACCTTCGCGAGCACGCGAAGCGTCGCCCGGCTCGCTCCCACGCTCGCCGGGCAGAGGCCTTGAAGCCGGCCTCAGGACTGCGCAAGCACCAGCAGTTTGTCACGCCATTCGGCGTTGGCAGGCAATGCCAGGAAGAACGGGTTGAGCAGCGATTCGCGTGCCGGGTAGCTGAACGGTTTGCCGTCCAGTTGCTGCACTTCGCCACCAGCGCCTTCAAGCACGCCTTGCGCCGCAGCGGTGTCCCACTGCGAAGTCGGGGCCAGTCGCGGGTAGCAATCGGCAGCACCTTCGGCCAGCAGGCAGAATTTCAATGAGCTGCCGATATTGGTCAGCTGCAAATGCCCAAGCCCGCTCGACAGGCCAGCCAGCAAATGCTCCTGCTCCGGACTGGAATGGCGGCGGCTGGCGACTACGGTAAAGGTCTGCCCTTCGCCCGGCTGAGTGCGCACGGCAATCGGCTGGAGGTGGTCGATGTCATCGCTGCGCCAGGCACCCAGCCCTGCACCGCCGAAGTAACAACGGTTGTTGGTGGGCATCGACACCACACCGAACACCACACGGCCGTGTTCAATCAGCGCGACGTTGACGGTGAACTCTTCACTGCCGGAGATGAACTCCTTGGTGCCGTCCAGTGGATCGACCAGCCACCAGCGCTCCCATTTCGCTCGCTCGCTGAGCGGGATGTCGGCATCTTCTTCAGAGAGCACATGAATGCTCGGATCAAGCGCCTGCAAACCCTCGACTAATACCTGATGGGCTGCCAGGTCGGCGGCGGTCACTGGCGAGTCGTCGGTCTTGGTGGTGACGGTGACATTGGCTCGCCAGAACGGCAGGATCACCTCGCCCGCCTGGCGGACCAGTTCAATCACCGGGGCGAGCAGCGGGTGCGGCAGGTTTTGTAACGAATCGGTCATGGCAGGAACAATCCACGCTGGGTTAGCAGGTCACGGGTCAGGTACAGCGCCGCAAGCGCCCTGCCTTCACTAAACTGAGCATTCTGCGCAAGACTCGACAGCTCGCGCAGGTTGATCCGGTCGACCCGAATCGGCTCGGGCTCGTCGCCTTCCAGCCGCTCTTCATAAAGGTCAGTGGCGAGGACCACCTGAATTTTCTGGCTCATGTAACCGGGGGACAGCGACAGTTCAGTCAACAATTCCAGTTGCCGGGCACCAAAACCGGCTTCTTCCTTGAGTTCGCGGTTGGCGGCTGCCAGCACGTCTTCGCCGGGCTCGATCAGCCCCTTGGGCAGGGACAGCTCGTAGGCATCGGTACCACCGCAATATTCTTCGATCAATACCGCGTGGTCGGCATCGAGCATGGCCACGATCATCACCGCGCCGGGCCCCGTCCCCCGGCTGGCCAGACGCTCGTAGGTCCGCTCGACGCCATTGGCAAAGCGCAGTTGCAGCTCTTCAACGCGGAACAGACGACTACTGGCGACAATTGCACGGGCAAGTACGGTAGGTTTCTGACGCATGACAGGCTCCTTTACATGAACGAGGTACTATACCGAGCTTTTCCCGATGTCTGTGTCGGATATGCTTACCCGCTCTCAACCCCTGACGAGGCCTGAATGCTTTCCATGCCCTGGAGCGAAATCGATACCGTCCTGCTGGATATGGACGGCACGTTGCTCGACCTGCATTACGACGAACACTTCTGGATGCAACACCTGCCGCAGCGTTATGCCGAGCTACACGGCGTCAGTTTCGCCATGGCCTGGCTGGAGTTAAAGCCGCTGTTCGAAAACAACGCGGGCACGCTCAATTGGTACTGCCTGGATTTCTGGAGCGCCGAGCTTAAACTGTCGGTTCGCGACCTGAAACGCGAAATTGCGCACATGATTGCACTGCGCCCGGACGCCGAGACCTTTCTCGCCGCCATCAAGCAAGCAGGCAAACGGGTGATCATGATCACCAACGCGCACCGTGATTCGTTGTCGCTGAAGATGGAGCGAATCGAGCTGGCGCCTTATTTCGAACGCCTGATCAGCTCTCACGATTACGGCTTTCCCAAGGAAAGCCAGCATTTCTGGGACGCCTTGAAGGCCGAAACAGCCTTCGACCCGGCACGCAGTCTGTTTATCGACGACACCTTGCCGATCCTGCGCAGCGCCCGCCACTTTGGTGTAGCCCATTTGCTGGCCGTCAGCCAGCCCAACAGCCAGAAAGGCCCGAAAGACACTGAAGAGTTCGCTGCGGTGGACGATTATCGGGAGCTGATCAAGGGCGTGCTCCATCCTTCAGCCTGAACGCGTAGAATCGGCTGTCTGGACGGCCCAGCGGAGTGAATATGGACATCAAGCAACTTAAGTTTCTGATCGCCCTCGATGAAACGAGGCACTTCGGCCATGCGGCTGCGCGTTGCAATATCACCCAGCCCACCTTGTCGATGCGCCTGCGCAATCTGGAAGAAGAGCTCGGTTTGCCCCTGGTCAATCGGGGCCAGCGTTTTGAAGGCTTTACTGCGCCTGGCGAACGCGTGTTGGCCTGGGCACGCACGGTACTGGCGGCCTACGACGGCCTGCAGGCGGAAGCGGCTGCCTGCCGGGGGCATCTGGTCGGCACATTGCGCTTGGGTGTAGTGCCGCTGTCGAGCTTCGATCCGCTGCCATTGCTGCACCGGCTGCACCAGATGCACCCCAATCTGCGCTTCGAGCTGTCGTCACTGAGTTCCGAGCAGGTGCTGGAACAACTGGCGAGCAATCGTATCGATCTGGGCGTTTCTTATCTGGAGCGGCTGGACACTGAACGCTTCGACTCGCTGACCCTGGACGACACGCGCATGGGGCTGCTGTATGACCGTCGGCACTTTACCTTCGGTGACGAACCGTTGAGCTGGGCCGATCTGGTCGAATTGCCGCTGGGCACTCTGACCAGCGGCATGCATTTTCGCCAATCGATCGATCACAACTTCCACAGCCGTGGCCTTCAGCCCAATCCGTTGATCCAGACCGATGCCGTTCATCAGTTGCTGCAGGCCGTCCATGGCGGTTTTTGCTGCGCGATCATGCCGCTGGATGGCGGTCTGGAAACGCTCACCGAACATTTGCGCCTGCACCCGATCGCCGACGCCCGTACGCTGGCCCGGCTGGGGTTGATCATGCGCCGCAGTGCACCGCGCTCGGCACTGGCTGAAGCCTGCTTTGCACTGGTAGCAGAAATGCCGCGCTAGAGCGTTGATCGACGTCATCTATCGGCACATCAGCACTAGCGATTAGACGATTTACCAGAACGGGCCTAGTCTTGCAGATGTCATTCTGCCGGTATTTCAGCCCATGCCCGTTACGCGCAAGGTCAGCTCGGCGTCCTTTGCTACGCCAGCCCCCGAAGCAAGCCAGTCTTACAGCTACTCGAACCTCGAGGGCACGGACTCTGCACGTAACGAACTTGCCGAAGAAGTGGCACTGGCGATTGCCTACAACGGCATCAGCCAGGCAGTCATGCTGGTCAGCCCCACCGATCTGGAAGACTTTATCGTCGGCTTCAGCCTGGGCAGCGGCATCATTGCCTCGCAGGACGAAATCTACGACTTCAAAATCAGCGGTTGCGGCTCGGCGATGCAGGCCGAAGTCGAAATCGCCAGCCGTGCCTTCTGGGAACTCAAGCAACAGCGTCGGCAACTGGCCGGCACCAGCGGTTGCGGGCTCTGTGGCGTTGAAGCGGTAGAGCAGGCACTGCCCGAGCTGAACGTGTTGCCCGGCGCAACCTTGCCGCCGATTGAGTGGCTGGAAGGCCTGCGTCAGCGCATCGGTGAGTTCCAGCCGCTTGGCCGCCATTGTGGCGCTGTGCATGCCGCGGTGTTCATGGACGGCAACGGCAAGTTGTTGCTGGGCCGCGAAGACATCGGCCGCCACAACGCGCTGGACAAGCTGATCGGCGCGCTGATCCGTCAGGACATCCCCATGACCGGTGGCGTTGCCATAGTGACCAGCCGCTGCAGTCTGGAACTGATTCAGAAAGTTTTGCGCGCCGGCATCCAGACCCTGGTCAGCCTGTCGTCGCCCACCGGCCTGGCCCTGCAATGGGCCCGCCGCCACAACCTCAATTTAATTCACCTGCCGCAGCACAGTGCGCCGCGGGTCTATAGCCCTGCGATGGAGATTCAAGCGTGAGCACTCATCATCAAGCCGACAAGACACCTATCCCCCGCTACAAGCCATACAAAGGTGCGGCAGGCGGCTGGGGCGCACTGATCAGCGTGACGCAACACTGGCTGGGCAGTGACAACGCGCTGAAGAACCTGCGCATGATGCTCAAGACCAACCAGAATGGCGGCTTCGACTGCCCTGGCTGCGCGTGGGGCGATTCGCCGGAAAGCGGCATGGTCAAGTTCTGCGAGAACGGCGCCAAGGCGGTCAACTGGGAAGCCACCAAACGCCGTGTCGATCCGGCCTTCTTCGCCCGCTACAGCGTCAGTGCATTGCTGGAGCAGAGCGACTACTGGCTTGAGTATCAGGGCCGCCTGACCGAGCCTCTGGCCTACGATGCCGAAACTGACCGTTACAAGCCGATCAGCTGGGACAACGCATTCGCGCTGATCGCCAAGCACCTGAAGAACCTGCCCAGCCCGAACATGGCCGAGTTCTACACCTCGGGTCGCGCCAGCAACGAAGCGGCGTACCTGTATCAGTTGTTCGTGCGCGCCTATGGCACCAACAACTTCCCGGACTGCTCGAACATGTGCCACGAAGCCAGTGGTGTAGCGCTGTCGCAAAGCGTCGGCGTGGGCAAGGGCACCGTGACGTTCGAAGACTTCGAACACGCCGACGCCATCTTCGTCCTCGGCCAGAACCCCGGCACCAACCACCCGCGCATGCTGGAACCCCTGCGTGAAGCGGTACAACGCGGCGCGCAGGTGGTGTGCGTCAACCCGTTGAAAGAGCGTGGTCTGGAGCGTTTCCAGCACCCTCAGCACCCGGTCGAAATGCTCACCAACGGTGACCGTCCGACCAACACCGCCTACTTCCGCCCTGCCCTGGGCGGCGACATGGCGCTGTTGCGCGGCATGGCCAAGTTCCTGCTGCAATGGGAGCGTGATGCACAGCTGGCGAATGAGCCGTCGGTCTTTGATCACGCGTTCCTCAACGAACACACCGAAGGCGTGCTTGAATACCTGGCCGCCATCGATGACACGTCCTGGGACGAGATTGTCGAGCAGTCCGGCCTGCCGCTTACTGACATCGAACAGTCAGCACGCATGTACGCCAAGGGCAAGAACGTCATCATGTGCTGGGCAATGGGTATCACCCAGCACCGCCATTCGGTTGCGACCATTCAGGAAATCGCCAACCTGATGCTGCTGCGCGGCAACATTGGCCGTCCAGGCGCAGGCCTGTGCCCGGTGCGCGGTCACAGTAACGTGCAGGGTGACCGCACCATGGGCATCAACGAGCGCCCACCGGTGTTCCTGCTCGATGCTCTGGAAAAACGCTTCCAGTTCAAAGTACCCCGCGAAAATGGCCACAACGTGGTCGAAGCCATTCACGCCATGGCCGAAGGTCGCGCCAAGGTGTTCATCGCGCTGGGCGGCAACTTCGCCCAGGCAACACCGGACAGCCATCGCACTGCAGAAGCCCTCAGCAACTGCGACCTGACCGTACAGATCAGCACCAAACTGAACCGCAGCCACCTGTTCCATGGTAAGGACGCGCTGATCCTGCCGTGCTTCGGCCGTACCGACATCGACATCCAGGCCAACGGCCCACAAGCCGTGACGGTGGAAGATTCGTTCAGCATGGTCCACGCGTCCAACGGACAGTTGAAGCCGTCGTCGAAGCAGATGCGTTCCGAGCCTGCGATCATCGCCGGTATCGCCAACGCAACACTGGGCAAGGCACCTGTGGACTGGTTGTGGCTGGTCGAAGACTATGACCGCATTCGCGACCTGATCGCCGATACCATCCCCGGTTTCAAGGACTTCAACGAGCGCGTAAAACATCCGGGTGGCTTCTACCTGGGCAACGCCGCCGGTGCACGCCGCTGGAACACAGCCTCGACGCGCGCCAACTTCAAATCCAACGCGTTGCCGCTGAGCCTGATCCATGAAGACATCAGCTCGACCGGGCAGATTCCGGACCTGATCATGCAATCGATGCGCTCGCACGATCAGTACAACACCACCATCTATGGCCTGGACGACCGTTATCGCGGCGTCAAAGGCCAGCGTGATGTGCTGTTCGTCAACGAAGCCGACATCATTCGTCTGGGCTTTCAGCCGGGTCAGAAAGCTGACGTGATCTCAATCTGGAGCGACAACCGCGAGCGCCGCGTCAAAGGCTTCACCCTGCTGGCGTTCGACATTCCGGCCGGTCAGGCTGCGGCCTACTACCCAGAGGTCAACCCGCTGGTACCGCTGGAAAGCGTTGGCGATGGCAGCAGCACGCCAACGTCGAAGTTCGTAGCCATCCGTCTTGAGCGATCGGCAGAGTCCGCCCGCATCATCTGACGTCCTTAAAAGACGCCCACAAAAAAGGCCCGTTTCGCTGGAAACGGGCCTTTCACAAGTAACCTCAGACTCTCTTTTCCGACTTAAGTTCCTTAGCCAAAACAATAACTTAGCAGTTTGTATGGCAATCGTGTTACTCGTCGGAATTGCATTGCTACATTCTTCACTTGACACCAAGATCGCGCCGTCATCCCTATGAGATTCCATACATGAAGTATTCCTCGATACTGTTGTTGTCTCTTGCCTTGATCAGCGGTGCAGCCTCTGCAGGCAACCTCGAATCAGGCGCAGGCGGAGCATTGGGTGGGGTACTCGGCTCGGTCGTCGGTCAACAGCTCGGCGGCAGCACCGGTTCAGCGATTGGCGCTGGCCTGGGTGGCGCAGCCGGCGGTGCGGTCGGTGCAGACCGTCGCAACCGTACAGAAGCAGCCATTGGCGGCGGTCTGGGCGCAGCAGGCGGTAACGTTGTAGGCCGCAGCGTTGGCGGCAGCACCGGCAGCCTGATCGGCTCGGCGGTGGGCGGCGGTGGTGGTGCCGCACTTGGCAACTACATGGGCAACGAAAGCCGCAGCGATGATCGTCGTTATCGAGGTGGCCGTGATGATCGTCGCTACTATCGCGATCATGACCGTCGCCCGAAGCACCACGGCCATCGTCGTCATCGTGACTGATACAGCCGCTATTTACTGATTTACTGATGAATCAAAACCGGCCGCTCTTGAGCGGCCGGTTTTGTTTTAGAGCATCGCCTGCACCCACGCCCTCACCTGCGCATACGGATAATCCTCCAGCAAGGCAAAACCGCCGGTGGCGCGAGCCTTGAGTTTGGTGAACAAAGGCACGCTGATGCCGCACAGAAAGCGCGTCAGGCATTCGGCGCTGGGCGGCTGGCCGGTGTAGTCCTGATGCTTGTGGATAAAATCGCCGCACACCTGCTGAAAATCCCGGCTCTCCAGAGGCTCCAACGCGGGAGGCTGTGGAAGATGGGCGATCTGACCGTGGCAGACCGAGCAATGGCCGCATTGCTCGGGCGCGTTGTGATCACCGAAGTAGCGTGCCAGCCGATGAGTCAGGCACTGATCACTGGAGAACACCTCAAGCATTGCATGAATGCGCGCAACTTCAGTGGCCTCGTGGTGGGCGAAATAATCGTGCAGCTCGACGCTCAGCGCCTGCGGGTCAAAGTCACTGCGCAACACGCTGTAGACCTCGGTCATCTGCTTGCTTTCGAGCTCGATCCAGCCCTTTTCCTGAAAGTAATCCAGCGCCTTGACCACCCGCCCACGCTCGGCACCGTATTGCTGGTACATCGCGTCAAAGTTGACCGTGGCCCAGGTACGCGCCCGGCTGGACGTATCGATCAACGCCTGAACGAATTCGCGCCGCTCACCCTCGAAACGCGTCATCAGGTCGTGCGGCTGAAGCAGAAACTTGAAGCGGTACTCGGCGAAGTAAGCGTAACGCGGTGCGATGATTCCGCGCAGTTCCAGCTGCACCAGCAGGGTCTTCAACGGTAGCTGACGGATATTGCTGAGATCCGCCAGCGGCCCGAGCAGAAACTCCCACTGCCCGTCATGGCGTGCATCGAGCAGATCCGCCAGCACACGGGCGATACCTTCGCGCTCCGGCGTGTCGCCATACACAAAGTTTTCCAGCACATTGAGGCTGTCGCGGTTGGCCAGCACCAGACAATCCGAGGCACCACCATCGCGCCCTGCCCGGCCGATTTCCTGGCTGTAGTTCTCGATGGATTTGGGCAGGTCGAAATGCACCACATTACGGATGTCGCTTTTGTCGATACCCATTCCGAACGCAATGGTCGCCACGATGCAGTTCAGGCTGCCGCCCATGAAACGCTTCTGAATCGACTCGCGCTGATCGTTGGGCAGCCCGGCATGGTAAGCACTGGCAGGCAGACCATTCTGCTCAAGGTGCACCGCGACATGCTCGGCGGTCTTTTGCAGCGTCACGTAAACGATTGTCGGTTGGCCGCGCCGCTCATTGAGCCACTCGACCAGCAGCCGCCTTTTGTCACGCCCGCTGACCGGCTTGACCCACAGGTGCAGGTTGGCGCGGTAGAAGCCGGTGGTGATGACATCCTCGGGGGCAATGGCGAATTTGTCCTGCATGTCGGTAATGACCTGCGGTGTCGCGGTCGCCGTCAGCAGCAGAGCCTGAGGGATGTTGAATTCGCGCTGGTAGTCCGGCAGCTTCAGATAATCAGGCCGAAAGTTATGCCCCCACTCCGAAATACAGTGCGCCTCGTCGACCACCAGCAAGGAAATCGGCATCTGGGCGATGAAGTTGCGGAAACGCTCGTTCTTGAGGCGCTCGACCGAGATCATCAGGATCTTCAGCTCTCCGGAACGCGCGCGAGCCATGACGTCGGCGACATCATCGCGGCTTTGTGCCGAATCAATGCTTGCCGCCGCAATGCCGTGGCGATGCAGGAAGGCAAGCTGATCCTGAATCAGCGCCAGCAACGGCGACACCACCAGCGTCAGATTGGGCAGCAGTAGCGCAGGCAATTGGTAACATAGCGACTTGCCTGAGCCCGTCGGGAAAATTGCCGCAGCCGAGCGTCCGGCCAGCACGGCGCTGATCGCTGCCTCCTGGCCTGGCCGGAACTGCGTGTAACCAAAAACCTGCTCAAGACGCTGGTGCATTCGCGGTTCATCCATCAGTCAAACAAAACGGTCCCAACCTTAGCGCGACAGGCCAAATGCATACACCACCAAAGCGTTACAGAAACACGGCGCGTGGCCGATAACGTTGAGATTTCATGCCTGCTGCGTCAGCAGGCGCGGCGCTCACCTTCATACCGCTTGATCTGGAGCAGGAATGGATTCCACACAGCAACCCGAAGACGACGGGATCATCCGCATTCAGCGCCTTGTGCCGGGCCAGGTCGATGTCGTTCTGGGCGCACATCCAAGCCGTAAACTCAGCGCTCGACCGGACAAGTCGCGGTCCTACTGGCTATGGCTGGCAGGCCTTATCGTTGCGGGTTGCCTGGCCGGGTTGCTTGTGTCTCATGCACGAAGCCCAAAGGTGGCACTGGCACCACCTGTCGAGCGACCTGCACCTGAACCAGAGACCACCATGATCGACAGCGAACCGACAATGGTGGCAAGCCCCGCGCCGGCGCCGTCGACCAAGGCACCCGACCTTTTACCTGTCGCCGCAACCAGGGAACAGCCCGCCGCCGTGCAGCCGCTGGATAACTGCATGAAAAGCGGCAATGTCATTGATGAGAGCGTGTTGAACTGTCGCTTTGGCCAGGTCCCTCGTCCCGCTCAGGCAGAACCGGCGAAAGGCATGGTGTCCGCAGACTACATGGCCGACTTCAAGGCCAACGCTGCACGCAACCCCGCTCGCCCGGCTCGGCCCTACAGCGTCGCAACGGCCTCCATCCGTGAATGGGACGGCAGAAACCGCTATCGGGCGCAGTGGCGGGTTTACGGCAACACCATCGACGGCGACAGCGTCTGCGAAAACTTCGCCATTCGCTCATTCGAACGGCGCGAGTGTCGCAAGGCTGCGCAGGTCAACTTCAAGGAGGAATGCCGGGAGTGGACCAAACGTGCTGCCCGAAATCGCGACGAGGACAGTAAAAATGCCGAGCAGCGTTATTGTGAAGTGGCGGCGACTTTCTCGCCTTAGCAACACCTTGAACCCCTCTGGACCAACAGTTTCGCCGCTAAAACCGTTTTTTTGATGCGTGCGTTCACGGTCATCCACATACAAAACCTTACACATGTATAGCCAAAGGCTTACACGCATTGGGGAAGGTTGGCTATTTTTCACTTGTCATCAGCGCCGTAAGATTGGATCCAACAACTGGCGAACAAGGAGTTCGCCAGGATCAGGGACGATCGACCATCGCCGGGAAGGCAGCCGACAGGGAGTTGGAATGGTCTTGGTACAAACCCGCTTCGGCGGGTTTTTTATTGCCTGCGATTTTTGCTGTCGGCAAACCTGCAGATGCAAAATCTTTCCTGACGCCAGCATCCCTGCCCCTCACCCCGCTGTTCGAGCATGAACACGTGAGGTATAGCGAAAGGCTTACACGCGGCGGGGGAACTTGGCTATTTCCGAACCTGCACGCGGCGCATAAGATTGGATCCATCAAGTGGTGAACAGGGAGTTCACCAGGATCAAGGATGATCGACCATCGCCTGGGAGGCGTCCGACAGGAAGTCGGGATGGTCTTGGAAAAACCCGCTTCGGCGGGTTTTTTATTTGCTGCAAGAAAATCCGGGGACGTTTATCAGCAAGCACCTTCCTCCTTGCGCTCGGCAACAATCGGCGTGCGCTCACTCACTCTCCTGCTGCCACCTGCACCACTGGCGGTGCCATCATCCCTCATCCTAGAAATATCAGCTCACAAGACGGCATCGTGATTTTATCGTCTCGACGGCGCAAACAGCGGGCAAATAAGTTTACCTTTTTAAGCTTAATTGCGTTCGAAATCGGATCCAGATAACGCTCCAAAGCCCTTATAAATCAAGGCTTACGGCTACATTACTGCTGCAATATTAACCAGTAGTGGCTCATAGCAATCATTGCTTACTGTAACAAAACCGAGAAAATATCCACCGTCTGTAGGAACTTTCCTACTGAAAATAGTGCCATAGACCACACTGCTGGCTAGACGACATCTATATGCCAGCACCAAATCCTTCCTCATAGTGGCGGTGCGTTTTGCTTTACGCACATGGCAAAACCACTTCATGAGCAGGTGTGCAGTCGAGAAATTCGCAACTCTTCCCCGTCCCCGGTCTGATCCGGGAAGCGGTCGTGAAGGGTTCAAGGACGATGTACCGATGACTCAGACGTTCGATATAGAAGCATTGATCAAGCTGCGCAAGCAGACGCGCGCTATTTCTGACGCGCTCAAGGTGCAGGCGTCCGACTATCTGTCGACCCTCGCGTTGCTGATACGCCCGCAGACATTCTTCGGTGAATACCTGCAGGGCGCGCAACGCAGCAGCGGTCGAGAAACTCAGCACCATTTCAAGGAGCTCAAGGAGCTCTATGACCGCATTGCATCGGCAGAGCCGTTCAAGCTGGTCAATGAACTGGAAGTGCCGCTCAACCTGATCAGTACGACGCCCGAGCTGTTCCCGCTCGAATACGACATGGTGCTGTCACAAAGCGGGCAGACCATACGCATCACCAGCCCGGTGCGCTGGGTGGTGGGCTTCAACTCGTTCGATCTGGCGCAGTTTCGCAAGGTAATCAAGGACCCGAATCGCAGTAGCGCCGAGCTGTATCGCTACGTTGTGCATTATCTGGTCCTGTTCTATTGCCTGAGCAAGTCACCGGGCATGAGCCGCCTTTTCGAAGGGTTGCGCTTCCCGGTCAGTTTCGAGCGCTTGAAAGACTTCGGCGATCTGCCGTTCTGCGTGATCAGCTCACCGGTGCGCTCCGAGCTGCCGGATGAGTCGGTCATTCGCAACAGCACGCAGATCGCAGGCAATACAAGCTTCGAAGAGTTGGTCGGGCACGAAAACATTCTGGAAATGAACGATGAAATCCGTCAGCGCCTTTTGCTGACGATTGAAGGACTCTAATCGCGCCTGGCCTGTCCAGGCCCGGTACGCAAACGACTTGCAGCGAGTTGCTCGCACAGGAGATGACGATGGCGAAGAAGGAAAGTACCCAGCACAAACTTGACCGCGTTCGCGCGCCTCGGGTTCATATCACTTACGACGTGGAAATTGGTGATGCTCAGGAAAAGAAAGAGCTGCCATTCGTTGTAGGCGTTATGGGCGATTTCTCCGGCAACCCGCTGGAGCCGCTGCCCAAACTCAAGGATCGCAAGTTCATCTTCATCGACCGCGACAACTTCAACGGCGTCCTGAAAGGCATCAAGCCGCGCCTGGCGTATCGCGTCGACAACACCCTGGCAAAAGACGGCACCCAACTCGGTGTCGAGCTGAACTTCAATGCGCTGGAAGACTTCGAGCCGCAAAACGTCGTGCGTCAGGTCGAACCGCTGCGCAAGCTGCTGGAAGTGCGCAACAAGCTGGCTGACCTGCGTAACAAGATGGGTGGCAACGACAAGCTTGAAGAACTGCTGATGGACGTGTTGCAGAACACTGAAAAGCTGAAAACCCTGGGCAAGGAGTTCGGCCGTGAAGCCGCCGTTCCTGCCACCGACAGCAAAGAGTAAGGAGGAGCCTGACGATGACCGATAAGCAACCCGTGACTCAGCAGGACAGCGCTCTGGTTGAAGTTGAAAACTTCGCCCCGCAATCCTCCCTGCTCGACAGCATCATTTCCGAAAGCCGCGTTGCACGCTCCGAAACCGAGCGCACCCGTACCCGCGATCTGATCGGCGAACTGGTGGCACAGGTACTTGAAGGCGAAATGACGCCAAGCAAGGACCTGATTGCCGTGCTCGACGCGCGCATCGCCGAGATCGATTCGATGCTCTCCGAGCAAATGAACGAAATCATGCACGCCAGTGAGTTTCAGCAACTGGAAGCGTCCTGGCGCGGTCTGAAGTATCAGGTTGACCAGACCGAGACGAGCACCACGCTAAAAATTCACCTGCTCAACGCGTCGAAAAAAGACCTTGTGCGAGACCTCAAGGCCTCGTCCGAATTCGACCAGAGCGCACTGTTCAAGAAGATCTACGAAGAAGAGTACGGCACCTTCGGTGGTGCGCCGTTCGGCATGTTGCTGGGTGACTACGAGTTCAACCGCAATCCGGAAGACATGTACCTGCTGGAAGAGATCTCCCACGTGGCAGCCGCCGCCCACGCACCATTCATCTCGGCTGCATCGCCTGAGCTGTTCGGTTGGGACTCGTTCACCGACATGGCCGGCCCTCGCGACCTGGCGAAGATCTTCGATACGGTCGAATACGCCAAGTGGAAGTCGTTCCGCGCCTCTGAAGACTCCCGCTATGTCGGCCTGACTCTGCCGCACGTGCTGGGTCGCCTGCCATATGGCCCGGATACCACGCCAGTCGAAGAATTCAACTTTGTCGAAAGCGTCGACGGCCGTGACCACAACAAATACTTGTGGATGAACGCTGCCTACGCACTGGGCACCCGGGTGACCGATGCGTTCTCCCGCTACGGCTGGTGTGTGGCGATCCGCGGCGTGGAAGGCGGCGGTCTGGTCGAAGGCCTGCCGACCCACACCTTCAAGACTGATGACGGCGAAATCGCGCTGAAATGCCCGACTGAAATTGCCATCACCGACCGTCGCGAAAAAGAGCTGTCGGACCTGGGGTTCATTCCTCTGGTGCACTGCAAAGGCACCGACTATGCCGCATTCTTCGGCACTCAGTCGACCCAGAAGCAGAAGCAGTACAACACCGACATTGCCAACGCCAACGCTCGTCTTTCGGCGCAACTGCAATACATCTTCGCGACCTCGCGTATCGCTCACTACATGAAAGCGATCATGCGCGACAAGATCGGCAGTTTTGCATCGCGCAAAGATGTCGAGTTGTTCCTCAACAAGTGGCTGTCCAGCTACGTGTTGCTGGATGACACCGCCAGTCAGGAAGCCAAGGCCAAGTTCCCGTTGCGCGAAGCGCGTGCCGAAGTGTTTGAAGTGCCTGGCAAGCCTGGCGTCTACAAGGCCGTGACTTACCTGCGTCCGCATTACCAACTGGATGAACTGACCGCATCGTTGCGTCTGGTCGCCGAATTGCCGCAATCGACTCGCGGCTGATCCATCACTTAGCCAGGGAGGCAACATGAGTAGTCAACACAAGCTGTTGCCTTCATTGCTGGATCGGTTGCTCGACGATCGTCCGCATCAGTCCGTGGAATCGTCATCGCAACGGTTGAGTTCGCTGGCCGATTACAAGGCCAGCATCGTTCGTGACCTGGAGATTCTGGTGAACACTCGCCAGTCTCTGGTCGCTAACGAGCTGGAGGGTTTCGCCAATCTGAGCGGCACCATCCTCGATTACGGTATGCCCGACTTCACCAGTAGAAGCGTGCTCGACCCACAGGACCGTCTTTTGATTCAGCGCCAGCTGGAGAAGGCAATTACTGTCGGTGACCGACGTTTCCGCAGCGTGAAAGTCCAGTTGCTTGCACAACAGACCGGCCAGCGCATGCTGACTTTTCGTGTGGACGCAGTACTGCGTCTGCAGGACATTTCGCGTCAGGTTTCCTTTGACGCCGTGCTGCAGGTCAACACTCAGGAATACAAAGTGCAGAACCTCAACTGATGCTCGACGATCTGCTGCCCTATTACGAGAAGGAACTCTCGCACCTGCGCTTTCTGGGCCAGGAATTTGCCGCTCAATATCCGAAGATCGCTTCGCGATTACTGATTGAGGGCGACAACTGCGAAGACCCGCATACCGAGCGCCTGATCGAGGCGTTCTCGTTCCTGTCGGCGCGCGTACACAAGAAACTCGACGATGAGTTTCCTGAAATCGTCGAGTCGTTTCTGGAGGTGCTGTACCCGCACTACCTGCGTCCTACCCCTTCGGTGTCCATCGTCGAGTTCAACATGGGCAAGCAGGAAAAGGTCACCGAATCCTATCGCGTAGCCCGGCACACCGAGCTGCATGCCACACCGATAGACGGAATAGTGTGCAAGTTTCGTACGTGCTACC
Source organism: Pseudomonas syringae group sp. J248-6 (assembly GCF_032586995.1). Classification (NCBI taxonomy): domain Bacteria; kingdom Pseudomonadati; phylum Pseudomonadota; class Gammaproteobacteria; order Pseudomonadales; family Pseudomonadaceae; genus Pseudomonas; species Pseudomonas syringae group sp. J248-6. The sequence continues at coordinate 63,605 of NZ_JAWHOP010000019.1, read as the reverse complement.
CGGTCGAACTGTGGCCAGTGGCAGTGCAAAGTGCTTCGTTCATTGAAATGGAGCGTTCGGCGTTCAACGGCCACAGTGCAGACCTGATTGCACGCTTGCGCATCGGCCTGGGTGCGACCTCCGACGTCCTGTTCGGCAAGATGGAGCTGGACCGACTGCGCTTTTTCCTTGATGGCGAAAGCACGCTTATGCATCAACTGTATGAGCTGCTGTTCAACAACCTGGCCAAAGCGACCCTGTCGTTCGAAGACGAAGGGCGCATTCGTGAAGTGGTACTGCCCGCCGACGCCCTGAAGTCTGTCGGCTATGGTCTGGATGAAGGGCTGGTGGATTACTCGGAACGTTCGTTTCTGGGTTACCGCTTGCTGCACGAATACTTCACCTTCCCTGACAAGTTCATGTTCTTCGACCTGTCAGGCTTTGCCCGTATTCTGGCTGGCAAAGAGATCGCCAAAGTGGAAATCAATTTCTACTTTTCCGATTACGACCTGACGGATCGTCTGGCACGCCTGACCCAGAACATCGGCCGTAACAATTTCAAGCTCAACTGCACGCCCATCATCAACCTGTTCCGCCAGCAGGCCGAGCCGATCAAGCTGACTCACGTTCAGCATGAATATGCGGTAACGCCGGATGTGCGCCTGCAAAGCTCTGCCGAAGTGGTCTCGATCGATCGCGTACGCCGGGTGAAGAAGATCAACGGCAACGATCAGGTCGGCACCTGCCATCCGTTCTTTGAACCACGCGGTGATCAAGGCCCCGGTCAGAGTTTCTGGATAGCCCGGCGACGTCCGACGCAGAGCCGACAAAGCGATGGCTCGAACATGTTCATCCGCGTCGTGGATCGGGATCTGGAATTGATTGATTCCAACAACGACACACTCAGTATCCGCCTGACGTGCAGCAATCGCGATTTACCACTGATGCTGCCTTTTGGCGGCGAGCGCGGGGACTTCAACATTCCCTCCAATTCGGTGATCAAGGATATCCGCTGCCTGCGCAAACCGACGGCGACGGTGCGCGTGCCGCTGGGCAACGGCGTGATCTGGCGGCTCATCTCGCACCTGTCGCTGAACCACATGTCGCTGGTTTCGAAGGGTCGCGAAGTGCTGCTGGAACTGCTGTCGCTTTACAACTACCGCAACGTGTCGGCGATTCGCAAACAGATCAACGGGATCGTATCGGTGACCAGCGAACCGGTTGTGGCGCGCATCGGGCATCCGCGCCCCAACTTTGTACGCGGCGTCGGCATCACGCTGAAATTCGATGAAAGCCAGTACACCGGCAGCGGCGTGTTCCTGTTCGGCATGGTGCTGGACCACTTCTTTGGTCAGTACTGCTCGATGAACAGCTTTACCCAATTAACCCTTCGCACCGTGCAGCGCGAAAAGAGAGTGGTCCAATGGCCCCCGCGAACAGGCGATCAACCCCTGGTCTGATTGACCAGGCAAGGGCTGAGCCGCACCGATTCGAATTTTTTCAGTTGGTGCGTTTGCTTCGCCTGCATTACAGCAGGAATGGGCGCATGGACCTGGAAACCAGGCCGCATGAGGACCCTCTGCGCTTTCGTTCGCAGCTGTCGCTGAACTTTCCGGCCAGTGAAGTCAGCGACCTGCAGTTCGAACGCGAAGGCAAGCTCTCGGCGGCCGGTTTGCCGCTGTCCGAGGTGCAGGTCACGTTCATGGGCCTGGTCGGCCCTTCAGGCGTGCTGCCGAGCCCGTACACCGAGCTGCTCATCGATCGGCATATTCAGTACCGAGACGACGCTGCGCATGCGTTTCTGGATATTTTTTCGCATCGCATGACCACGCTGTTTTACGAGGCGTGGCAGAAGTACAAGTTTTACATCGAGTACGAGCGTAACGGCACGTCGAACTTTGATCGTTATTTGCTCAACCTGGTGGGTTTCGGCCCCGAAGCCTTGAAGCAAAAGTTCGACAAGGGCGAGTCGCCATTGCGTCGCGAACTGTTCAGCTACTTCTCGGGGATGTTCGCCCAGAAGCCGCGCAACGCCCTGAACCTTGAAGTCATGCTGAGTTTTTATTTCTCGCTGCCGTTCAAGATCCAGCAGTTCGCCGGGCGCTGGCTGAAGCTCGACAGCAGCCAGTGCACGCAGCTGGGCCGCAAGAACGCCGTGCTGGGGCAAAGCGCCGTGGCTGGCAATCGCGTCTGGGATTACCAGTCGTGCGTGCGTATCGAAATGGGGCCTCTGGAACTGGCTGACTACCAGCGCTTTCAGCCGGGCACCGAGGATTACCAGAAGCTTGTTGAACTGGTGCGTTTTTACATCGGCGCCGAACTGGACTTCCAGATTGCGCCGAAGCTCAAGCGCGAAGCTGTACCCGTGGCCCGCCTGGGTCGCCAAGGCAATGTATCGCTGGGCTGGCTTGGCTGGCTCAAACGCCCCGGTGTCGACGTGGAGCCCTCCCGTTGCGCTGTTTTCCATATTCCTTTTGATGGGGTCTCCCTGTGAACCTGAAGTCCCTGTTCGCCAAGCTGAACGAAACGAGCCGCACTGCCACTGAAAGCGCTGCTGCGCTGTGCCTGTCGGAGAACCACTACGACGTTGAAGTCGAGCACTTGCTGCTGCAATTGCTCGACAACAACGATAACGACCTGCCAGTGATCCTGCGCCACTACGACGTAGTGCCTGATCGCCTGCAAGCACAGCTGGTCACCGCGCTGGGGACGTTCAAGAAAGGCAACACACGGACGCCTGCGCTCTCGCCGCACATCACGCGCATGATCGAGCAGGCCTGGGTGCTGGCGTCGATCGAGTTCGGTCAGTCGCAGATCCGCACCGGGCACCTGATTCAGGCCTTGCTGGATGACGATGCCCTGCGCCGCGTGGTCATCGGTTCTGCACCGGAGCTGGAGAAGATCAACGCTGACGACCTGCGCCTGAACATGAGCGCGCTGGTCGAAGGCAGCCCAGAGACCAAACTGAGCAAGCCGCTGGCCAACGCCGACGCCAGCACGGGCGCAACCACCAAGGGCAACGGCAAGACCCCTGCCCTGGACCAATACACGGTCAACCTGACCCAGAGCGCCCGCGATGGTCGTATCGACCCGGTGCTGGGGCGCGAGTTCGAAGTGCGGCAGATGGTCGACATCCTGACCCGCCGCCGTCAGAACAACCCGATCCTGACCGGTGAAGCGGGTGTGGGTAAAACAGCCGTGGTTGAAGGTCTGGCGCTGCGCATCGTGCAGGGCGACGTGCCTTCGGTGCTCAAGGGCGTCGCCATTCACACCCTGGATCTGGGCCTGTTGCAGGCCGGTGCAGGGGTCAAAGGCGAGTTCGAAAACCGCCTCAAGTCGGTCATCGAAGAAACCAAGCGCAGCCTGCACCCGATCATCCTGTTCATTGACGAAGCCCACACGCTGATCGGCTCGGGTGGCCAGGCCGGGCAGAACGACGCAGCGAACCTGCTCAAGCCTGCCTTGGCGCGTGGCGAGCTGCGCACCATCGCCGCCACCACATGGGCAGAATACAAAAAGTATTTCGAAAAAGACGCAGCGTTGGCCCGTCGCTTCCAGGTCGTGAAAGTCGAAGAGCCTGACGAAGACAAGGCCATCCACATGCTTCGCGGGCTGCTGGCGAAGATGCAGGAGCACCACAAGGTTACGGTGATGGACGAAGCACTGGTGCAGGCCGTACGCCTGTCCAACCGCTACATCACCGGCCGCCAACTGCCGGACAAAGCCGTCAGCGTGCTCGACACTGCTTGCGCACGCGTCGCACTGGGCCAATCGGCACAGCCAGGCGCGCTGGAAGACTGTAAGCGCCACATCGACAACCTGAATGCAGAAATCACCGTGCTGGAGCAGGAAACCGCCAAGGGCAGCGACCACGCTCGCCGTTTGAAGGCCCTGCACGAAGAGCTGAAAGCCGAACAGGAAACCCGCGAGTCACTGGAACAACAGTGGAAACGCGAGCTGGAGCTGGTCGAAAAACTTGGCGCACTCAGCGTTCCGGAAGACGGCGCGCCTGATGCTGAGCAGATCGCTGCAGTGCGTGCCGAACTGGCCAGCGTGCAGGGCGAGCAACCGCTGGTCCATGCACTGGTAGACGGCGGCACCATCGGTGAAGTGATTTCCGGCTGGACCGGTATCCCGCTGGGCAAGATGCTGCGCGACGAAATAGACACCGTACAAAGCCTGCCAGCGCTGTTGGGTGAACGCGTGCTGGGTCAGGATCATGCGCTTGAAGAGATCGGCAAGCGCATCAAGATTTCCCGCGCACGCATGGAAGACCCGAACAAGCCAATCGGGGTGTTCCTGCTGCTCGGCCCGAGCGGTGTCGGCAAGACCGAAACTGCGCTGGCGCTGGCTGACACGCTGTATGGCGGCGAGCGTAACGTCATCACCATCAACATGTCCGAATACCAGGAAGCCCACACCGTCTCCAGCCTCAAAGGCTCTCCGCCGGGCTACGTCGGTTACGGCGAAGGTGGCGTGCTGACCGAAGCCGTGCGCCGCAAGCCTTACAGCGTGGTGCTGCTCGACGAGGTGGAGAAAGCCCACCCGGACGTGCTTGAGCTGTTTTTCCAGGTCTTCGACAAAGGCGTGCTGGACGATGGCGAAGGTCGCGAGATCAACTTCCGCAATACGGTGATCATTCTCACCTCCAACACCGGTACTGATCGCATCATGCAGTGGTGCCTGAACACCGAGCAGAAGCCGACCCCCGATGACATCGTGGAAGGCCTGCGCGACGAGCTGAATCAGGTGTTCAAACCGGCGTTCCTCGGTCGCTTGACCATCGTGCCGTACTACCCGGTTCAAGACGCGATTCTGGAACGCATCGTCGGCCTGAAACTGGAGCGCATCCGCAAGCGTTTCGAGCGCAATCACCAGGCGGTACTGCGTTACGACGAAGCGCTGATCAAGGCCATCGCTTCGCGTTGCACGGAAGTCGACAGCGGCGCACGCAACATCGACAACATCCTGTCCAAGACCCTCATGCCGGAACTCGCCCAGCGAGTGCTGGAGCGGATGGCGCAGGACAAGCCGATTCAGAGCCTGACCATCGATCTGGGCAGCGATGGCGACTTCGCTTACACACTGACCTGATCGATCACCCCATAGGTAAGACGTGATGAATAAAAGACTTCAAGGCAATTGTTCCTCGAAGCCAGCCTTGGCAAGGTGCCTGGCTGTTCTGGCAATGATGCTGGCTCTGTCCGCCTGTGGCGTGACGGACCGTGTCGCCAAGCGCATGGATGACACCTGGGCTGGCGACATGATGTTTGGTGACAACGAAAAAGTCATCCTGACGACTGACGGCGGTAATCAGCTCAACCCCGATGAATACGGCAAACCGCTCTCGGTGGTGGTGCGCGTTTATCAACTGGCCTCTCTGGAGCGCTTCGAGTCGATCAACGCCGACAGCCTCTGGGATGATCCGCAAAAGGCTCTGGGCAACACACTGGTTGATAGCAAGGAGCTGATTCTGTTGCCAGGCATAGGGCAAACCGATCAATGGCCGCTGAACCCGAATGCCTCGTATGTGGGCATCGCGGCGTTCTTCCGGACCGACGAAAACAGCCGCTGGAAGGTCGCGTTCGACGCCAACACGCTGCGCAAGGACGGTATCTGGTTCTCGTCCGACGGTGTGCGCGTGCTGGTGGACAACAACTACATCCTCGCCGTTCGTGGCGTGGATGTGTTGAACAAGCTCAAGACTGAAGAGCAGTTCGCCAAATCCAATTCGATGCCCGAACAACCCGCCGGCAAAGGTATTACCGAGCGAGTGCAGGACGCCGCTGTCCAGCAGGTTCAGGACTCGGCCGGCAGTGCTGCGAAAAAGGCAGCGGACTCACAATTCAATTCTCTGTTGGAAGGCGCCAAATGAGTAAACAAAGCCGCGTGATGTGGTCGGAAGGCATGTTCCTTTTGCCACAACATTTCCAATATCAGGATGAGTTTCACCAGCATCAGCTTGCTGAGTCGACACTGCGTTCCACGCCTTTCCATTGGGGCGTGCAAACGCTGGAAGTCGACGTCGAGGCATTGGCCACAGGCTCGTTGCAGCTGAAGCGCCTGAAGCTGGTGTTCCCTGACGGCAGCCTTTACGACGCGCCACAGCATGACCCGCTGCCCGCCGCCCGCGACCTGAAAAACCTGACCAAAGGCGGAGAAATCAAGGTCTATGCGGCGCTCAAGCTGCCCGAGCCCTTTGGCCTGAACTACGTTGAAGATGGCCAGGAACAGAAGAGCGCCCGGCGCTTTCGCAAACAGTTCGACACCCTGCCGGACCTCAACGAAGGCGATCTGGAAAACGAAATCACCAGCCTGCGTCTGAACGTCGTGATGCTGGTCGATGGCGACACTCTGGATGGCTACAGCTATTGCCCGATTGCCCGACTGGCACGCAACAGCATCGGCGGCTTCAACCTGGATGCGCATTTTGTGCACCCTACGTTGCACGTGGGCACCCACGAGACGCTGGTTGGCCTTGGCAGACGCCTGATCAGCGTGCTGCAAGCCAAGAGCAAGGCACTTTCTGGCCGCCGCCGCGAACGTGCCGACCAGATTGCCGAGTTCGGTTCCAGCGACGTTACGTTGTTCTGGCTGCTGAATACGGTCAACCGTGCCTACCCGCAACTGGCCCACCTGCTGGCGCACCCACGCCTGCACCCGGAGCGCCTGTATCTGTTTCTCGCGGAACTGGCGGGCGGTTTGCTGACGTTCTCGCTGGACACCCAGCTCACTGACATCCCCGATTACGATCATCAGGACCCGGCGGCCTCGCTGGTGAAGCTCGACGAACTGGTTCGTCTGCTGCTTGAGAACGTGATTCCGAACCAGTGCATCGTCATCAATCTGAGCCAGGTCCGGCCTTCGTACTGGCAGGGCCAATTGCTCGACCCACGCCTTACCGAAGCGGATTTCTATATTTCAGTGCATGCCGACATGCCCGGCTCCAGCCTGCTGGAACTTGTGCCGCGTGCGTTCAAGGTCGGCTCGCCGGAAGACATCGAGGTGGTCGTCAACAGCGCCATGCCGGGCGTCACCCTGAACCACTCGACACGCCTGCCAAACGCCATTCCGGTGCGCCTGGACAACCATTACTTCTCCATCGAGCCACATGGCCGGGTGTACGAACGCATGATGGAAGCCCAGGCCATTTCCTTCTACGCGCCCAGCGCGTTTACCAATCTCAAGCTTGAACTGTTGGCGGTGCTTAAATGACTGAAGCCGTGATGCAAGGTGCCGCTGCGGCTGCAACCGAAAAACCTACGCTCAAAGACCTGGTACGTGACTTCATCACCATGGCGCTGATTGTCCGTCGCGGCCGCCAGGCGATCTCGGTCACAGCATTCGAGGCCAGCGTCGATACTTTTTTCGCCAACCTGGAGCGTCAGGCGCGCAGCGCCAATTACAGTGTCGACCAGGTGAAAGACGCGCAGTACGCACTGTGCGCATTCCTTGATGAGAGCGTGCTGCGTTCGGGCGACAACGATATGCGTCGCCACTTCGAAATGGAGCCGCTGCAGTTCCGTTATTTCGGCGTTCACCTGGCGGGCGAAGGCTTCTTCGAGAAAATCGAACTGCTGCGCGCCGACGTGAAAAAGAACCTGGATGTGCTTGAGGTGTATCACCTGTGCCTGGCGCTGGGTTTCGAAGGCAAGTTCGGCCTCGGCCAGAAAGACCAGTTGCGCTATCTGGCCAACACGCTGGGCCAGGACATCGCACGCTACCGCAAGACGCCAAAGGCGCTGTCGCCTGACTGGGCATTGCCTGACCAGGTGTCGCAGATGCTTCGCCATGAAGTTCCGGTATGGCTTTACCTGGTGCTCATCGCCCTCGTGTGCCTGGGTGTCTATCTGACGCTTGACTGGTTGCTGGGCAAAGACGTGGCCGCGTTGGCCGAACAAATCAGCCAACTGTTCAATGCTTGAGTCCCGATCAGGTAACCGAGTCAGGAAGACATGAAGACATTACTGCGCCTGTTAAAAAGTTTCTGGTTCCTGGTCCCGATACTGTGGCTGATCAGCCTGGCTGTCTGCTGGTTTTTCGCCCCCAGGATCAGTTGGCTGCAAGGCTATACGCTCGAAGCGATGGCGATCATCAGCGCCTTCTATCTGCTGTTGATCGTACTGCGCCAATACCGACGGATTCGTACCGAACACAACCTCGAAAATCTGGTTCAGATCGAAGTTGACCGCTCGCTGAAATCCACCGGTGAGTTCCGTGATCAGCAAGTGCTGCGCGACCGCCTCAAGCATGCCATTGCCATGCTGCGCACCGATCGCTCGGCAGGCGGTGGCGGCTCCTCGGCGCTCTACGATCTGCCCTGGTATCTGGTCATCGGCATGTCGGCGGCAGGCAAGACCTCGTTGCTGACCCGTTCCGGCCTGTCGGCCAGCATTGCCAGTAGCGCCAATGACACGGAAAGCGGCACCCAGCACTGCGATTGGTACTTCAGCCCTGAAGCCGTGATGATCGACACCGCGGGTCGCTACCTGCGTGACGATCAGTCTGCCAGCGAATTCGCTGCGTTCCTGCGTATGCTCAAAAAGCAGCGCAGCAAGGCCGCCGTCAATGGTCTGGTGCTGGTGGTCAGCCTGCCAGAGCTATTGGCCGCCTCTGCCGCCGAGCGCAACGAGATGGGTGCGCGCCTGGTAACGCGCATCGAGGAATATACCGATTGCCTGGACGCCAACCCGCCTATTTATCTGATGCTGACCAAGACCGACCAACTGCCCGGCTTCAACCAGGCTTTCGACGGTATGGACCTGCATGAGCGCCAGCAGCCGCTGGGCATGACGTTCGGTCTGACAGAGATCACCACAGAAAGCCTGCGTTCGGTGCTCGATCGCAAACTGGCGAACCTGCAGGCGCATGTCAGCCGTCACGTCGATGCACAGATGATCGCGCTGGGTGCCGACGCCAACAGCGCCCTGCTCAACTTCCCCAACTACTTTGCCGAGCTGTCGGCGATACTCGAACAGTTTCTGCAGCATTTCGCGCGCAGTAACGTCAACGGTACCCAGTTGTTGCTGCGCGGCCTGTATTTCACCAGTGCCCTGCAAACCGACAAGCAGCTGACACCGGTGTATGAAGACGAGCTTTCAGAGTCGTTCGTCTTGCGGCCAGCGACCGCACCCGATGCGCTGGAAGAGGGCGAACAACGGAAAATCAGTGATCGCAGTTACTTCATCACCGATACCTTCCGCCGCGTCATTTTCCCTGACCGTGACCTGACCCTGTACCAGTCACGTCATGGCCGCGACAAATCACTGGGGCCGATTGTCATCGCTCTGGCGCTGTTCGCCGGGCTGGCCTTCATCGGCTGGCAGGCCCTGTCGTTCCAGAAAAACCGCGAGTGGCTGGCCGCGATCAGCCAACAGTTGACCGAACTGGAACAGTCCCCGGACCGTGCCCAGCGCCTCGCCTCCGGCCAAGGCCTGGAATTGCTGCGCAACCAGCTGGCTGCCATCGAGAAATACCGCACCAAGGGCGTGCCTCTTCAGCTCAGTGGCGGCCTGTACCGTGGCGACGATATCTACTTCGCCACCCAGACTGCCTACCTGCAGCAACTGCGTACCCAGGCGCTGGAACCGATCACGCTGAAACTGCAATTGCAGATGCGTGAATTCAACGAGTTCGCCAAAACCATGGACCCGCAGTATGGCTTCGGGGCTACACCCGCAGGGTCGGAAACCAAAACGGGCAAGGTACGCGCTCAAGGTCAGAAACTGCTGGACCGCGGCGCGCGCAACGTCGCTGCGGGCCGTCCGACCAGCCTGAGCAGCATCCCGCGCAGCACCGGCGAGGTTGCCAATCGACTGACCGGCGCAGCAAGAGGCACAGCCAGCCAGACGCGCAGCGAAGCGATTGCCGCGCTACGCAACCCGGCCACTGCCAACGATGCTGCCGAGCTTTCAGCCACAACAGGCGGCTTGTCGTTGTCGGAAGAGATGCTCGGGCGACTCGATGAACGGCAAGTGGCGTCCATCATCGAGTCATACAACGCCCTCAAGCTCTATCTGATACTGACTCAGCCGACCACGCATCCGGAAACCGAGTTCGTCAACGCAGCGTTGCCGGTGGCCTGGACGGGCATTTCCAGCGAGACCAATCCGATCAGCGACGACGTCATCGAGGACAACTCGCCGGTCTACGTACAGCTGCTCAAGAATGGTGACGCGCCGGCCATGCCACGCAATGAGCAACTGATCGACGAGACCCGCAAGAGCCTGAAGTTTTTCATGATCTCCAGCTCGCTGGTGGACCGTGAATACCTGCGCCTGCAACTGGAATCCAGCCGTCAGTTCCCGGCAATCGGCCTGAATGATCTGGTACCTATGCCGGGTCGCCAGTTGCTCTACGGTTCGGAGGCTGTACCTGCGATTTTCACCCGTCAGGGCTGGGAAGAGTTCGTGAAACCCGAGCTGATCAAGCTGGTGTCCGGCAACCTGCGTAACGAGTCGGACTGGGTTCTGGATGGCGAAGGCGGCGACAGCGTGGTGCAGAAAGCCAACTTCGTCCGTGAATTCATGGCCCGTTACAAGCGCGATTACACGCAGGTCTGGTACACCATGATCGACAGCGTCGGTGTGCGCCGCTTCAGCGACATGGCCAACGCCACACAGCAGTTGTCATTGCTCAGCGACGTACGCAATTCGCCGGTCAAACTGCTGCTGTCTGCCGTCAACGACAACACGCAATGGGACGTGCCTGCACCTCGCGAAGCGCAACAGACCGGAGTCAAACGCGACGATGGCTTCTGGGGCAAGGTCAGCGGTATCTTCGACAACAAGGAAGCTGCGGCCAGCGTACTGATCTCGCCATTGCCTGCGGTGGATGACGGCAGTCTGGCCAAACGCTTCGAACCTGTATCAAGGGTTTTCGCAGCGCAGAATGCCGAAGGCGCTGACAGCACCATCATGGATCGCTACCTGGCAGCGCTGCGTAAACTCAAAGTGCGGATGAACAACATCCAGCGCTCGCAGGATGTCGGCAAGAGCAGCAAGCAGTTGATCAGCGAAACCCTTGAAGGGCAGCCGAGCGAAGTCACTAACGTGCGTAACTACGTTGAAACCACGGTCGATACCAGCCAGGGCGGGCTTTCCACTTCGCTGCAAAGCCTGTTCAGCCTGCCGATTCAGTTCGCCTGGGAAACGCTGCGTGATCCGGCTGGCGAACAGATCGCCAAAGCCTGGGCCAAACAGGTCGCCAAGCCTTGGGAACAGGTCATGGCTCACCGGTACCCGATTGCTGCGGACAGCCGCAACGAGGCCTCGGTGAAAGACCTGCAGCGTTTCGTCGACCCGGAATCCGGCCTGCTACCGAACTTCAAGCGCAACGAAATCGGCAACCTGTCCGATGGCGAAGGCCTGGGTATGGGCAGCGGGTCCAAGGCTGCGCCGCTGGTCAATCCGAAAATGGTCAGCAACATTGACAAGGCCAGTTCGCTGGGCGAGGTCATCGCCAGCCTCTCGGATCGCGACAATGGTTTCGAGATCATGCTGGAGCCGTCGGCCTACTTCACTGACATCATCTTCACGCTGGATGGCCAGGAGCAGCATTACCGCAACGGCAAGACCAGCTGGAGCCGCTTCTCATGGCCGGGTACCACGACAGCACCGGGCGCACGCCTGGATGTGGTCACGCTGACCGGCGAGCGCATCACCGTGTTCGACTACACCGGGCGCTGGGGCCTGCTGCGCATGAACGACAGCGCACGGGTCGCCGACCTGGACGGCATTCAGCAGCGTTTCAGCTGGAACACGGCAAAGGGGCCGGTCAGTCTGGTGGTGCGCAACTATGGTGGCGTGAAGCTGACCGACCTGGCGAACGTCAAGGCGCTGAGCGCGCTTAACGCAACAGATGGGCGGACCAAGTGAGGATGCACATGCTCGATCTGGAGGGCGGTCGATGATTGGCTGCTTCGGAAAAGTGCCCGCGAGCGCAGATTTCGTCAGCCTGCATGGCGCCAGCGACGATGTCTGCGAGTTCGATGCATGGCTGCAGGGCGCTCTCGCCGACATGCAGCACCGCGAAGACTGGCGCACGCTGTTCGATCGATTGCCGGTGTGCTTTTTCAGCTACCGGGCACGCAGCGGCAACTGGCTGGTGGGCGGTTTGATCAGTTCCAGGGACTCAAGCGCTCGGCGTTATCCGTTCTTCATCTTTCAAACGGTGAAGTCCAGTGACGCCGGGCTGTTTGTGAACCCGTTCACCCTGAGCGAACTGTTCGCCGGGCAGATCAAACCGCTGCTGCACATGGCCGCACAGGGCGAAGGCACCTCAGTGCTGTTCGAACGCATCAGGGCCTTGCGCCCGTTGCAAGGACAGGACTTTGAACTGTTCCGGCGTGTGCATGAGAAGTTTCTGGTGAACTTCACCCTGCGTGACATTGCGACTTCGCTGGAGAGCTCATACCCCGAGTTCATCAGCAATGCCGTGCTCACCCGACTGCAAGCGCTGGGTCGCCCGTCGTACAGGGCACCGATCGGTATTTCGCTGCCACTGCCTGCCGAGCGAGGCTTGAAGAACCCGACAGCAGATCTGTGGGTCAATTGGCTGACACGCATTGACCCGAACAAGGCAGTGCCGCAAATCAGCATTCTGGCGGACGACTTCATGCGCCCCCGACTGTTCTGCTTCCCGTCGCGCAACACCTCAGGCGTGTACCGCGTGGTGACGGGCGTGGGCGAGCATTCGGAGAACTATGACGTGCTGGCACCCTTTGACGCGTTCGACGAACACCACCGAGGCCATGTGTTTCCAGACATTGACCGCCCTCTTTATGACGTTATCGACCGCTTTGTCGATGTGCTGGATTTGAAGTCCGTATGAACAAGATCAAATACTACTTTTTGCGCTACCAGCCCTATGTTCTCGGGGTCTGCTTTTTTCTGTCGATCTTCATCATCTGGAGCATCGGCCGTGCCCTGGGCTTCAGTTCGATGAACAGCCTGCTGACGGGAATAGGCCTGTTCCTGCTGCTGTCGGCGGCGTATGTGCTGTTGCTGTATCGGGGCGTATCACAGCATCAGAACCTGGAGGGTCTGCTGCGTGATGACGCCGATCAGGCCGTGCTCAACGCCAGCCCGGCGGATCGCGAAGAGGTCAGCCTGCTGCGTGAGCGCTTGCTGCAAAGCATCGAACGGTTGCAGAGCAACAAGCCGAACGGCAGCAACGCCAAGGACGCGCTTTACGCCCTGCCCTGGTATCTGGTGGTGGGTCAGCCCGCAGCGGGCAAAAGCACCATGCTGTATCAGTCGGGCCTCAACTTCCCCTACGCCGAGCGCGAAGGCGCACGCGTCGCCGGGCTGGGCGGCACGCGCAATTGCGACTGGTTCTTCAGCTCGGAAGCCGTGCTGCTGGATACCGCTGGCCGCTACATGAATGATCAGCAGGAAGCCGGCAAATGGCGCGCCTTTCTGCAATTGCTGCGTCAGCATCGCCAGCGCAGACCGCTAAACGGCCTGATTGTCACGGTCAGCATTCATGACATTCTGCAATCCTCGGTGGAGGATCAGGAGCGCATCGCCAAACGTCTGCGCGAGCGAATCCAGGAAACCCACGCGCTGCTGGAAGTGCGTCTGCCGGTGTATCTGGTGTTCACCAAGTGTGACCTGGTACCGGGCTTTGTCCCCTTCTACCGCCAGCTGGATGATGTGGCGCGTGGCGAAGTGATGGGCAAGACCTTCCCGCACAAGGGCTTCGAGCAAGCTGACTGGGGCCAGCGCTTCGGTGTGGCGATGGACGAGCTGATCAATTACTGGAAAGAGATCGCCAACCAACAGCTGGTGCTTCAGGACATCCAGATCACGCGTCAGGACACCGCGGTGTATCGCTTCCCGCTGGAGCTGGAAGCCTTGAAACCGCGCCTGCTGATGTTCGTCGATGCCCTGCTGCGCGCCAACCCGTATCAGAGCGCCGAGATGCTGCGCGGTTTCTACTTCACCAGCGCACTGGACGCCGACCAGCCCGAGATGGGCGGACACACCCGTCAGGTGACCGAGCGCTTCCAGCTGGAAAGCGAGCAGAACCTGGTCGACGGCAATGCGCAGCCGCACCCGCTGTTCATCAACAGCCTGTTCCGCAAGGTGATCATTCCCGATCAGCATCTGGTGGCGCTGTACACCACCAACCATCGCGAGCGTCGCCGCAAGGCTGCGTGGATTGGCGGTGCCAGTCTTGTTGCCCTGTTGATCTGCAGCCTGTGGGGCTGGTCGTACTGGAACAACAAGGACAACATCCAGTCCATTTCCACCGAACTCGCCCAGGCTGCAGCCGATGACAGCAAAGCCACCGGTCAGTACACCGAGTGGCAAACGCTGGATCGCATGCGCTTCTGGACTTCGCTTTACTACGATCGTCATCACGACGAAGGCGTACCGCTGCGCCTTCGCCTGGGTCTTTACCGGGGCTATGACGTCGAACCGTTGCTGCGCACGCGCTACTTCAACCGTCTGGAAACGGTGATGCTCAAGCCGACCGCAGACAACCTGACGCGCTCGCTTTACCTGCTGACCACTATCAAGGTCTACCAGCGCAATGCCAAAGACCTGATGCCGGTCACCGGAGTCGACAGCGTCGAACCCAAGGCACTGCCGCCGGATAACCGCGCGCAGTCCATCGCGGCCTTCGGCAAGGCGACGCTGGATACTTACGTCATGTTGTCGCGAGCGCAGCGCGAGAAGGCTGACCCGGCCTTCCTGAAAGCGAAGATGCCTGATTACTGGTACCCGGCCATCGCGCGCCAGACCGGCAAGACCATCACTGCGAACGCCGAGGCAGGCTCCAATCAGGATTACGAGTACGCCAGCCGCCAGATCAACTTCTACAGCGATCAGATTCACGAACTGGACGTGCCGAGAATTCTCGACAACGCATTCCTGACATCCAGTTCGCGTAATTACATCAACAGCCTGTTGACGCAGTCGTTGAAGGCTATCGAAACCATCACGCTGGAATCGGACACCCTTTTTGCCTTTGGTCGTGCCGACTTCCAGAGCCTGAAAACCGAAGGTCAAAACCAGTTGAGTGCGATCGCCGGCAAGCTGTTGAGCACACCGAACATCGGCAAGATCGTGATTGCAGGCCACGCCGACCAGCTGGGCGACCCGCAAAGCAACATGCAGGTGTCCAAGCAGCGTGCGCAGACCATCAAGACTTACCTGGTCGGCAAGGGCGTGCCCGCCGAGCTGGTGGACGCGGTCGGCGAAGGCAGCGAGAAACCCTTGGTCAAATGCGATATGCAGCAGCCGAGGGCTCAGTTGATTCAGTGCCTTGAGCCGAATCGACGCGTAGAGATCGAAGTGCGCGCGCTCAATTGATCGCGCAGTGCAAGCAAACCGAAGCCCGGGTTGTCCACATGAGACCAGGGCCGTGGCAAGAGAACCTTTCTTGATCGTTTCAAGAAGGTTAATCAAAAGGGTCGTGTTCTGTCTTTAGACACCACAACCTTAAATGAAGAAAGGAGACGCAGAAAATGGCATTTGACGCATACATCCAAATCGACGGCATCCCGGGCGAAGTTCTGGACGACAAGTTCAAAGACTGGATCGAAGTGCTCGGCTACGAGTTCGGCGCTACCCAGGCCACCTCCGCCACCGCCAGCTCGTCGGGCGGTGCTTCGTCCGAGCGCGTTGCACTGAGCGACTTCAGCATCCGCAAATCTGTGGACAAGGCTTCTGCCAAGCTGTTCGAAGCGTGCTGCAAAGGCACTCACATCGCCAAGATCCAGCTGAACGTCAACCGTGCTGGCGGCGACAAGCTGACCTACCTGACCATCAACCTGGAAGAAGTCGTTGTGTCTTCCGTGAAGGCTGTAGCAGGCGGCAACCAGAAAGGCGAAGACAACGCCGTCAGCGATCTGCCGATTGAAGAAATCAGCTTCAACTTCGCTCGCATCAAGACTACCTACACCCAACAGAGCCGTTCCGATGGCCAGGGTGGCGGTAACGTTACTGGCGGCTGGGACCGCACTGCGAACAAAGTATTCGCATAAGTCTGTGACACCTCGGGTCGCGCAAGCGGCCCGTCTTCAGCACCGTGTCTGCCCAGGCACGGTGTTCTTTTATCCTCTGATCAGAGTTGACTATGTCTGAATTTCTCAACGACCTTTCGCTTGCCGATCTGACGGCGCCCATCAACGGGGGCAGCGGCGAAGACCTGAGCTTTTCCACCCTGTTCGATCAGGTCAAGGAAGCTCGTCGAGCAGACCCCGATTACCTCACCCAAGGTGACTGGCAAACCGATCTGAAGTCCTCGGACTGGGATCAGACCATCACGTTGGCCGCACAGGGCCTTGCTGAACAAAGCAAGGACCTGATGCTCGTCGCCTGGCTCAGTGAAGCCCTGGCGCACAAATACCACTTTGTCGGCATTACCTTCGGCCTGACCGTGGCCGAGCGGATCCTGCAAAATTTCTGGGACGATCTGTACCCGTCGCTGGAAGACGGCGTAGAAGAACGCGCTGCCCGCCTGGCCTGGCTGAAAACCACGCTGACCGAAGTCGTCGGCGGGCTGCCAATCACCCAGGGGCAGAACTTTGGTCTGTTGCGCTACGACGAGTCGCGCCACGTGGAAAACCTTGCGCTGCAAAACCCCAAGGCCATGCAGGCTGCTGTTGACGAAGGCAAGATCAACGCCGAAATCTTCCAGCGCTCCGTGGTACTGACCGACTCGGACCACCTGCGCCTCAAGGCCAGCGAAATCGCTGCCAGCCTGTACGCCTGCCAGCAGCTCCAGGCCACTGCCGACACCCTGTTCGGCCGCGACGCGCCCAGCCTCGTCACCCTGAGCGACATCCTGCAACGCGCCGGGCAACTGACCGAAAAGCTGCTCAAGGACCGAGGAATAGAACTGAGCCCTGCCCCGGCAGCCGCCGCTCAGACCGCACCCGAAATCGCCATCGACCAACCCGCAGGTGCCGCGATGACCCAGACCACCCAGGACAGCGCATCCGCACCACTGCGCACCACCCCGGCCACTCGCGACGAAGCCTTCACCATGCTCGCCGGCATTGCACAGTTCTTCAAAAACACCGAGCCGCAAAGCCCCGTCCCGTACCTCATCGAGCGCGCCATCAAGTGGGGCAACATGCCGCTGGAAGGCTGGCTGAACGACGTCATCAAAGACAGCAACGTCGTGGACAGCATTCGCGATGTGTTGGGCACGAAAGAGCCTAAGCAGTAAGGGCGATCTGGTGGATCGGTCTGTATGAAGGTGCGTACAGACCGTCAGGAAATGCACTACAGGATGAGTCCGTCTGTATGACTGACTTGCCCTCGATTTACCCGTATTTTGCGTCTTACCCAGCGCAACAACAGGGAAAGACCATTCACATGATTCACACACATCAGGGATTAGAGAATGAACACGTCAGACCCGGTAAACGCATCAGGCCACTACAGCGACAAATGGAAAGAACGCTTCGCCTTTTTTGAAGCGCATGGCGGCCCGAACGCACCAGGGTTCAGACCCGCGCTCAAGCAACTGCCATTTCTGAAAAAAGTGAAAGTCAACTTCAACTTCTTCGCGTTCTTTTTTGGGCCGGTTTACCTGTTCATCCTGGGGCTGTGGAAGAAGAACCTGTCCTTTATCGCAATGATAGTAGTGGTCTCTATCGTGCTGGACATGGTGATGGAAATGTTTGAGTTCCGCTATGCCAAGGAGGCCAGTTCTGCGGTCGGTTTTGTGTTTAATGCGTTGTATGGGCAACTGACTAATTACGCGTATTACCTCAAGGAAGTGAAAGGCGAGCAGAGCTGGAATCCATTTGAGGGGTTGCGTTGGTGAGGCGCGAAGCGTGTCTGCTGAAGGTTAAACGCTGGAAGCTCGGCTATTTGTGGAACTGGATAACTTGAATCTTCCCGTTCTCCACATTCACCGAGTAGGTCACACCATTCCAGCAATCTGCGATGACCTGAGCGTTGTCATCGCAGTGAAGACTCATAAACGGCTTGTCCGCCTGCGTACCGTGCGGGCCTTCCTCGATCTGCCAGAGCACTTCGCCAGCCATCGAGAAAGCGAAGATGTTCCGGTTGAAGCCCTCGCCCGGCGGGGATTCAAGCCTGATTAGCACTATCCCCTTAAACAGCAGAAACGTGTCCGCCGGGTAAGGAAGGCAGACTCGCTGACTTTCTATCCAGAGACTCCCGTTCTCGATCCGACAATGATGAGAGCTCATTACTCAGCCTTCAAAGCCATCAACATAAAGCGCCTCATAACGCGCCATCGTATCAATGAGCCGCTGCCGCAGATACCCGTTCGCATGCCCCAAGGCAGCCAGGATCTGCGCCGACTCCACCAGATAAGACGCTCGCTTTGCCTTCTTCCAGGTGGACGGCGCTGACTGGAGATTGGTGATGCGATCACACAGTTTGACCGACGCAGCTTCTTTGGAATGACTGGCGATCCCAGCGAAATAAAGTGCTTCGGAAAACGGCACGATCAGGTTCTTGCTCAGGCACGCCACCGTTGAAGCCACCTCGGCACCAAATGCTTCAGCCAACTCATCCTGAGTTACCGGCGTATCCTCAAGCACGTCGTGCAGTAACGCTGTGGGCAAGGCGATTTCAAGCGCGCCCACGGATTCTTCGCGATGGACGAAGATCAACTCGTTGGCAACCATCGCCACGTGGGTGATGTAAGGAAGGTCCGAGCCTGTCATTTTTTGGCCGACGTGGGCTTGGGATGCGAATAGCCAGGCTTTGTTGAAGAGGTGTTGCGGGCATGATTTGGGCATTTGGGTCAGATTCCTTGTGACGCTATAAAAATCCAGGGATCGCGGGCTGATCTCAAATAAAGTACGCGCGTTTCCCTATCAGCCGCCGATAGACTCGTCCAAAGGGTTCTGCAGCGGCGCACGCTCGAACAACTGTTGGGCCAGCCCCTGAATATGCTCGGACCATGCAACGTTCTTGACCCATTCCTCCGGCATGCCTGACACCCCATAAAGCGCGCCTGCGATTTGTCCGGCGGTAGCGGCCACGCTGTCGGCATCATCAGCCAGGTTGGCGGCCAGCAGGATCGCGTCTTTGAAATTGTCGGTATTCCATACAGCCCAAAGCGCTGCTTCGAGTGTGTCGATGACATAGCCTGAAGAGCGGATCTGGTCGCGGTTTTTTTCTTTGTATTCGCCTGCGTTGATGATCCATTAAAGCCCTTGGCAGTCAATATATTTTCTTGATCCTGTGTTCGCAAAATGTATCGTATGAATTAAATTCAAAAACTCGTCGTCGAGCTTGATGACTGTATTACGACATTATTCGATACAGCACCTGATTCTGAATTTTATTTCAACTTAAATTAGCACTGTGTCAGCAGCGATCATAAATAATCTCATCCATTTCATAGTACAGTGGTGCACGCTCAAACAACTGCTGAGCCAGACCTTGAATGTGCTCGGACCATGCGACGTTCTTGACCCATTCCTCCGGCATGCCGGACACCCCATAAAGTGCGCCAGCAATCTGTCCGGCGGTGGCGGCTACGCTGTCGGCATCATCAGCCAGGTTGGAAGCCAGCAGGATCGCGTCTTTGAAATTGTCGGTATTCCATACAGCCCAAAGCGCTGCTTCCAGTGTGTCGATGACATAACCTGAGGAGCGGATCTGGTCGCGGGTTTTTTCTTTGTATTCGCCTGCGTTGATGATCAATGCTCGCGGTCGTAACGGGCGAATCATCGGAGAAAGGGTTTCTTCTTTGTCTGCGCCGTTAAGGGCGAGATGCAGCTGTGCGCCAAGCAGCTCGCAGCAACTTATAGCCTCCATTGCTCTGTGTGTGCATCTGCTTTGTGCGGCGCTTTGCCGCCACGTAGCGAATAGCGAGTGCCTGCGAAATATTGCAGTGGGTGCCAATCTTATTATCGACCCGTTACCGGCAGTAGTTGGATCGTCGTTGCCATACCAGCCATCTTTGCTTGCCAAGTGTCCTTCCAGAGCAGCACGAGTAGCGTTTCCGATATCGAAGCACTTACCGTTATGACTGTTCTCGCCGTTCTTATACCAACGACATAGCCTATCGGCGTAATCAAAAAAATCGAAATCACCTTTAGCAAGGTAAGTGTCCGTAAGGCACAGCGCCATGCTGGTGTCATCGGTCCACTCCCCAGGATTAAGCTTGAAAGGACCTCCACCCACCATGTCATGGACGTGACTACGATCACGAGGCAGAAACTCCAGCGTTGTACCTACAGCATCACCTATGGCCAGCCCAAGCAGGCACCCCTTTGCACGGTCCAGCGCCTGTGCTTCGGTGAGGTTACACGTCCGTGACGCTATCCAGCCGGGCTTCTCTACAGGCAACCTTGGTGCGTCAGCCTGCAGCATATAATCCATACGTTGGAGCAACTGCGCAGATGGCGGAGGCAGCAGGTGATCGTAGCGCTCAACATATCGATCGAGGGTTTCGTTGGAGCTTCTCAAGTCAATCATGGGTCCTTCCAGAATAATTTCTCAAGGTGTAGAGCAGTATGGAAGCTGCTACCGGATGCCCGAGTCTATACCGCTTGTTAGCGGCTAAATAGCCGTTCCCCGCTTTACTCCTGGCTTCTGGATCAAAAGATCATCCCGCTCTCTCCTGCGGCATGTCTTGGCGAAAGCATCCGCAACCTTCAGGTCTGTCTGGAAGAGATCGAAGCTGGCTTTGTCGATTTCGTAGTACTCCTCGTAATCGATCAAGCCATTATTCACCGGAAATGACAAATAAAAACGTCCTGAGGTTTCCTCGATACCCAAGGAGAGCATGAGGTCGCGATTAAAAAACGTGTCGTTAAATTTCATATTCCCTCTTTAGATTTCACTTCCCGAGCTATCTCTACATGAACCACGCGCTACCTTAGTCATGGTATAGAATGCCGGTGGGCAGTTTAACTTTCAGTCCGTTTGCTGACTGATTCGCGATATAAAAAACATCCATCAGGGCTCGTGCCAGTTCGTAATCTGTTTCTTCAAACTCCTTGGCCGCAAGGGCACCGATGGAAAGCTTGTGAAGTCTGGACTTGTCTTTCTCAACACCCTCAAAAACGGATTTCACATAGAGAAGCTGATTTAGAACTGACGCGTATATCGGAAACGCAGGATGGCGACTTATACGCACTCCGGTGAGTAAAATAGCATGATCTATAAATTCCATGGCGGATTCAAACTTCATTACCGGCCTCCCCCTAACACATAACATGCTTCATCACTGCGGCACACACGAGCTATTTTCGGTTTCGTTCTGCACGAAGTATTTTTAAGAGCGGAGGTTCTCCGCCCGTAATCTCAATTGAAAATACAGCATATGCACGCTCCAAGTCACCGTATTGTTGAAGTCTATTCTCGGCAAAGCGACAACGTCCCGGAACGGCTCCCACCTCTATAGGGATTAAAATCCGTCTCGACTTTGCCAGTTCAAGCAATGGACTCAGGTCATTATAGAGATGTAACGCCTGAAGGTCTTTCGATGACTACCCCTCTAATTCTTCTAACTTTTTTGCTCAGAACTCAATTTTATCCATAGCCATTTTAATCTCCTGTAACCTGAGCTTTCACGCAGGGGCCACTCAGCTTTGACTGCGTGCTACATGGGCCCCTCGCGGACCATGTGCATGGGTGCCGTAACAAGGGCTGCCGCGTCATTCCCTTCGCATGACTGGAACCGTACAGCGGCCAGGTTTTTTCCCTCAAGGGTTGTAAGACCGAAAAGGCTCTAAGAAAAGTGCTGGCTTTCTGGTCAGTCTGCGGCACTTTCACATTTTCCGGCTGTCACAACGCATGGTTTAGTAGGAGCAGAAAGTCTTTGGAACAGGCTGAGGTAGTACGGCTCCTACGATTTTTTCGGAAATGTTGCACTTTTTTGATGGACATGAAGCGTAGAAAAATCCTGAATAAAGGAATACTTTGCTATCTGAAGGCTTCAGCTCCCAAACCCTCACTCGCGTTCAGTTGCGGGGACAGACGTACGTTCAAGGATATGTACATGACCATGGATCAGGCCGGACCGTCGCCGCTGCGGCGATGGCATCAGAAATCTTGTTCGTCAATTTTGGTAGATTTGGTTTTTTGGGCAGATCATCTTGATAAGTGCCGACGTCATGCGGCAATCAACGAGGCACGCGCATGAGTAAATTCTTGACCCCTCCTACCTCCGCAGCTCTGACCTGTGAGCGCAAGCAGACTGGCTTGCTGGGTAGTGGTCAGCAGGGGTTTGCAGGCGGATCGGCCATGGACTTCTACATGCAGCCTGGGCGCTTTGCCGGATTGTACGCAACAGATGATTACACGGCTGCCGTGTATCTGGTGCATCAGCTCTCATCTCGCGATGAGCAAATGAGTCCTAATGAGTTCAAAAGTGCTGCTCTTCTGCTCCGCAAGCTTTTGCAGAAACTGAAGTCCGCAGCCAATGTATCGGTTGAAGCGCTGCAATCCTTGCAGCAGGCCGCTGAAAAGATCCCGCTAATTGGCCCTCTCATGTTCTCACAAGGGAATTTGCCAGGGACTATAGCGACTGCCGCAGGCGGCGTTATGGCAGCCGCCCAGAGCAGAAAGGTGACTGATTTCCTAGATATTACATCCGAGCAGAAAGCCAAACTTAACGCCTGGGCCAACAGCCGGGGCACCCCCGGCGCACAGTCGGCCAGAAAAACATTTAAAGGCAGTATTAAAATTATTGCTAAAGAAGGTCAGCTATTTTTTGAAATACCTGTAACAGCCGTTGCAAAACACTACAAGATACTAGATGCGATTGGTCCTTCAGTTGCCCATGTCCCAGTGAAAAACACGAGTGCAGCCTTAAGTCAACGCGCACACTTACATGCGAACGGTGCTACTGGAGTTCTGAAATATTTGGGTGGCAACACCGTCGGTGCTGCTCTGGCAGTAGGTCCCCAGGCATATCTTGATTATTCAAGCTCAACCACAAACCTGGAATTTTATAATAAGTCTGTTTATAGTCAGCCCACTAACATTGTATCGGCTGGTTTTGGCATGGGCACAGGTTACGCCATGGCGGCAGGGGCCGCCTTTCTTGCAGTACCAGCGGCGCCTTTGGTTGTTGTCGTAGCCGTTAGCTTCGGCGTGGGTCTAGTGGTGCAGTGGGCGATGGTTGAATTTGGAGTTGACAAGAAGATCGGGAAACTTCTCGAAATTGAGAAACCATAATGATTGACTCAGACAAACTTAAAAAAGTTACTTGGTTTCTATTTGTTTTTTTGGTTTCTATACTGGCCTTGGGACTTTCAAGCGTTACGTATTTTGGGCCTGTATATTTCACCATTTCCCTGTGCGCACTAATGTGGACTTTATATCTTGTCTATGTGTGTGAAAAATTTACTGTATATATGTTTTCGGTATTGATCGCGATAGCAAGCATTTTCTGTTTTTTTGCTTCCCTTGCCGCATATTTGGTTGCCGCAAAATTCTGGGGCAAAGCAAGCGTTCCTGCACTCATGGCGGGATTTGTTCCAGTGGGGATTACATCGTTGACGTATCTGCTCTTGGTCAATGGCAAGCCATCATTTCATCCATTTGAATACGATGGAATCAAGGTCCAGCCACGTCCAGAAAAAAAGCAAAAAAAATCGACTGCTTACAATCCTCTTTTGATAGCTGGCGCAACCACCTTGGCAGCAAGCATTTTTATCAAAGCCGCGGGGACCCTTACCGCCGGGATGGTTGCAATGTTTGGGTTAACGACTTTCTCGATAGCGTTATTATTCCACGCACGTCACATAATCAGAGGCCTGCGTGCCCTGAGCCTCCAACAAAAAACGATGCCGACGCCCTATACATTCATGCAGATCGATGAAATTCGCAAAGCTCGCAGACACTGGTGGCTGAGCAGGTTATTCCAGTGGATCGCTTCCCGGCGCAGGTCGCCGGGAGCCTGATTTTCGATGATAATTGCGCGCGGGCTGATAAGCCCCCTAGCGTTGTACCGGCTTAAGGAGTAGTGGAAGCGATGGATCTATCATCACTGTTTACGGCGCAGAACAGACGACTGTTCAAGCTGACGATGGCCCTCAAGGGTGGCCAGGAGCTGTTGCTTGATTCCTTTGCCGGTAGTGAAGGTTTATCGGCTGATTTCGGGTTTCAACTCGATCTGATTTCTGATGATGCGAGCGTAAAGCTAAAGTCCGCTATAGGGCAGTCCGCGACCATTGAAATCGAACTCGCCACCGGAGGCAGCCGTTACATTAACGGTCATGTATTGAGCTTCGGTAACAATGGCAGCGACGGTGGCATGTCGCGCTATTCAGCCTACATAGGCTCGTGGTTGAGCCTGATTGCGCAGAGGTACGATTCTCAGATCTATCAGGATCAGACAGTGGAGCAGGTGATCAGGAAGGTATTTGGTCGCTACGAAGGGCTTGCGAAGTACGAGTTCCGCGTCAATCGCACGCTCAAGCAATACAGCTACATTACCCAATACCGCGAAAGCGATAGTCACTTCGTCATGCGCCTGCTGGAGCAGGAGGGTTTATTCTTCTATTTTGAGCATACGGCGGACAGCCATACGCTGATCATCATGGACGACTCGACTGTACTCACACCGCTTCCAGAGCAGCCCCAGGTTCGCTTCCATACAGCTTCTGTAACCGAAACCTCTGACTCCATCACCCACTGGAGTTCAGCCCGGGAATTCCAGGCTGGCAAGATTTCGGTACAAACCTTCGATTACCGGCAGCCAGGAAATCGTATTCCCGTCACGATGAACAGCCTTAATCAGCAAGGCGATGTTCCATCGTATGAAATCTTCGATTACATGGGGCAGTACACGCATGGCACGCCCGAAGATGGTGAGCTCCTGGTGCGTAATCGTATCGAGGCACTGGAGCTAAAAGGTAAGACATTCGTAGGCTCGAGCAACTGTCGGGCGATGCGTCCAGGTTACACATTTGAACTGACGCAACATTACGAGCATGACACGGGCTCTCCCGATGATCGGCAGTTCCTGTTAATGAATATCGAGCATCGCGGCAGCAACAATTACACCTCGGGCAGTCAGGCGGGCTACGCTAATAAAATTTATTGCGTACGCAAAAAAATCAAATTCCGCCCTCAGATGGATCTACTCAAGCCAGGCATTTCCGGCCCCCAAACCGCCATCGTCGTCGGCCCCCCAGGCGAAGAAATCTACACCGACGAAATGGGCAGGGTAAAAGTGCAGTTCCACTGGGACCGCTACGGCAAGTTTGACGACAAAAGCTCCTGCTGGGTCCGCGTCGCTCAATCCGGCGCAAGTGGCGGTTTTGGTAGCATCCAGATCCCGCGCGTCGGTGACGAGGTGGTGGTCGTTTTCCTGGATGGCAACCCTGACCGTCCGCTCGTCATGGGCAGTCTGTACAACAGCCAGAACACGCCGCCGTGGTCGTTGCCTGCCAACAAGACCCAAAGCGGTTTCCTGACGCGTTCGGCCAAGGGTGATGGCGGTACAGCCAACTTCTTCCGCTTCGAAGACAAGGCCGGTGCCGAACAGGTGATCATGCATGCCGAGCGCAACATGGACACCGAGATCGAGCTGGATGAGACGCATGACGTGGGTAATAACCGCAGTGTGACTGTCGGCGGTAAGAATACGGAAATTATTCAGAACGACACTTTGCTCAAGGTAGAGCAAGGCTCATTGACGATTACCGTGGACAAACAGTCTATCGACATTACGGCCATGACGGAGATCACCCTCACTGTAGGTACCAGTAGCATTACCCTCAAGCCGAGCAGCATCGAAATCAAGGGCGACGAAATAAAGGTTCTCGGCAAAAACACCTTTGTCGAAGGTGACCGTGTCGATATCAATATCGAGAAATCCTGAGATGGTCAGAACCAGCCTTTATGACCGTATTTCGGAAAAGCGTATAGCCGATGAGGCTTTGGCGCGTGAGAAAGCATTACACGCAGCAAGTGCTCCGCCGACCGTTCCCGAGCCTGAGCCAGTGCCGGTTTTACCGCTTGAATTGACACGCAATGAGATTACGGTTGCCGGGCTGAAACTGGTCATGCCGCAGCGAGTGAACTTTCAGGAGATCAGCATCACTCTTGAAAAGGATGGACACCCCATCACGCTCACCATCACACGTCGGCCGGTTCGGGATGATCTGACGCTGAACCGCTATACAGATCTCTACTTGGCAAACCTGCGTGAGAGACACCCTGATATCGATACTGTGCGGCAGCGAGATTGCTTGCTGGCGGGAAATGCAGCGGTGGCTCTCGACTACGTACTCACCTCCAGGCAAGGGCTTAGTCACGGCAGAGCTATTAACGCTATCACCACTGCAGAGAATGGAGATAAGCAATGGCTTTGCATCTCTACAATGATTGATCCTGACACGGCTGCGCTGGCAGACTGGTTGATCGATTTCGACGCAGTGCTTGAAGCAATTGTCGCTCATTGATTTTTTATTTTCGAGTTCAGGACATTCACAATGGACTATCAGCTTCACGAAGGATCAATCGCATTACCAGATGGTTTCAAGGACCGGACGGTGAACATGTTCACCTTGGGCGACAGCGTTCCAGCGCCCCTCAATATCACGATTTCACGTGATGACATGCTGCCCGCTGAGGACATGAGCACCTACATAAGCCGGCAGATAAAGCTCATCGCCAATAAGCTTCGGGGCTACACGCTGCTTGGTAAGAAGTCTGCCTTGTTGTCTACTGGGCACACCCTCCCCGGCATACAAGTAGATGCCTACTACATGCATGAAGGCAGACCGATTTACCAGCGCCAAGCGGCCTTTGAAGTCATACCGGGACGTATTCTGGTGTTTTCGGCAACAAGTCAGACTGACTTTAGCTCCACGCAGGACGAGGACTGGTTGCAATTGCTGGCCAGTTTTCAGCCACATCCGGATAACGCTGGGCCAATAAACACCGAACAGGAATAAAACCATGTTCGAAGCAGCGCGTTTGCACGATGGAATTGAGCACAATAGCGCACTGGGCGGGCTTCTGGCGGGTGCTGTGATCGGCATCGCAATGGCCGTTGCTGGCGCGGCCCTGATTGTCTGCACCGCCGGGTTGGGGGCTGTTCTTCTGGGTGTTGTTTTGTCAGTCGGCGCAGGCGCAGCCCCGGCGGTGGGTGAAAGCTGGGGCGCGGCACGAAGTTCTCCCGCGGGAGATATTACGCAAACAGGGTGTTCGCCCAACGTTTTTATCAACGGCCGCAATGCTGCTCTTACCACACAAAGTATCGCCAAGTGCGAGAATCACCCCGCACCGGTACAGATTGCAGATGGCTCTGCCAGCGTTTTCATCAATGGCTACCCGGCCGCCCGCAAGGGCGACAAGCTCACCTGTGACTCGAAAATCGCTACAGGTTCCAATAACGTCTTTATTGGCGGCGGGACAAAACGCTATCTGAAAGTGAACGAAGAGATATCCGAGTCGCTTCGTGTCGGTATTGATATCGCAATCATCATTGCCTCGATGGGGCGCGGTGGACTGCCCATGTTAGCCAAGGGACTCGGTGGCGGCCTGAAGGCGGTCGCACCTTGCGCCCTGAAATTCGCTGCCACGGTAGGCGTGTCCTATTTATTTGGACGTTTTGTTGCGGGGCCTGCAATAAGCGGGGTGATAGGCGGCTTCAGCGGCAACCCCGTTGACCTCACCAGCGGGCGAAAATTACTGCTTGAAGAAGGCGAAACAGACTTTGCGCTGCCGGGGCTGATGCCTATCGAGTGGTCGCGCTTTTACGCCAGCGACCTCAACGTCGACAGCGTTCTGGGCAAGGGCTGGGTGCTGCCGTGGGAGCAAAACCTGCGCCGAAATGGCAGTTTCGTTTACCTCATCGACAATCAGGGGCGCAGCGTACCCTTCGTCAACGTCGAGCCCGGGGAAAGCATTTACAACCCTTACGAGCAGATGCATCTGGTCCGCACGCAAGGCGGCCATTACATGCTCCAAACCCAGGACAACATCTTCTTCTACTTCGGCGAAGTGCCGAATAACAACAAACCCGTTCCGCTGCAGCGTATTGAAAACGCGCTCGGCCACTACCTGCATTTCAGCCGTACCGATGAAGGTACTCTCACCGACATCAGCGCACCCGGCAACGTACATGTGCATTTGCAGTATGAGCACCCGCTGGGCCGGCTGACGTCGGTGAAGCGGATCGTCAATAAGGAAGCTGTTGAAACCCTCGTTCGTTACCACTACGACGACAACGGCCAGCTCAGTGACGTTTATAACCGTAATGGCGATTCCACTCGCAGCTTTTCCTACACCGACGGCGTGATGACCCGCCACAGCAACGCCTTGGGCCTGAACTGTTACTACCGCTGGGAAACCATTGATGACCAGCCTCGCGTGGTCGAGCACTGGACCAGCGATGGTGAACATTTCGATTACCGTTATGACTTTAAGCAGCGTACGTCGTGGGCCGTCGATGTGCTCGGGCGTGAACTGGAAATTCATTACAACGAAGACCGGCGCGTCACGTCCGGCCGTGATTACGGCGGAGAGCGCTACACCATCGAGATAGACGAAAGCGGCAATATAACGGGGCTGGTATTGCCCGATGACAACACGCTGGCCTTCAAATACGACCACCTCTCGCGACTGGTTGAAGAAACCGACCCGCTAGGGCGCAAGATCACCTACAAGCATCATCTGGCGACCACGCTGGTGACCCAGACGACTTTCTCTGATGGCAGCACGTGGAAGGCCCGTTACGATTCCAGAGGCAATCTTCTGGTCGAAACCGACGCACTCGGGAACAAGACCGAGTACCTCAACAGTGAAGATGGCCTGCCACACACCATCATTGATGCGACCTATAAATCCAAATACCTGTGGTGGAACAGCCTCGCTCAGGTTGAGCACTTCCAGGACTGTTCAGGCAAAGACACTTATTACCGCTATGACGATCGCGGTCATCTGATCGCCGTCACCGATGCCCTGAACAACACCACCACGCTGGAACGCAAACCCGACGGCGAAGTGCTGCGCATCAACCATCCCGATGGCAGCGTTGAGTCCTTCACCTACAACGCGCTCGGCCAGGTGCTTTCGCACACCGACGGCAAAGGCCAGATAACGCGGTTGTCCCGCAACGCCCGTGGCCTGCCAACCCGACGCGAGGACGCCAAGGGCAAAGCCGTTGCCTACCAGTACGACAAGGCCATTCGCTTAACCGCACTGGTCAACGAAAACAACGCCACCTACAACTTCGTGTACGACAACGCAGACCGTCTGATCGAAGAAAAGCGCATCGACAACCTGACTCGCCGCTTCAGCTACAACCTCGGCGGGCACCTGACACAGGTCGAGGAAATCGGCTACGGCGAGAAAGGCGAACAGCCACGGCGCAGCACCCATCTGGAGCGCGACCCGATTGGTCGCCTGTTGGCCAAACTCAACGATGACGCGCGTCAGGACTACACCTACGACGACGGTGACCGGTTGCTGTCAATCGAGCGCAAGCCGACGGACACCGGCAGAAAACTGGGCGTCACCGCCGAAAAACTGG
This sequence comes from Pseudomonas syringae group sp. J248-6, assembly GCF_032586995.1. Lineage (NCBI taxonomy): Bacteria > Pseudomonadati > Pseudomonadota > Gammaproteobacteria > Pseudomonadales > Pseudomonadaceae > Pseudomonas > Pseudomonas syringae group sp. J248-6. The sequence continues at coordinate 34,178 of NZ_JAWHOP010000019.1, read as the reverse complement.
AATTTGCCTACGACCTGCTGGGGCGACTGACCACAGAGACCACGCCGCAAGGCGCACTGGCCTACGACTACGATCAACTCAGCAACCTGACCACGCTGACCCTTCCTACCGGCCAGCACCTGAACCACCTGTACTACGGCAGCGGTCATCTGCATCAGCTCAACCTCGATGGCCAGTTGATCAGCGATATGGAGCGCGACGATCTCCATCGCGAGATCTACCGCACCCAAGGCAAGCTGACCAGCTGCTTCGGCTACGACAGCATGGGCCGCAAGGCCTGGCAGTACGCAACCACCCTGCCTGCAGAGAAACTGTCGCAGATTCAGAACCCGCTCATAAAGCCAGAGCGTTACGTCGAGCACGCCTACAACCCTGTCCACCGCCGCTACGAATACGACCCGGCCGGTGAACTGAGCCGCACCCTCGACAAACTGCGCGGCGAAACCCAGTACGAGTACGAAGCCAACGGCCAGTTGCTGGCGCGTAACACCGGTCGAGTAGTCGACGGCGAAGAATTCCGCTACGACGCCGCCGCCAACCGACTGAACTTCAACACCAGCCGCTTCGACCACGTCAAAGACAACCGCCTCAAACAGTGGGCGAACCACGAATACAAATACGACGCCTGGGGCAACCTGATCGAAAAAGTCGTCGGTATCGTACGCTGGCAGACCTTCACCTACGACTGCGAAAACCGCCTGGTCAAAACCGAGACCATGGCTGACACGCAGGTGGAAAGCACCAGCAGCTATCAGTACGACAGCCTGGGCCGAAGAGTCGCCAAACAGTCCGAAATCAAAGGCCAGACCGACCACAAGCGCTTCCTCTGGCAAGGCCTGCGGATGCTGCGCGAAGAAAGTCCCGGCCAGAGCAGCCTGTACCTTTACGAGCCCGGCAGCTATGCACCGTTGGCGCGTGTGGATGAAAAAGAAGGCGAGATAGAAAACAAGGTTTACTACTTCCACACCGACCAGATCGGTACACCGCTGGAAATGACCGATGCCGAAGGTCAGATCGTCTGGCAGGCCAAGTACCGGGCCTGGGGTGCGGTTGAGAAGCTGGTGGTGAACGAGGTTGAGCAGAACCTGCGGTTTCAGGGGCAGTATTTTGATGTCGAGACGGGGCTGCATTACAACACGTTTCGGTACTATGACCCGGAGATTGGGCGGTTTACTACGCAGGATCCGATTGGGCTGTTGGGTGGGGAAAATCTTTACAAATATGTACCAAACCCAACAACATGGGTAGATCCATGGGGATGGGAATGTTGGAGCACGGCTCGTAAAAACTACTGGAAAGCCGAAGCAAAGAATCCAACTCAAACATACTCACCAGCTAACATGGCGCGAATGACAAAAGGTCAAGCGCCAAGAATGAAGGTTGAGGTTATAAATAGAAAAACCGGCAAACCTGAAATTAAAGACGTTTCTATGGAACTGCATCATAGAGATATACCTCAGCGAGTCGGAGGGGACGGAGTACATCAGGCAGGAAATCTTGATGCTTTAACTCCATGGGCACACGAGTCAGTAGATACATTTAGGCATACGGGATATAGGTTCGTAGATATGATTAAGGGGCTAGACACATGGGTCAAATGATAAGCTTGCAGGAGGTCCGGGATTGGGTCGAGGGAGAAACTTATTCGAGTCTTCTTTCTCACATTGCTCTTAAGCTAGGGCTGGCCGTGAATGAGAAGAGAGTGTCTGATATACTCCTGGAGTATGATATTGAAAATATAAATGCCGCAAATGCAACTATAGAAGATCTAAAAAAAATAGCTAACGACAAGCATTTATGTGAACTATACATACTTACTAAACTGAAAGAAATCGAAGGCACTGAGAATCAGCAGGAGGGTAAACATGAGGAAGATGAAGAAGATACTCTAGTAGAAACCCTTCCATTTTATAGAAATTTTCTGAACATATATCTTCTTGAGCTATTCATCCTTAAAGAAAATCCAGAAGCACTCGACTCTTACTTAAAAAAAATCAGAATACCCAAATCTAAACTTTATGCCAAGCAACTAAGATCTATCTATGAATTGATAACTTAAAAATGCTCAACAAAACCTTGTCGAGCCCAGTAATTTAATATTACACGGGTGTTGCCATGTATTATTAAAAACGTGATGACACCTTGTTTTTACAACGCGCTGCACGACAATCAAGCAGGCAGGGGCCCGCAAATATATATTGCATATTTAAAGCCTCTCTTAAAATCTTACGCAAATTAGTTATACGCTATTTAAAAATCTAGATTATCGGAGAGTGCTGATATTTTCAGCACCTTTCCTGTTGCGTTGCCCGACGATAATTGGCTGGCACTCAAGTACGACCACCTCTCGCGACTAGTTGAAGAAACCGACCCGCTAGGGCGCAAGATCACCTACAAGCATCATCTGGCGACCACGCTGGTGACCCAGACGACTTTCCGTGATGGCAGCACGTGGAAGGCCCGTTACGATTCCAGAGGCAATCTTCTGGTCGAAACCGACGCACTCGGGAACAAGACCGAATACCTCAACAGTGAAGATGGCCTGCCATACACCATCATTGATGCGACCTATAAATCCAAATACCTGTGGTGGAACAGCCTCGCTCAGGTTGAGCACTTTCAGGACTGTTCAGGCAAAGACACTTATTACCGCTACGACGCCGCCGCCAATCGCCTCAACTTCAACACCAGCCGCTTCGACCACGTCAAAGACAACCGCCTAAAACAATGGGCGAACCACGAGTACAAATACGACGCCTGGGGCAACCTGATCGAAAAAGTCGTCGGCATCGTGCGCTGGCAGACCTTCACCTACGACTGCGAAAACCGCTTGGTCAAAACCGAAACCATGGCCGACACGCAGGTCGAAAGCACCAGCAGCTATCAGTACGACAGCCTGGGCCGACGCGTTGCCAAACAGTCCGAGATCAAAGGCCAGACCGCTCACAAACGCTTCCTCTGGCAAGGCCTGCGCATGCTGCGCGAAGAAAGCCCCGGCCAGAGCAGCCTGTACCTTTACGAGCCCGGCAGCTATGCACCGTTGGCGCGTGTTGATGAGAAAGAAGGCGAGGTAGAAAACAAGGTTTACTACTTCCACACCGACCAGATCGGTACACCGCTGGAAATGACCGATGCCGAAGGGCAGATCGTCTGGCAGGCGAAGTACCGGGCCTGAGGGGCGGTTGAGAAGCTGGTGGTGAACGAGGTTGAGCAGAACCTAAGATTTCAAGGGCAGTATTTTGATGTCGAGACGGGGCTGCATTACAACACGTTTCGGTATTATGACCCGGAGATTGGGCGGTTTATTACGCAGGATCCGATTGGGTTGTTGGGTGGGGAGAATCTTTACCAATATGCGCCTAACTCTACTGGATGGATTGATTCGTGGGGACTCAGTTGCGAGCCAACAAAAAAATACGAAGTAGGCCCATTCGATAAGTTACAGAAAAAATCTTCGGTAGGTGATGGGTTAGATATTCACCATGCCGCACAAAAGCATCCGGCAGGTCAAGTGATTCCAGGCTACAATCCGAAAACAGCTCCATCGATAGCTTTGCCTAGAGCAGAGCATAAACTAATCCCAACTATTAAAGGAGAGTTTACAGGCACACCAAGAAGTTTGTTGGCAAAAGACGTTCAAGACCTTAGAAACTATACCAACACGCCTCCATCAGCAATTAGAAAACTCATTGATCTGAATAAAGAGATGTTCCCAGAAGCCTTTCTGAAGTAGGACTGATAAAAATGACCCCTCAAGAATTTGTTGACGCTATTAGACTGGTTGTCAGTGATGCTGCTATATCTGACACTATAGATGTAATATCTTCTCCTCCAGGAAGGAAGCCAAGTAAAAAGCTCGTAGAAATCTCCGAATTTTACAATCAACAAGGCGCAACTGAAAAAAAACACATTGAAGAAATAATAAGAAAATCAGTAGAGGAAGCTGTTTTCGGTTTTTTTTGCGTATTAGATGGAGTACGCGCAATTGAAGATCCGGAAAATAAAGGGACCTTATCCCTTCTCTACGAAGGAAACATGACGACAGAGCTGAATGCCAATGCCGACCTTCATGATCGCTACAACAATTAATACCGAGCTTGGCATATAAACTAAAAACTCAGCGCCCCTCAATATACTGTTATTGGGGGACAGGAGACAGAAGCTTCGAACTTTTACTACCGTAATGGAACATCAAGACGAGAGATTGGCCAAAATCATTTAGATCCGGCAACGCTGTGACTGACGTGAATGCGTTGAATTCCCAACCGGGTAATAAATTATGCTTTAAATAAATCAGCAACTTTTTAAAGTTTTCACCTCTTTAATGATTGTTGATGAGAAAGAAGGCGAGGTAGAGAACAAGGTTTACTATCTCCATACCGACCAGATCGGCACACCGCTGGAAATGACTGATGCCGAAGGGCAGATTGTCTGGCAGGCGAAGTACCGGGCCTGGGGGGCGGTTGAGAAGCTGGTGGTGAACGAGGTTGAGCAGAACCTGCGGTTTCAGGGGCAGTATTTTGATGTCGAGACGGGGCTACACTACAACACGTTTAGGTATTATGACCCGGAGATTGGGCGGTTTACTACGCAGGATCCGATTGGGTTGTTGGGTGGTTTTAATCTTTATCAGTATTCGCCCAGTCCTATCGGTTGGATTGACCCGTGGGGTTGGAACTGCATTCCTAATAAGGTTGCAGGGATGGCGAGAGAAGCTAGAGCTAAAGAGTTGTATGGAAAAAGATACGGCAAGGAAAATGTCTTAAGCGAACGATATCTTCGCAATGCCGATGGGAAAATTGCCAAAGACCCCCTAACAGGCGAGGCGCGGCGGGTAGATTTTGTGATTAAGAATTCAGACGGGAGTGGCACTGCCAAAGAAATTACTAGCCTGACAGCTGACAAAACCGGTCAACTTTCAAAAGAAACTAGAATTAGAGAGGTGGGCGGTACATTTGTTAGAGACCCCAAAACCAAAAAGCTTATCGAAGTAAGAGACGTATCCACAGTAGTTAGGGCCAGGTAAGGATTATTTATGAATGATATAGACTTCACATTATGCAGCGTGCCTATGCTTTACTCGCGCAACAAAAGCAAGGAGTATCAAGAGCGGATAATCAAAAAGCTTACTGTGCTGCTGGCTTTTATGAAGGCCAACGACCTACTTAAGACAAATCCTTTTAATTCCGACGGGAGTCTAAACAAAGAGTTTATTCTAAAAAAATCTGATGCCACAGCAGACGGAGTTGAGATGTTTAAAAAAGTCATCCCTGGCTGGTTCTCTTATTTGGATAAAGGGGGAAATATCGATAACATTACCAGGCTTGAAAAAGGTCTGGAAAAAATCAGAAAGCCGGCATGATATTTGATAAACCCTAAAGCTTTTATTAGAAAGCCTAGTGCCAGAGAGCATATTGAGCTCTCTGGCCTGATCTTGACTTTTGTAGATAAGTTAAAGCTACTATGGGATTTTAAAAACTCTTTAAAAACCAAGCTGGTAGGAGGCTACTGACATTTCGTTCTTCTGCTTCATCGACGCGACCTGCAGGTCCAAGTAAATGTGGTGAAACAGCCTCGTGCAGGTCGTGCGCTTCCAGGACTGCTCAGGCAACGACACTCACTACCGCTATGATTATCGCGGCCATCTGATCGCCTTGACCGATGCTCTGAACAATACCACCACGCTGGAACGCAAACCCCACGGCGAAGTGCTGCGCATCAACCATCCGGATGGCAGCGTTGAACCTATCAACTACAATACACTCGGCCAGCCGCTTCGACCACGTCAAAGACAACCGCCTAAAACAATGGGCGAACCACGAATACAAATACGACGCCTGGGGCAACCTGATCGAAAAAGTCGTCGGTATCGTGCGCTGGCAGACCTTCACCTACGACTGCGAAAACCGCCTGGTCAAAACCGAAACCATGGCTGGCACGCAGGTGGAAAGCACCAGTAGCTACCAATACGACAGCCTGGGCCGACGCGTTGCCAAACAGTCCGAGATCAAAGGCCACACCGACCACAAGCGCTTCCTCTGGCAAGGCCTGCGGATGCTGCGCGAAGAAAGTCCGGGCCAGAGCAGCCTGTATCTTTACGAGCCCGGCAGCTATGCGCCACTGGCCCGTGTGGATGAGAAAGAAGGCGAGGTAGAGAACAAGGTTTACTACTTCCACACCGACCAGATCGGTACACCGCTGGAAATGACCGATGCCGAAGGGCAGATCGTCTGGCAGGCGAAGTACCGGGCGTGGGGGGCGGTGGAAAAGCTGGTTGTGAACGAGGTTGAGCAGAACCTGCGGTTTCAGGGGCAGTATTTTGATGTCGAGACGGGACTGCACTACAACACGTTTAGGTATTATGACCCGGAGAGTGGGCGGTTTATTACGCAGGATCCGATTGGGTTGGACGGGGGGCTTAATCTTTATCAATATGCGCCGAGTGCTATTGGTTGGATTGATCCCTGGGGCTGGACCTGTATTCCGAATAAAGTTGCCGGGACAGCAAGGGAAGTTTGAGTCGGGAAAAATTAGACTCGCAATTTGGCAAAGAAAACGTACTTCGAGAGCGCTACCTAAGAGGAGCAGATGGAAAAATCGTCAAAGGTCCAGATGGTACTGCACGCCGTGTAGATTTTGTAGTTAAACGCAAAGATGGGAGTTGGTCGCCAGTTAAAGTAACCAGTAAGACAGCAGACAAAACTAGCCAAATTACGAAAGAGTCCGAGATCCGGCAAATGGGCGGTACTTTCGTAAGAGATCCTGAAACAAAACAGCTCGTTGAGCTTTCGGACATTTCACGTATTGTGAGGGTAAAATAATGGTAGATCTCGTCAAATTTAGCGTACCTCTTTTATACAGCAGGAATAAAAACCTACAATACAAAGAAAATATAATCCAGATGTCGACTGCGCTTTTAAAATTCTTGAAAGATGAGAATCTGATATGCACTACACCTTTCACCGAAAGTGGAGAGCTTAAGAAGGATTTTGAAATTCGCGAGTCTGATTTGACTGAGGAAGGAGTGGAGCTATTTAAAAGCGCCATTCATAAATGGTGGAAAAAAATAGACGCCGGGCTCGATAGATCAGATGTTAGCTTTCTTAAGTCTGAGCTTGAAAAAATAAAAAACTCTAAGCAACATTGATATTTCTATAGAGCCTAAATCCAGACTATCTTGGAAACTTTAAAGCTCTTTAAAAAATTAATCTGAAAGAGAGGCTGCTAACACTAGCTCAGCCTCCTTTCTATTGCATCAACACAATGGCGACTCCATTCGCGACTTCTCCTAAACCGACGGCGTCATGACCCGCCACAGCAACGCACTGGGCCTGACCTGCGAGTACCGCTGGGAAATCATCGACGGCCAGCCGCGTGTCGTCGAACACCAGACCAGCGATGGTGAGCATTTCCACTTCCGCTACGACCGCGAGGCCCGCACCACCTGGGTCACCGACGTACTGGGGCGCGAGCTGGAAATTCATTACAACAAGGACCATCGCGTCACCTCGAGCCGCGACTACAGTGGCGATCACTACGTCATCGAGATCGACGACACCGGCAACATGACCGGGCTGACCCTGCCCGATGGCAACCAGTTGGCGTTCGAGTACGACGAGTTTGCTCGGTTGCTCAAGGAGACCGATCCGCTGGGCCGCAGTATTCGCTACCAGTACCACCACCTGACGACGCTGATCACTCAGGTCGACTACCCGGATGGCAGTGCCTGGAAGGCAAACTACGATGCCAAAGGCAACCTCGTTGCCGAGATCGATGCGCTGGGCCACAAGACCGAATACCTCAACAGTGAAGATGGCCTGCCACACACCATCATTGATGCGACCTATAAATCCAAATACCTGTGGTGGAACACCCTGGCCCAGGTCCAGCGCTTTCAGGACTGCTCGGGCAAAAGCACGCACTACCGTTATGACGAGCGCCACCATCTGATCGCCGTCACCGATGCCCTGAACAACACCACCACGCTGGAACGCAAGCCCGACGGCGAAGTGCTGCGCATCAACCACCCGGATGGCACCAGCGAGACCTTTACCTACAACGAACTGGGCCAGGTCCTGACCCACACCGATGGCAAAGGCCAGACCACCCAGCTGCTGCGCAACGGTCGTGGCCTGCCCAAATGGCGACAGGATGCCAAAGGGCAAACCATCACCTACGAATACGACAAGGCCATTCGCCTCGTCGCCCTGACCAACGAAAACGATGCGACCTACCGCTTTGCCTACGACGACGCAGACCGTCTGATCGAAGAAAAACGCATCGACAACCTGACTCGCCGCTTCAGCTACAACCTCGGCGGGCACCTGACACAGGTCGAGGAAATCGGCTACGGCGAGAAAGGCGAACAGCCGCGGCGCAGCACACATCTGGAGCGCGACCCGATAGGCCGTTTGCTGGCCAAACTCAACGACGACGCGCGTCAGGACTACACCTACGACGACGGTGACCGGTTGCTGTCAATCGAGCGCAAGCCGACGGACACCGGCAGAAAACTGGGCGTCACCGCCGAAAAACTGGAATTTGCCTACGACCTGCTGGGGCGACTGACCACAGAGACCACGCCGCAAGGCGCACTGGCCTACGACTACGATCAACTCAGCAACCTGACCACGCTGACCCTTCCTACCGGCCAGCACCTGAACCACCTGTACTACGGCAGCGGTCATCTGCATCAGCTCAACCTCGATGGCCAGTTGATCAGCGATATGGAGCGCGACGATCTCCATCGCGAGATCTACCGCACCCAAGGCAAGCTGACCAGCTGCTTCGGCTACGACAGCATGGGCCGCAAGGCCTGGCAGTACGCCACAACCCTGCCTGCAGAAAAACTGTCGCAGATTCAGAACCCGCTCATAAAGCCAGAGCGTTATGTCGAACACGCCTACAACCCGATTCACCGCCGTTACGAATATGACCCGGCCGGTGAACTGAGCCGCACCCTCGACAAACTGCGCGGCGAAACCCAGTACGAATACGAAGCCAACGGCCAGCTGCTGGCGCGCAATACCGGCCGCGTGGTCGACGGCGAAGAATTCCGCTACGACGCCGCCGCCAACCGCCTGAACTTCAACACCAGCCGCTTCGACCACGTCAAAGACAACCGCCTAAAACAATGGGCGAACCACGAATACAAATACGACGCCTGGGGCAACCTGATCGAAAAAGTCGTCGGTATCGTGCGCTGGCAGACCTTCACCTACGACTGCGAAAACCGCCTGGTCAAAACCGAAACCATGGCTGGCACGCAGGTGGAAAGCACCAGCAGCTACCAATATGACAGCCTGGGCCGAAGAGTCGCCAAACAGTCCGAAATCAAAGGCCAGACCGACCACAAACGCTTCCTCTGGCAAGGCCTGCGCATGCTGCGCGAAGAAAGCCCCGGCCAGAGCAGCTTGTACCTTTACGAACCCGGCAGCTATGCGCCGCTGGCCCGTGTTGACGAGAAAGAAGGCGAGGTAGAGAACGAGGTTTACTACTTCCACACCGACCAGATTGGCACACCGCTGGAAATGACCGATGCCGAAGGTCAGATCGTCTGGCAGGCGAAGTACCGGGCGTGGGGAGCGGTTGAGAAGCTGGTGGTGAACGAGGTTGAGCAGAACCTGCGGTTTCAGGGGCAGTATTTTGATGTCGAGACGGGGCTGCATTACAACACGTTTCGGTATTATGACCCGGAGATTGGGCGGTTTATTACGCAGGATCCGATTGGGTTGGCAGGTGGGTTAAATTTCTACACTTACGGGCCTAACCCTCTCACATATATTGACCCGTGGGGGTGGACTGGAACTTACATATTTACGGACGGAACAACATCCTATATTGGGAAAGGCCCCATAGTAAGGGCGAATAGGTCTATGGCAGCACGAATCAATGGAAGTGCGAACGCGACCCAGTTTGCCCATGCTGATTTTGGAGATAGCAAACTAGGGTTTATGGTGGAGCATCGATTGATGGAAAAATATGATGCGCGTGCATCAAATGCGTTTGCCAATGACCCAGTAAGAAACTCGCCTGGCAAAAAACTTTATGAAGCAGCCGACATTAAAACGCAACGAAAAGTAAACAGACTTGCCAATAGTTTAGACAAGAAATTTAAAGCCTCTGTAGGGTGCGGGTAAATAAAATGAAAAAATTCTCCTATAACGAAAATATTGATGCATTTGAAATATCGGAACATTTCTTCTTAGAGGGTTTAAAGCATGCACAAAAAAAAGACTATAAAAATATCAGAATCATGAGAGATAACTCTGTAGCCAGTTCAACCGTACTGGACCTGAGCCCACTCGCGTCTAGTGAGTCAGTAGAAACTCTCAATATCTCGCAAGACATCAACCTTAAAAAGGTTGATTTTTCACCACTTTATACATGCTCCTCTTTAAAAGCGTTAACAATTCCTTATCTGAAAGATGCGTTAGATTTTTCAAAGATTACTTCGCTGAAAACGCTATACATTATGAAAGCACACGACAAAATAGAAAGCTTACCCATTGGCAATGTCAGTGACTTATTACTCGCCGGTATAAAAAACAAGGATCTGAGCTTTCTTTTGGCGCCCAAACTCGAAACGCTAAGGGTGAGTGGAGGCAATCTGGAGTCATTCGAAGGTTTACAAGCAAGTAAAACTCTTGCCGATGTTGAGATAAGTCACTGCGCCAAACTTATTGACATCAGCCAACTAAGCAAACTCACAGAACTAAAAAAACTCTCCATAGAAAAATGCAAACACATCAGGGATTATTCGTTTCTCTCTGGCAATAATACGCTGGAAACGTTTTTTGCATCAGAATTAGACTCACTCAATTTCATCCCAAGCCTTAAGAATATTCAGTTCGTAAAGTTCTGGGAAGTAAAAGATGGTGATTTACAGCCATTGCTAGATTCAAAGACACTAAAGCGTGTTGATTTCTTCCCACAGAAGAAAAATTATACGCATACCAAAGAAGAAATTAACAATCTACTTCAACGCTAGACCCAAACGTGCATACTACTATTTCTATAGGCAAGAAGCGTCGGATTTGCTTCTTCGCACTGTTAGAGATCAAACCAACACAACCATACATCAGTACGACAGTCTGGGCAGGCGAGTCGCCAAACAGTCCCGAGATCAAAGGCCACACCGACCACAAAAGCTTCCTCTGGCAAGGCCTGCCCATGCTGCGCGAAGAAAACCCCGGCCAGAGCAGCCTGTACCTTTACGAGCCCGGCAGCTATGCGCCGCGGGCCCGTGTGGACGAAAAAGAGGGCGAAGCAGAGAACAAGGTCTACTACTTCCACACCGACCAGATCGGTACACCGCTGGAAATCACCGATGCCGAAGCACAGATCGTCTGGCAGGCGAAGTACCGAGCTTGGGGTTCGGTGGAAAAGCTGGTGGTGAACGAGGTTGAGCAGAACCTGAGATTTCAGGGCCAGTATTTTGATGTCGAGACGGGGCTGCACTACAACACGTTTCGGTACTATGATCCGGAGATTGGGAAATCCGTTTGTTGTTAAGAATGGCAACTACTCCCAGCTTAATCTTCATCACTCCAAAAAAGATAGACTAGGTTCTCTCTTCGAATTGTCTGCCGATAGACATAAAAACCTGGTAACACTAAAGCGTTGTATCCTCACCTACCTGCACAGCATCCGATCCCCCTGTTAATAGAGACCTATTCAACGGTGATCGCGGCGCTTACTGGAAAGGGCGTGCGCAAATAGAAATTAACAGAAGAGCCGGGAGCGCTAAGTTTTCGGAAAACTGCGGATAGAAACCAGGATATCGAAAAAGCTGGTAGACTTTTTTAAGCAACAAGGTTGGTGGTATGAAAATGCAAGCGCAGATTATGAAGTGGAACTCGGAAAACTGGGTATTGACTTATCATCTGATTTCGCTCAGTTCTACTTACACGTAGAAGACGGCCCAACATTCATGCAGCATGGAAAGGAAATATATCAGGTATGTTGGTTCTCCAAACATACTCATTTTGATCTGGACTTGAAGAACACACATGAAACATTGCAGCTCCCACTAAAGTATATTCCACTAGATAGCTTTGAAGGCGAAAGTGGCTATTTCTATAATAAAGACACTGGAGAGGTACTTAGTGTATCTTTGGGAGATGAGCTCTTGGATTTCAAACAAGGAAGATTGAGACCGCAATGGGCAAACTTTAACGATTTTTTGGAGTACTATTTTGAATAGACCTGATCGCTTAATGATTAATGCTGCATAAATAAAATATTTTTGCGATATTAGCTTAGGCTCATATCATTCATATTAAATACAGCTATAGATGGCATTAAAAAAACAGAATAGGCAATTTTATATTTTCGATAGGGCATCTGGCTTTTTTGCTGCTAGCATTTGCCCTAATAAAATAAGGTTGATTGAGGATGCAAAACTATAATTAGCCTACAAAGGAATGAAAAGCCCGAACAGAAACAATTACTTGACTGCAGCGAATGAGTTCGTGCAAAAGCAGCAGGTGCAAAACTTAAAACCGGAGCATCGGGATGTTGAAAAGCATAAAGTGGTCAGAAGACGCAGTACTCGTTGTCAAGGTCGACGATGTTACATATACATTAGCCCAAATGAGAAAAAATGGACTGATGGAGTTTTTTGATGTGTTTAGGTCAAATGACAACTGGGAAGACGTTGACCTTAACAAGTGCAAGTTACTATTTTGTATTTTTGTAGCTGAGAAACGTATAAAGAACATATTCGTAAGGACCCTCAATGATAATGAGGTTATAAAAAACTCTAGACCTATAATAAAAGAAATGCTTTCTTTTGAGTGGGTCTCAGAAAATGTTTACACATCAAATCTTATAGAGTTGAGTGATAGTTATTCCAGCGTTGGCGGACGAGTGATCAAGACTGCTCTTTCAGACAAAAGCGATATTGAAACTATTAACGCACATGAATTTTGTGGCGTTTTCGGGGATCCTAAAAAGCTCCTAGATAGGATTAAGTTTTTTAAGGATACGGGGATAAACTGGGATGAACAAAAAAAGTTTATTTATCCGTCCATAGAAAGACCCACTGGATTCCCTATAGAGTAGCTTCTAGGACTAAATATGAATTCACTTCAGCTGGAATCTTTAAGACTGAAGCTTTCAGACACGCTCCCATTCACCGCCGCTACGAATACGACCCGGCTGGCGAACTAAGCCGCACCCTTCACAAACTGAGCGGCTATGCCAGCTTTTTCCTATCTGTTGGACCCGGAAAAGTCTGGAGATTATTAGTAGAGGTACGTGATGTCTACACTAACGATAGTTATTGAAGAACAGCCAATCAGACCTGCCACGCTTGTCAAGCTTCATAGATTCTTATCACTGCCTGTGCAGACCATTAAAAGCTTTTGCGACTGCGTTCATCCAGTTCTAGAAATTGAGCTCTTCGACGGGGACCTTCAAGAAACGTCAAAACTCGTACGTGTTGTGTTAAAAATAATTTATGAAGAACAAGTGCCAGCAAAATTTTATGAAATACCTTATGATGAACACTATACGAGCTACAAACACCTTGAAAACTGTGAGGTGACTGCTGATCTCGTCAGTAGTATTCTTGATGTTGCGGGTGAAGAGTTCGAGCGACAACGTAGTAGTCAAATCCAAGAGGGATACTGGGTGATAAACGCCACTGCAATCATTGAAGCAACGAAGGCAGCGTTCGCAGGAAGAGATATTTACTTCTCACCTGTTCAACTGCCGCCTGGCATGGAGATTCGTAGTGAGTGGCAAAATTTTGGAATCGCTTCATCAATAACGCCCTCATTTCCTCTTGCCTGGCAAACATTTTCTGATGAGTTACCGTGGGTAACGTCATTACTGGACAAGTGTTTGCTTGGCACCGCTATTCTGGTCGGCTCATCCATAGAGCTGTTATATATATTTCATGACAATAATGGCCTCTACTATTACATAGGAGGCGCGCCGTTGAGCAGGTCTGACAATGCGTTGATCTTTGGAGGGCGCATAGCGGATTTTTATTACACTATTCATAACGGCTTCACTTTTTACCCTGCTCAATCGATGGGCCCACAAAAAATAGAGGATTGTGTATTTGTCTCTGATTTGATAGACGAGCACGACACTGATTTCGCGGCAAAATGGCTGGCAGTATTTTCAAATGGCGGCAGTGACTATCTTGCTGTAGATACAATTAATGCAGCTAATGACAACGGCTTGATATGGTGGCATGAGCAGCCGCTGGAGCCTGAATCAGGTGTGGTTTTTTTCGAAATAATGGATACGTGGATGTCTATATTTCTTGAAGATACCAAACAGCGTGGCGACATATTTGAAATATGACTTTTTCATCTCAAGCTAGTAATTTTGATTATACCTCAGCCTGCACAATAAAATTTCCGCCTTGAAAATCCGAGTTAATCATATGATCGAACCACAACCCATCGCAATAAAAAAGGGACTTTACGGGTCTTTCTTCCTGATTGCCTTATTTGGCACAATGTCGACGTTTAAATCTGATTTTTTCTGGCTGGTATGCCTCGGCCTCTTTACCCTGCTCATGAGAGCAATATATTTGATTTACCTGAGCGAAAGCTTCACTGCAATCGCAGTTCATTCTTTCGCAGGCCTTTTCTCTTCATTTCTACTCATGAATGCAAGCGTTATTTATCTTATAGCAAAATCTGAATACGGCACTTCAACGACAGATGCTTTATCGTGGGCGATGATTCCGGTCTTACTGATGCTCGTTTCTTTTTTATTTATTTACTTCACAAAACCGAGATCAGGTCAGCTGTCTTTTGAGACCAGGGATAACAAGGTCTATATGGTGCACGGTTATGTCAGCACGAGAAACGGAAACTTACTGAGCGGAGGCGTCATTGTGGCCGGAATCGCTGCAATGATCGTGTGGCATATACAACTGATCATTATGGTCAGTATCTGGATAGCACTGATCAATCTTTACCTTCTTTACTGGAACAGGGACGCCATCCGACTACTGAAAAAAATCCTGGCGCTGGAAAAGAAGCACAATCGGTCTTACACGTTCGAGTACATCGAACAGCTTCGTGAAGCACGCAGTCGCTGGTGGCTGGGTAGGTTTTTGAAATGGGTAATATCACTCAGTAAATGAAGTCAGGTAGCAGACCATCAGCGAAGAAGGCAACTAACCGCAACACACAACCAAGGAAGAAAAATGGGTAAACAATCTCGCAGCAAGCGGGCCTCGCCGGAGCCTATGGTGATTTACCGCAGCCACGTTGCCGCTTTCCGCTCTCGTTATCTGCTGTCCTTTCTGACTCCGATCTTCATGGGCATATTTTCCCTCGCCATTACCGCAGGCACGGTGGTCGATGCGTACTTTCCAAATGAGCCGGAGAGAACCGGCCAGTCGATGATGCTCATGATGGGCGTATCACTGGTTTTGAGTTTCGGCGGCATCATGATGAGTCGCGGGCATGCCTGTGGAATGTGGATATTGTCGGCCATTCTGGTGAGCTGCTTTTTCGCGGTGCTGCCCACTGCCCCTGCGCACTGGCGGCGTTTTGAATTGATGTTTTACATGCTGGGGCTGCTTTTCCCGTTGCTGGGCCTTTTATCGCTCAACAGCAAGCGCGGCCGGGAGTTGCGCATGCAATGGAGGATTATTCGATCCGAACGCAAGGAGACGCGTCAGGAGATGCGGCGGCGCAGGGATCTCGAGGTGCATCGTGAAAGCCTGCGCAAGAGAAAAGCACTGCGCAAATAGCCCAGGCTCAACGAGGACTTTCTCGCGCCCAACAAAAAACCCGCCGAAGCGGGTTTTTCCAAGACCATCCCGACTCCCTGTCGGCTGCCTCCTAGGCGATGGTCGATCATCCTTGATCCTGGTGAACTCCTGCTCACCACTTGATGGATCCAATCTTACGGAGGACGGACCAGGTCGGAAATGGCCAAACCCCTCCACCGCGTGTAAGCCTTTCGCTATACCTCGGCGAAGCACAACCTTACCTTTCAATGAGCGTGCGGGTTCGCTGTGGATAAGTCACCCTCAGGCTTTATCACTGCCCCTCAACCAGCAGCAATTCCCCATCCCTATACCGCACCTCCTTGCCCAGCCACGCCATATCAACATTCGGCAGCACCGCCGAAGGCTTGCGCAGTTCGCGCAGCAACGTAGACCCGTGGGAAAGACGCCCGCCCATGCGCGCGATCACGGCGCGGGCGTTCTGGTAGTGCGCGTGGCGTCCGGGGTCGAGGGTGTCTTCCAGCAGGATGTCGTCGCCCAGAATGCCTTGAACCTGCCCCGGATAGATCATGAAACCGGTGGCCTGCTCGGTGCCTTCTCGACCGTCCTGCCAGAAGCTGCCTGCGCGGCTGCGAATGTCTGGATGAGGCGCAAACCAGTGTGCCCTGTCGGCGCTGGGCATGGCGTGATGCAGGCGGAAGAACAGGCGCATCAGGTTGTCGCGATACCACTCGCGCACTTGCAGGTAGTAGCCGCGCATGCCCGGCAGGCCCGCGCGGTGAGCGACGCGAATGATACCCGGCCAGGTCGGAAAGGCCTGTAGCGGCAGGTCGGTCTGTGCTGGGCGTGGCGTAGCGGGGTCGGTTTCCCAGGGTAGCCGGTGCGGGCAGTGTTCAAGGTCGTCGTAAGCGGTTGGCGGACGTCCCAGCAGATCACCGCCGCTGCTGGCCAGCGAGGTGGCGATGCACAGGTTACCTTGCACGACGAACACGTAGAAACGCGTGAACCAATCAGCCGATTGCTGGCCGTCAGCCCCTTGGGCCGTCAAGGCATGCAGCTCTCGGTCGAAACGGTGCAGTTGCTTTTCCAGGGTCAGCAGGTGGCCGCGCGCGATACGCTGCATGCGCAGGAATACCGGTAATGAGCGCAGCAGACGCAGCGGTCGCCAGGGCAGATGCGGGGTCGCGCCACCGACCTCATCGGCGTAACTGCTGGAGGCGATGCCCCAATCAGCCAGGCGTGCGAGAAACAGGTCGTTGTTGATGTAGGAAGCTGCGCCAAACAGTGCGGTAAATGGCTCGTTGTCCTGCAACACGCGTGAATCCCAACGCGCCATGATCGCCGGGATGCTGCCTGCGGCGCGGCGTTGTGCGTACTCGACCAGCCTGCTGGGCTGCGGCGGCAGGATCTCGGCGATGTTGGCCGCGGTCAGGTGTCGGCGCCAGCCGTAATCACTGATCGGGCGGTACTGCAAGAGCCACAGCTGGCGGCCATCCCACGCCCACTCGACATCGCCCGGCACGTAATGGAAAACGCGCAGCACGCCTTGCAGGAAGTCCCAGAGCATTTCTTGTGTCAAACCGTGGGATGGCGTGAAGCTGCCGCTGTTCCAGGCATCGCCGAGGCGGGAAATGATTGCTCGCTCCGGGCTTGCCTGACCGTCGGCCAGCGATTCCAGGTGCCCTTCGACCCACTCCAGCTCGACCGACAGGTGACGCGCAAACGCGATGCCGGAAAGCACCGGCGTGATGAACCGCTGCACCACGACTTCTTCGACGCCAGCGCCGTGCAGTTCTGCGATACGTGCAGGTACGTTTTGGGTGGGCTCGCGAAGGAAAGTGGTGCTCAGGCCAGCGTTGGCCGCATCGGCCTGATCCTCTCCGAAGCTGGACGAGCGCACCGCCCAGATAGCCTCCGGCTGGCTGGCCAGAAACGCGGGCAAGGCCGAGTCATCGCCCTGCGCCAACGACAGTGCTGCGGGCACCGGTTGCCCGGCGATGGCCGCCAGACGCAGACGGCCGCCTTTGGTGTGCGCAACGAAGCCGCGCTCGCCCGACTCCAGCCACTGCGCAAATTCGGCCGGCGCGTCGATCCACGGGTAGTGACCCCATCCCGGTTTCAGGCTGATGCTCAGGTCGGCACGCGCCAGAATGGCCGACCACGCTGCCGCCTGCTCGATACCCAGGACCTCGTCCTGATCGCCCCAGACCAGCTCTATCGGGTCTTGCACCCATTCCAGCAGCGGCAGCGCGGTGTCGGCGCGCACCAGATCCCAATACGGAACAAAGGCGCGGCAGCGGGCGTAGCCGGCCCCCATACGCTGGTAATGCGAGGCTGGCCAGGTCTGCCTGGAAAATTTGTGCGCAAACAGCGTGGGCTTGTTGGCCAGCAGCCAGTGAATGGTCTTGCGAATGGGCAGCGGCGACATCAGCGCAGGCAAACGCCGCTGCCACAGAAAAGCCCCCACCGGTGCCAGCAGCACGCTTCTGCAGAAGTGTCCGGGCTGGCGCTGCAAGGCATGCATGACCAGCAATGCATTGACGCCCACGGCGACGATGGCACTGCCCCTGACCGTCGCTGCCAATAGCGCATCGGCATAGGCGGCGAGGTCTTCGCAGGGTGGCTGGGGATTGTTGCCGAAGCCTGGCAGTTCCAGCGGTACAACCCGATGCTGCTGAAAATGCGGCAGCACATCATCCCACCATTCGGCACTGCTGCCGTTGCCCGCCAGCAGGTACAGAAGGGGCAAGTCAGACATCACGGGGCTCCTTCAACGCGCTGGCAGCAGAAGTACGGCGATCATGGCGATACAGCCAGAATAACGGCGGCAGCAATGCCAGCAGCGCCGCCAGATCAAGCCACACATGCGACCAGACACCCCCGCGCACGGAAATCGCTATGTCCTGAGGAGCCCAAAGCAGCAGGCCTGCAATCAGCCAGCCCCAAGGCATGGCGCTTTTCAGACGATTGCCCAAATGCACAAGCGCCAGCATGTATACGGAATAGGTTTGCAAGGTGGCGCCAAACAGCGCCATCCACCAGACCTGTTGCGCGCGAGCAGCGGCGGGAACCGCATCGGTCCAGAAGGCCTGCTCAAGCGTAGTCAGGTAGCCGTCGAGCAAGCCGGAAAAACCCGCCCAGGTGAACACGATACTGCCCAGCACGTGCGCGACTGCGACGGCATACAACCAGATCACCAGCGTGCGGCGCAGCGTGGTAGAAGGGAGCGGCATTGCAGGTCCTTGGTTCGTCCTCGTGAGGTGGCGAGTGTAGCGATTTCGGGAGGGGCTTAATACTGACCGCCTTACCGCTTTTCCCGTTTTAGATTGAAGGGTTGCATGCCTATGCAGTACAAGGGCTGATCGTCAGCTGGAATGGCGTAACAGTAAGAACATCGTAAATAGTCATGCCCTTTTCAACCATGGACAACCCGATATTGGCCCGGCGCTGTCCAGACGACTGTCAAGAAAGGTCCGCTCAGCAGTCCCTTGTCCCTCATGTATTCAAATACCTGCGCAGGGCACCACTCTCGACCGCCAGAAAAGGCGATACCTTCCAGGCGCAATGCATCGAATACTCTTGCCTTGTGCTGCTCGTCCATGACACCCAGCACATGGATACCCGGCTCACCGGCGGCCACAAATCCAAGCCTGAGCAGCGTCTGGTAATGGCTCTGGTCGACCGACTCAAGACGGACCAGGTCGGCGTCAGCGCTGCTCACATACCCCTTGAGTTCTTTAAACGTCACGAGTCACCCTCTTTCGGCGTTTGGCTATTGAGGTTCAAGCCTATGCTGAATTAATCCCGAATACCTGCTATTTCTGACAGTAGACAGCGTTTTTGAGGTGGACTAACGTTCTTTTAAATGGCTGTAAATCTACATGCAAGGAGCGCGTGATCATGAGCGACACTGAAGCAAAAGTGATAGCAATTTTGTCCGAGAAACTTGGCCTATCAGAATCAAGAATAAAACCGACAGACAGGTTAGTCGAAGACTTAAATTCGGACGACTTGGATTCCGCAGAAGCCGTTATGGCTATACAAGACGAGTTTGGGTTCATGATTCTGGACAAAGACTTTCTCGAACTGAAAACTGTACAAGACATCGTTGACTACGTATCAAAAAACAAAAAATAAACTCAACGTACGCTGGTTACTGCCTATCACCGAGTCGGCGACCAGCGCCACTTGAAGGCTCTTTGCCTCCAGTCAAAACTACCAGTAGCCACCGCCCTGCTTTGCCCTTCAATGTACGGCTCCGCCCCGCAGGCCATCTGCCGGGCGAGCCCTGCGGTCGGGAGTTGCGGTGATGGATGCGCTGAATGTCATCAATATCGGCACTGACGGAATCAACTCGTTGTTCAATATCGTTCTGCAGTACGGAACAACTGTCGTTTTGAGGCTGGTGATCGCAGCCTTGTTGTGGATAGTGGGTCGCTGGCTGATCGGCGTGCTGGTGAGGATGGCGCAGCGTTCGCTGACGCGGCAGCGGTTTGATCCGACGGTTCTGCGCTATGTCGGCTCGTTCATCACGGTGACGCTGAATATCATTCTGGTGATCGCCATCTTGAGCTATTGCGGCATCGAGACCACCAGCTTTGCGGCATTGCTGGCGGCCGTGGCGCTGGCGATCGGCATGGCGTGGTCGGGTTTGCTGGCCAATCTGGCGGCAGGTGGTTTCATCATCGTGCTGCGGCCCTTCAAGGTCGGCGATATGACTTCGGCTGCGGGTGTGACCGGGACAGTGGTCGAGATCGGACTGTTCGTCACGTCGATCAACACCTCGGAAAACGTGTTGAATCTGGTGGGCAACAACAAGATCTTCTCTGACACGATCATCAATTTTTCCAGCAATGATTTCCGCAGCGTCGAACTGACCGCAATATTGCCAGGCACTGCCGACGAGCAGGCGATCATTCCGCGCCTCAAGGATCAAATCGCCCGCCTCCCCAATGTACTGAGCAGCCCCGCGGTCGATGTGCATCTGTCCTCTACGACAGCCGATTCCATCACCCTGTCAGTACGGCCCTATTGCCACAATAATCACTATGATTCGGTGCATCGCCAGACGCTTGCCCTGATCAGAGCGTTGATGCTGAACATGTCCTGAGCGGCACGCATAGGCAAAATTCATCGCCCACCGGCTAACCTGAACCCGTCAGCAGCCGATTAAAAGACCTCGGCCTTTTTTACGGCCCCTGCCTTTTACTCTTACGGATTCAACCATGAGCTTTCTATCTCGTTTTCGGGCCGGCACTTCGCGGACCGGAGGCGTACTCAGTGTCATTACGTCCGCGCGGGAATTGAACGACACGCTGTTGGCGTTAAGTTTTGACCCGGTCTACCTGACAGGCTTCGTTTCACCTCACGTCGACTTCGGTCAGGTTGCCCAGTCTGTCGCGGCACGCTTTCCCAACGCCAAGATCAGCCTGTGCACAACATCCGGCGAACTGTGCTCCAGCAATGATTCGCTGTATTGCGCGGCGGGTAATCAGTGGGACCGGATCGTGCTGGCGCTGTTCGACTCAAGCGTTATCCAGAGTGCCGAGGTGGTGCATATTCCCCTGCACAGCGAAGATATTCGCGGCACGGGCAAGCGACTGTCCATGCGTGAGCGCATTGCGCGGCTAACCGACTCGATCAAGCGCACTCAGGTCAGCACGCCTATCGACCACAGGGATACGCTGGCCTACGTCACCTTTGACGGCCTTTCGGCCTCGGAGTCGTTTTTCATGGAAGCGCTCTACGAGTCAGGGCGTTTCCCATGCCTGTTCGTGGGTGGCTCTGCAGGCGGCAAAAGCGACTTCAAAAAGACGCTGATTCACGACGGTAAACGCAGCTACGAGAACCATGCTCAGGTCGTGTTCCTCAAGAGCGCAAAGAATGTGCGCTTTGGCGTCTTCAAGAGCCAGAACTTCGAGCCAACGCCACTGAGCCTGAGTGTCCTGACCGCCTCGCTGGAAGAGCGCTACATCAGCCAGGTGGTCAATTCCAGAGGCGAGATTGCCACGATGGTTGCAGCGCTGTGTGATGCGCTGAAGTGCGAGCGGCATGAGCTGGAAGGCAAGCTGGCGCAGTACTCGTTCGCCATCCGGGTAGGCGAAGAGCTGTTCGTGCGCTCGATTGCGCGCATCGATTATGAAAGCGAGCGGGTTCATCTGTTCTGCGACGTGGCACCCGGCGAAGAACTGGTGATGGTCAAACGGACGTCGATGATCGACACCACGCGCAAGGACTTCACGCGCTTTCTACAGGGCAAGTCCGGCAAGCCGCTGCTCGGTCTGTTGAGCGACTGCATTCTGCGTCGTCTGAACAACGGCAGTGAATTGGGCCGCATGAATGATGTGTTCGGCGAGACGCCAGTGGTGGGCTTCTCGACCTTCGGCGAGATTCTGGGTTTGAACCTCAACCAGACCCTCACCGCAGTGTTCTTTTTCAAGGTGCCGGAAGGTCAGCCGTTCCGCGACGATTACATCGATAACTTCATTGCCTATTACGGCGAATTCAAGGCGTTCTTCCTGCGTCGGCAGATCAAGAAGCTGGCCGGTTTGAGCCATGTGGTGGTCAAGCAGATCGACCAGTTCAAGCAGCGTAACTTTGTGCAAACCATTGACCCGAGTGGTCTGGACGAGCAGATCCGCCCGGTGTTCGGCGGCCTGAGCGATCTGGGCGATGTACTGGTCAAGGCTCATCAGGATCAGGAAGAAATCGCCGATCAGTTGCGCCACTACTCAGGCGAGCTGCATGTTTCGATGGATGAACTGTCCCAGACCATCACGCAGCAGGAAACGGTCATCGACAAGGCGGGTAATACCGTCAAGAGCCTGGTCAGCCAGGCCGACGAGGTAGTGCTTGGCTCTCGGGAGCTGGCCAAGTCCAGCCTGCGCATCCAGTCAGTCGTGCAGATGATTCAGCAGATCGCCGGGCAGACCAATCTGTTGGCGCTGAACGCCGCCATCGAGGCAGCTCGGGCCGGCGAAATGGGCCGTGGCTTTGCAGTGGTCGCCGATGAAGTGCGTCAGCTGGCGCAGAAAACCACGCAAAACGCGAATGACATCGGCACGGATATCGAGCGTCTGGCCGAGGAGATTCGCAAGGTTGCGCAGCATATCGAAGAGCAATCCCTGGAAGTCGGCACGCTCACCAGCCTGCTGGCGGAGCTGGAAGGCTCCAGCGACATGACGGCGGGCACCTCGCAACGTACCCGGCAACTGGCGGATACCCTGCGCGGGCTGACTCGGTAGCAGGGCCTCTGCTGTCAGGACGGTAGATTGCCCGCCCTGACAGCAGACCGTGTTGCAGGCGGCTTACTGGTTGCCCAGCACGCCGACCTTGCCCATCACGTTGCTCATGAATTGCTGCACGGTCATTTTCTGGCCATTGAAGTCGACCATCTGGTTGGCATAACGCAGGTCGGAAACGATGTTGTCACCATCGACCTTGGCCAGTTGCATCATCTCCGCCATGGCGCTGGCCATGTCGCCAGCGGCCTTGGCCTGCTCGGCGATGACCTTGAGGTCGGTCTGGCCTTCACGAATGGCTTGCTGGGTAGCGAGATCGCGGATCATCGGCTTGGACAGGACAACCCTGGCGTTGACTTCGCCGAGGCCTTTCAAGAGCAGCGAATCGGAAGGCTGATCGAGCGGGCCTGGATCGGCCAGGTCCACCGCGATGCGCATGTGGCTTTCGCCGTTGCTGGTCTTGAGCGAGAGTTTTTCCAGTTCGATATGCGGCTTGGCGATCAGCAGCTTTTTCATCTGGGTGTTCATCAGCTCTTGATCAGCCGGGTTCAGCTCAAGACGAAACGGACGTTTCTCCAGCGCGGCCTGCTGCTGTTGAGGCAGGATCTTATCCTGATACAACTGATACAGCGCCTGAGTGGCCACCACATCGAAGTTGGCTATTTTGAAGCCCATGTGCGCTGAACCAACGTCCTTGCCTGCGTAGGAAATCATGCCGGCATCGTAGTTGATCTGGGCAGCCAGGTTACCGGCATCTTCCTGCGCCAGGTTGGTGTTGGTGAAGTCCTTGATCTGCACCGGCGGCTTGCCCACCACCTGAAAGCCCGCGCTCTGGATTTTCATGTTGGTGTGGCCCAGATAGAAACCGGACTTGCCTTTGGTGCCGCCCGTGTCAAAGGTCATGCCTTTGACGTCGATGCTGACCGGGCCGTCAGGTGACGCAACGTTGAGCTGCAGGTTTTCCATGTTGCCAGCCAGGCTGAATTTTTCGGCATCGGCGGACGACTCGGCATTCAGGTCGAGCCCGGAAAACCTGAACGTACCGTCGACGTCGGTCATTTCCAGCGGGGCCATCTGCAGCGTGCCTTTGGTGGCGCGGTCATAGCCGATGCTGGCCTGCCCCTTGAGCGGTGGAACGTCCTTGCTCATGGCGAACCACTTTTCGGCGCTAGGGCTTTTCTCCATCTGAAAATTGCTCAGGGCCATGACGGGCAGCAGGTTCAGGGTCTTGAGGTGCGACAACGGAATGGGCCCGTGCTCGATCTGGTCGACAAACAGGAACTGGCCGCCCTGGGTGCTATCGGACAGGTTCTGGATGTCCACGCGATAGTGCGCCGTGCTGCTGAAGAAGTGCTTTTCCAGCGAGAGCATTTCCAGTTTGACGCTGGTGTCGGTGCCCTTGAACGACTTCACGAGTTCCTGGTTGGCCTTGCTGATGGAGTCGGTCAGCGCGCCTTCCAGTTGATTGCCCGTGTACCAGGCACCCGCCGTAACCAGTGCGCCCGCTACGACGATGACGCCAATCGCTATACCTGCTGATTTATTCATAGTGACGTGAAGATATCCGTTCTGATGATGGGAAAGTCGTACCGGGACTGGCAGCACAGTTGAAAACCGCGAAAGATTATCAGAAACACAGGGTAGCCACGGTATTCACGGAAACGTTAGGCTGAAACGAATTTGAGAACGGGATGTGATCACATGAGCGAGCAACACACCGAACGAGGCCCGATCAAGGCCGTCATTTTCGACATGGATGGCCTGTTGCTGGACACCGAGGGGGTTTATACCGAAGTCACCCACTTGATCGCCAGCCGCCACGGGCGCACCTTCGACTGGTCCATCAAACAGCACACCATTGGCCGCGGTGCCCGGGATTTCTCGGATTACGTGATCAAGACGCTTGAATTGCCGATGTCGATCGACGAGTTTCTCGAAACCCGTGAACCGATGCTCGAAGAGCGTTTTCCCAAAGCGCCGGCAATGCCCGGAGCCGAGGCGCTGGTCAGGCATCTGGCAGCCCACAATATTCCCATCGCCGTGGGCACCAGCTCGTCGGTGCATTACTTCGAGGCCAAGACAACGCTGCACCGCGCGTGGTTCGAGCTGTTCGATACCGTCGTGACCGCAGACGACCCGGAAGTCGGCGCTGCCAAACCGGCCCCGGACATCTTTCTGGTCGCCGCCCGCCGCCTTGGCGTCTCGCCAAGTGATTGCCTGGTCTTCGAAGACTCGCCGTTCGGTGTGACGGCCGCCAAGGCCGCGGGCATGTACGCTGTTGCCGTACCGGACTCGCATATGCCGGTCGAGCAATACGAGCATGCAGACCTGCTGCTTGCCTCGCTGGCCGACTTCCCGCTCAAGGCGTGGGGGCTGCCTGAACTCTTCTGAATGACATGGAGATGTTGAGCATGAATTATCGAACCCTCGGCCAGTCCGGCCTCAAGGTTTCCACCCTGACACTCGGCTCGATGATGTTCGGCGAGCAGACCGGTGCCGAAGAGTCCCTGCGCATCATCGACAAGGCCAGGGATCAGGGCATCAATTTCATCGACACGGCGGATGTCTACAACGGTGGGCGCTCGGAAGAAATCGTTGGCCGGGCCATCGCCGCCCAACGCAGTGACTGGGTGCTGGCCACCAAGGTCGCCATCGGGCCAGCCGACGGCGTGCCCAATCGCGCCGGTCTGAACCGCAAGCACCTCTTCAATGCCATCGAGAACAGCCTGCGGCGTCTGGACACCGACTATGTGGATATCTACTACCTGCACAAGGAAGATCAGGACACACCACTTGAAGTGACCGTCTCGGCCATTGGTGATCTGATCCGTCAGGGCAAGATCCGCTACTGGGGTGTGTCGAACTTTCGCGGCTGGCGAATCGCTGAAATCGTCAACGTCGCGCAGCGCCTGGGCGTAGACAAGCCGGTCATCAGCCAGCCGCTGTACAACATCGTCAACCGTCAGGCCGAAGTCGAGCAGATCACCGCAGCGGCGTATCACGGCTTGGGTGTGGTGCCTTTCAGCCCGCTCGCACGCGGGGTGCTCAGCGGTAAATACGCCCCGGACATCGCCCCCGACAGTGAAAGCCGGGCCGGGCGTCAGGACAAGCGGCTGCTGGAAACCGAATGGCGCGTGGAGTCGCTGCGTATTGCGCAGCGAATTCAAGAGTACGTGCAGGACAAGGGTGTAGGTATTGTCGAGTTCGCCATTGCCTGGGTGCTCAACAACCGCGCCGTGACCTCGGCAATCGTTGGTCCGAGGACCGAGCAGCAGTGGGACGGTTACACCAAGGCACTAACGGTTGATATTACCGCCGAGGATGAGGCATTTATCGATTCGCTGGTAACACCTGGGCATGCATCGACGCCCGGTTTCAATGATGTTCAGCACTTTGTGTCTGGCCGCCTGACTCGCTGAAGCGATTCCGCCTGCGGCTTTATGCCGCGAACGCCACTCTACTGCGCTCTGAAACGCCCGTTTCAGAGCGTTATTTCATAAAAACATAACGTGAAACTCCTGTTACCTACGAATGCCCACTCGGTACACGGAGCGAATGAGCGCTAAGATAGGCGCGTACTCATTGAGGCTCGCAGGGCTGAACCGCAACCCGGCACTTGCAGCAAAACATGATGATGCTTCTATTTTCGCGACTTACTGGCAAGTCTTGGCTAGTCTG
Organism: Pseudomonas syringae group sp. J248-6; assembly: GCF_032586995.1. NCBI lineage: Bacteria > Pseudomonadati > Pseudomonadota > Gammaproteobacteria > Pseudomonadales > Pseudomonadaceae > Pseudomonas > Pseudomonas syringae group sp. J248-6. Next base: position 7,553 of record NZ_JAWHOP010000019.1, on the reverse strand, counting down.
TCGGCAATCCAGCGATTAATTGGACTTTATCCAGCCAAGGTTGATGAAGAAGTAGACCGATGCGCAAATCAGATAGAGAAGCCTTTCTAAGCTCCGTACTGGGCAACGAGCAGCCTCCGGCGCACCTTGCCAGAACCGTGATTGAAGAAAAGCTGCGAAATGCCATTATCGATGGCAGTCTTCCCAGTGGCACGGCCCTGCGCCAACAGGAGCTGGCCACACTGTTTGGCGTCAGCCGCATGCCTGTGCGCGAAGCACTGCGCCAGCTCGAGGCGCAGTCGCTGTTGCGGGTCGAAACGCACAAGGGCGCAGTAGTCGCACCGTTGATTACCGAAGACGCCGTGGACGCTTATGCCTTGCGGATCCTTCTGGAGTCCGAGGCGTTGCGCTTGTCCATTCCGTTGCTGGACGCGGACGATCTGGCAGCGGCTGCAGGCTATATCGAGCAGCTTGAAGTCGAGACGGACTTCGGTCAGATCGGCAGGCTCAACCGGATGTTCCACTTGTCGTTGTATGCCAAGACTCACAACAAGCGCCTGATGCGCCTGGTTGAAGAAGGTCTGAACGAGGAAGAGCGCTTCTTGCGTTTCAATCTTTCCGCCATGGGGCTGGGCAAGCTTTCTCAGGATGACCATTGGCATCTGCTGCGGCTCGCCGAACAGAAAGCGGTCGAGCCATGTGTCGAAGCGCTGCAGCACCACCTCAACCGCGGCGTGCAGGCCGTCACCCAGTACCTGAGCAGCAACAAGGCCATCAACGCCAAACCGGCCCGTACAGCAAAGAAAACCCCCGCCTGAATCATTGAGACGGCTAATCCACCAGGCAATGGCATGACGCCTGCAGATTAGCCGCTCGCATTTCCCCCGCGCTTTCCCAACCTGCCTTCAACACCGGTCAGGCCCGACGCCTGGCATGGCGTTTTTATAGCTATTTTCCTGATCTGCCGGGTGGCCCGACACAGGAATCAGGCAAACTCGGGTGAGGCCCAGAGGACTCAACCTGAGGGTGTTCTCTGGCTACGGCTGAACTGTCCACGCAGCACCGGAGCAGTTCTGTGTTCATTTGAACCCAATGAACAAGGAGTTGTTGAACGGGGCAAACCGACATTGGAAGTCATTTCCAACATTGCCCATTAAAAAACCCAGGCACCTGATTATTCAGCATAACGGCAACGCTGAGTGAGGCATTCACTCATTATTGATAATTCTGACTCAATCAGTCGGAAGGGTTGCCTGCGTCCCTATAAAACATATTCCACGTGTTTTATATGGCAACTTACACGCCGCAAAAACAACAACTTAAATATTATTAAAAAAGAATTGCGCACTGCATTAAATTTGTTTTAAGTTTTCTTCGCCGTCAGCGTAATTGACGGCAGCCGGACGCAAAGCCGCAATCCATAAGGGCTACAGACCGGCAAGTTGAAGTTATGGACGCTCTTGAATGGCTATAACCGACGTGCAGTTGCGGCTAATTATCGCCCCTGCCTTCAGGCCTTTGTTCGCCTTGCATTCAGGTCTTTCATCACATTCATCCTGCACGGACGACACGTTAAAACTTCGAATAACTGTACTGCCACCTACCGCTACCATGACCATAGGGACATCACCATGCATTGTGAGAAAACGCTGCTCGACCAAAAGAAAGTTGAACTTAGCCGTCACCCGATTTTTGCCGAAATCACGACGTTGGGCGTATTGCGACGCTTTATGGAAACCCATGTATTCGCCGTCTGGGATTTCATGTCTCTGACCAAACGTCTGCAACAGGAACTGACCTGCACGCAACTGCCATGGCTGCCACCGGCCGATGCCTGCGCCGCCCGCCTGATCAACGAGATCGTGCTGGGGGAAGAGTCCGACGACCGATTGGATTCAGGTCATTACAGCCACTTCGAGCTGTACCTGGACGCCATGCGCGAGATTGGCGCGAGCACGTTACAGATCGAGCGTTTCATCCAGCTGCAGCAGCAGGGCCTGCATTACACAACGGCCCTGCAACGGGTCAACGCAGGCCAGGCCGCATCAGCATTCGTGACGCACACCCTCGACACCGCCCTTCATGCCCCCGCACACAGCGTTGCTGCGGCGTTTCTGCACGGGCGCGAAAGCGTCATCCCACAGATGTTCCAGAGCATCCTCGACGACTGGGGCATCACCGTCGAACAGGCACCCACCTTCCGTTACTACCTGGAGCGCCACATCGAAGTGGACTCCGAGGACCACGGCCCGGCAGCGGAGCAGTTGCTGGCCCGTCTGATTGGCGGCGACGCGCAGCGTGAACGAGAGGTGTATCAGGCGGCCATCGCAGCGGTGGAAAGCAGGGTCCGGCTATGGGACACGCTGCGCATGAGCATGCGCGCGCCATTGATGCAGGCCAGTGCGTAACACCCGCTCGCAACACCCTGAAGCCTTTACAAGGAAGACATCATGAAAGCAGAAGACTACACGTCGTTCATCGATGCGTGGGAAGGCCGCGCCACCATTCGTACTCGTCCGCGCAGAATGGTCGAGAACGATGAAAAACTGATCTACCCCCTCAGCCGTCAGCCGCTGGTGCTCAGTGACACGTTTACCCGCGAGTGCGCGCATTTGCGCGATTACGCACTGGTGCAGAGCCTCTATAAGTTCATCAACGATGTGGTGATCTTTGAAACCGAGATCGTCGACAAGACCGCACGCAGTATCGCCAAGGACAACTTCACGATTCGCTTCCCGTTTGCCTGCCGCTATGACGCGATGACGGTGGTGGTCGACGAGGACTATCACGCGCTGGTGGCGATGGACTTCATGCAACAGACCATCGCGCTGACGGGCATAGAGCCGATTCAGCTGCCTGACGAAATCGAACTCAGCCGGGCCATACCCGCCGCGCTGGCTCTGGCTCCGGAGCATCTGCGCAGTGCAGTTGAGCTCATCTGCGTGGCTATCGCGGAAAACACCGTGACCAATGACGTAGCGGCGTTCGCCAAGGACGACTCGGTCAAGCAATCGGTCAAGGGACTGATGGCAGACCATCTGCTGGATGAGGGACGTCATTCAGGATTCTGGGCGCGGCTGGTACGAATCTACTGGCACACCGCAGACGAGCAGGATCGGGAATCCATCGCGCGCATCCTGCCGGTGTTTATCGCTCAGTATTTGACCAATGACATACAGAACGGCTTCGATTTCACCCTGATCGAGCACTTGCAGGTGCCGGACACCATCAAGCAGGCGCTCAAGGATGAAACCAGGGCCGTGAGTTTCCCAGTCAACCGCCACCACCCACTGGTCGCCAATATCATGCGCTTCTTCAAGAGCAGCTTGATGCTGGACGACCCCTGTGTGCAGCGTGCGCTGGCGGACTACCTACCGGCTCAGGGGACGCTGCAATGAAGCGCCTGGAGATTGTGCTCATCGGTCACAGCCTGACCCTGAGCGATCTGAATGCCGAGCTGCTGGACCACGGCCATGGCGTGCGGCATCTGTCTGACCAGCAGGCGCTGTATGCGTTGACGATGCCTGACGGTTGCGTCCTGATCGAGGACGGCAGTCTGGACCTTCGCGGGGTACGAGGCCACGGCACTCATCTGGGCCTGCGGGTCGGCTTCAGCGCGGAGCTGGCGCACGGTCTGCCTCGCCTGGAGCTGCTCTGCTGGCATGGGCCGGCCAATGCTCGACGCCTGATAGCTCATGAGTGGCTGCCGGCCGAGGAGTCAGGCAACGGCCGGGTACTGCGAGATGCGGCTGTCGCAGGCATGGTGGAGCTGGTGGCGTTGCAGGTCAGTCGGTTGTCCAGGGACGATGATTATTTCAACAGTCTGCCTACTGCAACACCCGCTCAGAGTGACCGGCAGGATGGCTTGCAGGCGATGGATGATTTGCTCTTCGAGCATCGCCTGAATCAGACAGAACAACCACACCTGCTGAAGCGGGCTGAAACCTCGATCACCGAGCGGCTGGAACAGGCGCTGCTGATGTTTGCCGAACGCCCGGCACTGTCGGTTCGTAATCAGACGCTCAGCTATCGAGAACTGCACGCGCACAGCACCGCCATTCAGCGCCTGTTGGTGCCTTTGCTGGCGTCTGCGAAAGCTGACACGCCTCCGGTGATCGGCATCTGCCTGCCCAAGTCACCCGAGTTGTATGCGGGCATTCTGGCGATTCTGGGCTGCGGTGCGGTTTATCTGCCGCTTGATCCTGGCCAGCCTTTGCAGCGTCAGCAGTACATTCTGGAAAACTCGGGAGCGATGCTGTTGCTTCACGACGGCTCGCACCCACTGGCCGCTGCGGAGTTTCCGGCACTGGATATTGCTGCGGTGCCTATGGGGGATGCCGTTTCAGCCCGCATGCGCGTTCATGCCGCGCAGAACGCGCCCTGCATGGCGCTGTATACGTCAGGCACCACCGGGCAGCCGAAAGGCGTACTGCTCAGCCAGCACAACCTCAGCCATTTCACTGCCTGGTACGCCGAGTATGTGAGCCTGCGCGAGCAGAGCCGGGTGCTGCAGTTTTCTACGTTGAGCTTTGATTCGTCGATCATCGACATTTTTCCCACCTGGCTCAGTGGTGCCGAACTGGTGGTGCCTGATGAAGACCAGCGGCGTGATCCATTGCAACTGGTCAGCGTGCTGCAACAAGGCATCACTCACGCGTTTCTGCCACCGGCACTGTTGAGCATTCTGCCGCTGGATCAGCCTTTGGGGCTGGAGCATGTCATGACCGGGGGCGACGTCTGTGAGCCGCATGTGATTACGCAACTCACCAGGCAGTGTCATTTCCACAACCTGTATGGCCCTACCGAAGCCACCGTATTGGTCACAGCCTGTGAGTTCGGGCCGTCCAGTAGCAATCGGCATCTGGGACGACCGATTGCCAACAGCCAGGCTTGGATTCTCGACGAGCAATTGCAACCCGTAGCGGAGCAAACGCCGGGTGAGCTGTATATCGTCGGTCCTGGTGTTTGCCTGGGCTACGTAAACAATCCCCCGCTTACCGCCGAGCGCTATGTGTGGCTGACCAAGCCGGACGGGCAGCAACTGCGGGCCTATCGCACCGGCGATATCGCCAAGTGGACGGCTGATGGCATCCTACTGAGCGGACGCCGCGATAATCAGGTAAAGATTCGCGGCTTTCGGGTCGAGCCGGAAGAGATCGAGCATTGTTTGCGCGACAGCGGGCTGTATCGACAGGTGGCTGTGGTGATCGACGGGCAGCGACGCATTCTGGCGTTTCTCGCTCAACCGTATCGGGAGCATGACGAACAGGCGTTGAGAGCGCATGTGCAACGTCTGCTGCCTGACTACATGCATCCTGCTGTGTACACGACGCTGCCCAGTCTGCCGTTTGCCAGCAACGGCAAGGTCGATCGCAAGGCACTTCTGGAAATACCGCTGAGCTTCAGCGGGCAACGCATTGGTCGTCTGCCGCAGACCGAGCAGGAGCAAGCGCTGCTGGCGTTATGGGCCGAACTGCTGGGACTGCCGTCAGAAGATATCTCTACGGACGAAAGCTTTTTCAATCTGGGCGGTCATTCGATTCTGCTGTCACGTCTGTTGCTGGGGGTTCGTGAGCGGTTTGGGCGCAGCATTCCAATCAACCGTTTTATAGAAGCACCTACCGTCCTGACACTGGCCAGCCTGATCGACAGCGATGGTGCTTCGGCTTACACCATCAGTGCGCAGGCTCTATTGGATGCCGACGCGAATACCCCGCTGACGACTTTGCCCATCAGCCAGCTGGGTGATGTTCATAAAGTGATTGTTACCGGTGCCAACGGTTTTCTCGGTGTGCATATCGTTGAAGCGCTGTTGAACTGGGGGGCGACAGAGATCGCCTGCCTGGTTCGTGAAGCTGCGGGGCAAAGCGCACAACAGCGTTTCGAGCATTCACTGCGGGAAAACCGTCTGGATCATCTGGACCTGAGTCGCGTGAAAGTCTACGCCGCTGACGTGACCAGGCCCAGGCTGGGTCTCACTGAAGCGGTATATGAACGACTGGATAGCGAGTTCGGTGCGCTGGTGCATAACGCTGCCAATGTGAACCATGTGCAGGACTATGAAACCCTCGTCAAAGACAATGTTGCGCCGGTCTTTGAATGCCTGAAGCTGTGTGAGGGGCGCAGCAAAAAGATCTTCAACTTCGTCTCGACCCTTTCCGCCTGCAGTGCAGTCGATGCAGCCGGTAACGTGCTTGAACAGCCCGCTGCCGCTACCCCGCCGATCTACATCAAGAACGGTTACAACCTGTCCAAATGGGTAGCTGAGCGTGTTCTGCAGCGCGCGCGAGAGCAAGGTGCCTGGGTGAACATCTATCGGCCCGGCAACATCGCGTTCAACAGCGTCACCGGCGTGTGCCAGCCGCAAAAAAACCGCCTGATGCTGATGCTCAAAGGCTCGCTGCAACTGGGTCAGGTTCCGGCGTTCGCCATCAACTTCGACCTGATGCCGGTGGACTTCCTGGCACGCTTCATCGGCTTCCATGCCAGTCGTTATCAACCGGAACACGCCGTGTTCAACCTGCATAACCCCGAGCCCTTGAGCTGGAATAACTATGTGGACGCCTTCCGCGGGGCAGGCCGTCAGTTCGAGCTGGTCAGCGTCGAGCAATGGCAGGCCCAACTCGGCCGTGTTGACAGTCAGAACGCTTTGTTTGGTGTGCTGGGTTTCTATCTCGACGGGTTTGAAGAAGACATCGGCGACATCTCGATGATCGAGTACCGCAACACCCTCAGCGGCATTCACCGTATGGGCGAGCAATACCCGCAGAAAACCCCTGTGCTGTTGCACAAGGGCTGCGATTACCTGAAAGAAATCGGCTTCATCTGAATTGATACCCCACTGACGTAAATGGAGAAAGACATGAGCACACTTCACAGTAATCTGAAGCCCGACACCCTTATCCAGAATCCGGTGTCGTGCCGAGTGGCTTCAGCCGTGGAAGTACCCGGTAACGCAGCCAGCGTATGGGCTGTGGTGGGGAATTTTGGCGGTTTCCAAGCCTTCATACCCGCGCTGGACAGCATTGAAGTCACCGGGGAAGGGCCTGGCTCGGTTCGAAGGAAATTGTTCAAGGACGGTAACGTGGCCATCGAACAACTGAACTCCCGGGATGATCAGGCGCTGTACATGACCTGGTCACTGATCCACACCAGCTTACCGGTGAGTAACCTATGGGCGGCAATGACTGTTGAAGCTACCGGGGAAGGTGCGTGTGTGGCCCGTTGGACGATTGTTGCCGACCCTGTTCAGGGAGGTCCTGAAGGGGATGCATTTGAGGCGTTTCTTCAGGGGTTTGCTGACGGCGCGATGAGTAACGTACGCAGCCTTTTTGGCTGATTCACGCACCATCACTGAAGCCCGCTCAGCGCGAAAGCCTGCGCGGGCTTTTTTCGGGCTCCATAACGACAAAACCCCTCATCGCAAGAGCGATGAGGGGTTTCGGAATTCAATCTTGACGATGACCTACTCTCACATGGGGAAACCCCACACTACCTTCGGCGATACATCGTTTCACTACTGAGTTCGGGATGGGATCAGGTGGTTCCAATGTTCTATGGTCGTCAAGAAATTC
>NZ_JAWHOP010000018.1:0-115220 GCF_032586995.1 Pseudomonas syringae group sp. J248-6 | reverse complement strand
AGCCGGAACAACCGGTCGAGGACCCGGACGCGGTAGAGCCGCCGCCAAAACCGGTGGAGAAGCCTAAGGTCGAGAAGCCCAAGCCGGTCAAGAAAGTCGAGCCGGTGAAAAAGCCGACGCCACCTGCGCCAACGCCTGCTGCCGCGCCCAGCCCGCCTGCGCCGCCAGCACCTGCGCCTGCACCTCCGGCACCTGCCGCGCCACCGGCGCCAGCCAAGGAAAGCGCTGCCGTATCCGGGCTCGCCAGTCTGGGCAACCCGCCGCCGGAATACCCGGGGCTGGCCTTGCGCCGCAGTTGGGAAGGTCGCGTGATTTTGCGCATCAAGGTGCTGCCAAACGGCCGCGCTGGCGCTGTCGAGGTGACCAAATCCAGCGGCAAACCGGTATTGGACGAAGCAGCCGTTGAGGCCGTGCGCAACTGGAAGTTCATACCGGCCAAACGGGGTGACACGCCGATAGAAGGCTTCGCGACGCAGACCATCGACTTCAAGTTGCCGGAATGATCCGGCACCTGACAACCGACACTTCAATTATTAAAGCTGGTGAGGTTTAAACCATGAACGCATCGCTCTCTTCCATGATTGTCCCGGCCGTGCTCTGGGCATTGATTCTGTTTTCCGTATTGAGTTGGGCACTGTTGCTGATCAAGTCGGCGCAGTACGTGCGTCAGAAATCGCAGAACAAACAGTTCACCAAGGCGTTCTGGAGCGCGCCGGACCTGCTGACCGCCGCCGAGCACTCTGCACAATATCCTGGAGCGCTGGCGCGTATTGCCAACAGCGGCTTCGAAGCCATGGCGGTCGACGAGTCGCCGCGCACCACGCAACAACTGGCGCACACCATCAACCGCTCGGACCGTCTGGAGCGCAACCTGCGTCAGCAGATACAAAAAGAGCGTCGCGCACTGGAAAGTGGTCAGGCAATTCTCGCCAGTATCGGCAGCACCGCGCCCTTCATCGGCCTGTTCGGTACGGTCTGGGGGATCATGGAAGCACTGCAAAGCATCGGTGTGACCGGCTCGGCCAGCCTCGAAGCGGTCGCCGGTCCTATCGGCCATGCGCTGGTCGCCACCGGTGTGGGTATCGCCGTCGCGGTGCCTGCGGTGCTGATCTACAACTTCTTCCTGCGCCGCCTCAAGCTCGCTGTGGCCGACATGGATGACTTCGCCCACGACTTCGACGCCCTCGCCCAGCGCAGCGCCTTCGCGGTCACCCGTCAGCCCATCGCCAGCAAGAATGGCCATGCCGTTCGGGAGGCCAGCTAATGTCTTTCTCCACTCAGGACAGCGATGAAGTACTCAGCGAAATGAACGTCACGCCGCTGGTGGACGTGATGCTCGTGCTGCTGGTGGTGTTCATCGTCACCACGCCGCTGATGACCAACGCGATCAAGGTCAACCTGCCCAAGACTGATGCGGTCGCCCCTGCCGAGAAGAAAAACCCGGTGGTGGTCAGCGTTGATCAGGACGGCAAGTTCTACCTCGCCAAATCGGAAATCGCCCCGGAACTGCTGGAAAAAAGCCTGCAGGACGAAAAGGCCAAGGACCCGGAAATCCGCGTCCAGTTGCAGGCCGATACCGCCGTGAATTATGGCCAGGTGGCCAAGGCCATGGCGTCCATCGAGCGTTCGGGCATTACGAAGATATCCGTCATGACGGCGAAATGACCCTCAGGTGATTTGACGGCTTCGCCGCGCGAAGCCGTCTGACCCGACCCCCCGTAAATGCGGTTGTCCGTGGGCTGAAAAGCCTCTGGAGGGGAGCGGCTTGCTGGAAAAAGAAGAAGTGGAACTCCCGCTCGGCACAACCGCGTCGGGAACAGAGGGCTCACAAGGCCATTTCAATAACGTCTGGACCAAGTCGGAACTAACCATGCTGATGAATCTTCCCGGTTGCACCCTCAAACCACTGGCCCTCGCGGTCCGGCGTCATCCACGTGCCCTGCTTTGTGCATTGGCCATGGGCATGAGCGGTGCTCAGGCGGCAGACGCCGTCGACGCGGACACAAGCGGCTCGGCCGTGTCCACCAGCGCAGCGGTTGTGCCTGCCACGACCCAGCTGCAACGTGTAGAAGTGACCGGTTCGGCGATCCGCCGGGTCGATGCCGAAACCGCAGTGCCAATTACCATCCTGCGCGCTGACGACCTTAAGAAACAGGGCGTGACCACCACCCAGGAAATGGTCCAGCGCATCACTGGCAGCCAGTCGATCAACAACAGTGCAGGCTCGGTCGGCGCCGGAACAGGTGGTGCCTCGTTTGCCGATATGCGCGGCATCGGCGCCAACAAGACGCTGGTGCTGCTCAACGGCCGCCGTCTGGCCAATAACGCACTGTCGGGTGTGGGCACGCCCAACGGCAGCGCCATCGACCTGAACATGATCCCTTTTGCCGCCATCGACCGTGTGGAAGTATTGCGTGACGGCGCCTCGGCGCTATACGGCACTGACGCCATTGGCGGTGTGATCAACTTCATCACCAAAAAATCCCTGACCGACGGCAGCCTGACCCTGGGTGGAGAAACCCCGACCGCCAGCGGCGGCGGTGCCACCAAGGACATGAGCGCCAGTTGGGGCTTTGGCGATCTGGAGCAAGACCGCTTCAACGTCATGGGTGTCTTCAACTACAACAAGCAGCAAAACCTGGACGCCAACGACCGCTCGTTTGCCAGAGATTACGTGCCAGGACGCGGGCTCAATCAGACCTCCGGTACGGCCTATCCCGGCAATTACTTCCAGGGTGACAACTCTGCGAACCCGCTGGGCAGAAACTGCGGCGGCCCTAACCTGATCGCCAGCAACGGCATCTGCCGGTTCAGCACCCGTGAATACATCGACCTGATCCCGCAAACCGAAAAGACCTCGTTTTTTGGCAAGGCCACCGGCAAGCTGGCAGACGATCATAACGTCAGCCTCGAATACTTCTGGGCTCGTAACAACAACCATACCGATATCGGGCCTGCGCCCCTTACCGGCCTGTCTCTGGACTCATCGTCGCCTTTTTATCCCGGCAACGGCATCACTCCGGCACCGACCGACTTTACTCTCGACCCGACCCAACCGATCAGCACAGCCTGGCGAGAAACGGCGGCCGGGCCACGCGGGTCCAGCGACCAGAACACCAGCCAGCGTTTTCTGCTGAACTTCGACGGCCTGGTGGGCGGCTGGGACTACAACGTAGGTGCTTCTTACAACCAGAACAAAGTCCTGTCATCGCTCACCAACGGGTATGTCAGTGACGCTGCAATGCTCAACGGCCTGGCCAATGGCACCCTTAACCCGTTCGGCCCGCAAACCACTGCCGGTCAGGCGCTGATCGATGCCAGCGAATATCACGGCCAGTACTCCAGCGCTGTGGGCCGGGTGGCCGGGCTCGATGCGCGCATCAGCCGGGAAATCGGTGACTGGTTCGGTGCAGGCCCTGCGGGTCTGGCGTTGGGCGGCGAATACCGCAAAGAGAAAATGCATCAGCAGTACGAAGCCTACGTCAACGACATCAGCAGCCTGGGCGCAGATGCCGCCGGTAGCGTCGAAGGCGACAGGAGCGTCAAGGCGGAATACGCCGAACTGAACGTGCCCGTGCTGGACAGCCTTGAACTGACCGCCGCCGTCCGTCACGACAAATACAGCGACTTCGGCAGCACCACCAACCCGAAATACTCGTTCCGCTACCAGCCGTTCAAGCAACTGGTGGTCCGCGGTGCCTACAGCGAAGGTTTCCGCGCGCCGTCGCTTTACGAGCTGTATGCCCCGCGCAGTACGACTTTCACCCAGGGCTATTACAACGACCCGGTTCTGTGTGCCGGTGGCGTCGTTCAGCCGGGTGGTAACGCCGGTCGTGATTGCCAGCAGCAGTTCCTCAACAATGGTGGAGGCAACACCGAACTGGCCCCGGAAAAAGCCCGCAACATGACCCTGGGCTTCGTCTATCAGCCGGTCAACAACCTGTCGATGGGCCTGGATTTCTGGTGGATTCACATTTCCAACCAGATCCAGTCGTTCCCCGAGTCGACTGTGTTTGATGATCCGAACACCTACGCCGACCGCTACGTGCGCGCTGCTGATGGTTCGATTGCCAACATCGTGACCGGCAACGCCAACCTGGGTATCGTCAAGACCAGCGGCGTCGACGTAACGCTCGACTATCGCTTTCCGAACACACCTTACGGCCAGTTCGGTCTGGGCATGACCGGCACCTACGTCACCCGTTATGACTTCCAGAACATCATCGACGGCCCGTACACCGACAAGGTCGGCGACTTCCAGGGCGACGGCGTGATTTCGCGCTGGAAACACGTGCTGACCGGCACCTGGGCACTGGGCGATACCCGCGCTTCCATCACCAACCGCTTCACCAGCGGCTACAACGACTACGACCGCACCACCAATGCGCGGGTCGCATCGTATGCTTTGTGGGACATGTCGGTGGGTCATACCTTCGACAAGGTGCTGGATATCGACGCCGGGGTGCGCAACATGTTTGACCGCAACCCGCCGTTCACCAACCAGGCCTACAACTTCCAGTCCGGCTACGACCCTCGTTACGCCGACCCGCTGGGCCGCACCCTGTTCGCACGCGCGACTTACCACTTCTGAGTGTGACGACGTGGCCCATACACGCTCCTTGGGCCACGTCAGATTGCGAGCTCGCCCCCTCCGGCCCAGGTTTCATCCACCTTCCCCGGCCGGGGGCTTTTTCGCGACTCATCGTCATTCAGTGCGTACGAGGAAAGCCCCATCATGTTGCGTCATACCCGTTTTCTGCGGCGCCTGATTCTGGGTGTTGCGCTGTGCAGTTGCTGGCAGGTCGCTCAGGCCGCCCCGACTCACGCCTTGACCGTCTATGGCGAGGCACCGAAATACCCGGCTGGCTTCCAGCACTTTGACTACGTCAACCCGAACGCCCCCAAAGGCGGTTCACTAAGCCGCTCAGCGGAAGAAATCGGACAGTTCAATTACCTCAATCCCTACGTCGATCAGGGCATCAATGTGCGCGAGGTCGACAGCTGGGTGTACTCGCCACTGGCCTATCGCTCGCTGGATGAGCCGTACACGGTGTATGGCCTGATCGCGGAAAAGATGGAGATGGACCCGGACGGTCTGTGGATTCGTTTTTTCCTCAACCCCAAGGCGCGCTTCGAGGACGGCAAGCCCGTCACCGCAGAGGACGTGCGCTACACCTTCGAGCTGATGACCACCAAGGCCAGCTTCAGCTATCGCCCCATGTTCGCCGACGTCAAACAGGTGACCATCGAGGGGCCGCTACAGATTCGCTTCGACTTCAAGAACAACCTCAACCGCATGCTGGCGCTGGATATTGCCAGCCTGCACATTCTGCCCGAGCACTGGTGGAAGACCCGCGACTTCGCCAATGGCGGCGGGTTCGAGCCGCCGCTGGGCAACGGGCCCTACCGGGTCGCCAAGGTCGATGCCGGACGCAGCGTGGTCTTTGAACGGGTCAAGGACTGGTGGGGCAAGGACCTGCCGGTCAGCCGTGGCCTGTACAACTTCGACACGCTCACCGTGAACTACTACGGCGACATCGAAATCGCCCGCCAACTGCTGCAAGCCGGGATGTTCGACTACAACCGCGAGTTCTCCTCTTCAGGCTTCGTGGTCGGCTACAGCGGCCCGGCGATTGACGACGGGCGCCTGCAAAAGCGCATCCTCGCACCGCAACGTCCGGTCGCCGCGCAGGGCTTTGTGTTCAATCTGGACAAACCCATGTTCAAGGACCGCCGCGTGCGCGAGGCGCTGTCGTTGCTGTGGGATTTCGACTGGATCAATCGTCGAGTCATGCGCAATTTCTACGTGCGCGAACAAAGCTATTTCCCGAAAAGCGACATGGCCGCCACCGAGCTGCCGACCCCGGCCGAGCTGAAGATTCTCGAACCCTTGCGCGGTCAGGTGCCGGACGAGGTGTTCACCACGGTGTATCAGCCGCCGAAAACCGACGGCAGCGGTTACATCCGTGACAAACAGTTGCAGGCCCTCAAGCTGCTCGCTGAGGCGGGCTGGCACCCGAAGGACAACAAGCTGGTGAACGCCGCTGGCGAGCCGATGGTGTTCAGCTTTCTCGATGGTCAGGGTGGTTTCGATCGCCTGATTCTGCCCTTCAAGCGCACGCTGGCGCAGATCGGCATCACCCTGGATTTCCTGCGCATCGATTCGGCGCAGTACATCAACCGGCTCAATGCGCGGGACTACGACATGATCGTGGTCAGCCTGCCGAAAAACGGTAATCCGATCATTTCTCCTGGCCGTGAGCTGTACAACCTGTACGGCTCGCAAAGCGCCACCGAAGTGGGCAGCTCCAACGCCATGGTGCTGCGCAATCCTGCGGTGGACACGCTGATCGACGGGCTGGTGAGCGCCAATACGCGTAACGATATGGTGCTCTACGCGCGGGCGCTGGACCGGGTCCTGCAATGGGGCTACTACATGATTCCCAACTACTACTCCAAGGGCACGCCACTGGTGTTCGCCAACCGTTTCGGCATGCCGGATGTGGCACCGACCTATGACGTTGGTCTGGAAACCTGGTGGCAGATCAGCCCGACCCCGCTGACCAACGCTCAGGCCGCCGCACTGACCGGCAAGCCCGCCGCTGCCAAGGAGTATTGAGATGCTGGCTTATGTGATTCGACGCCTGCTGCTGATCATTCCCACGCTGCTGGCCATTTTGATCGTCAACTTCCTGATCGTGCAGGCCGCCCCCGGCGGACCGGTCGAGCAGGCCATCGCGCGCATTCAGGGTTTCAGCCCCAATGGTGTTGGTGGCGGCGGTGGTGAAGTAGCCGCAAGCGGTACCGCCAGCCGCAGCACGCGCGGGCTGGACCCGGCGCTGATCGAGCAGATCAAGGAACATTACGGTTTCGACAAACCGATGCACGAACGGCTGTGGCTGATGCTCAAGAATTACGCACAGCTGGACTTCGGCACCAGCTTCTTCCGCGGCGCGCCGGTCACCGAACTGATTGCCCAGAAGCTTCCGGTGTCGCTGTCACTCGGGCTTTGGGCGACGCTGATCACCTACCTGATTTCCATCCCGCTGGGTATTCGCAAAGCGGTGCGGCATGGCAGTGCGTTCGATGTCTGGAGCAGCACGCTGGTGATCATCGGCTACGCCACGCCCGCGTTTCTGTTCGCCATTCTGTTGATCGTGGTGTTCGCCGGAGGCAGTTACCTGAGCTGGTTTCCGGCGCAGGGGCTGTTCTCGGACAACTTCGACAGCCTGAGCACCTGGGGCAAGGTGAAGGACTATCTGTGGCACCTGGTGTTGCCGGTCAGCTCGCTGGTAATCGGCGGCTTCGCCACGCTGACCATCCTCACCAAGAACAGCTTCCTCAACGAAATCAGCCGTCAGTACGTGGTCACGGCACGCGCCAAGGGCCTGACCGAGCATCGCGTGCTGTACGGCCATGTGTTTCGCAACGCCATGCTGCTGGTCATCGCGGGTATTCCGCAGGCGTTGATCGACGTGTTTTTCGCCGGCTCGCTGCTGATCGAAACCATCTTCGGCCTCGATGGCCTGGGGCGCATGAGTTACGAGGCGGCGGTCTCGCGGGACTACCCCATCGTGTTCGGCACGCTGTTTCTGTTCACGCTGTTCGGCCTGCTGATCAAACTGATCGGTGACCTGTGTTACACGCTGGTCGACCCACGCATCGACTTTTCCGCGAGGAGCGCCTGATGTTCGAGTTCTCTCCCCAGACCCGGCGCCGCTTCGACCTGTTCAAGGCCAACCGGCGTGGTTGGTGGTCGCTGTGGATCTTCATCGGCCTGATGCTGGTCTGCCTGTGCGGCGAGCTGATCGCCAACGACAAGCCGCTGCTGGTCAGCTACGACGGGCAGATGTATTACCCGGTATTGCGCACCTACATGGAAACCGATTTCGGCGGCGAACTGCCCTTCGAGCCGGACTATTCAAGCGACTACGTGCGCAAGCTGATCGCCGCGAAAAACGGCTGGATGCTGTTCGCACCGATCCCGTTCAGCTACGACACCATCAACTATGACCTGGACGCGCCCTCGCCCAGCCCGCCCGATGGCACCAACTGGCTGGGCACTGACGAGCAGGCCCGTGACGTACTGGCGCGTGTGCTGTTCGGCGCGCGGATTTCCATCCTGTTCGCGCTGCTGCTGACCGCGATCAGCACGGTGATCGGCGTCTGTGCCGGGGCCATTCAGGGTTACTACGGCGGCATGACCGACCTGATCGGCCAGCGCATTCAGGAAATATGGTCGGGTTTGCCGGTGCTGTATCTGCTGATCATTCTGTCCGGCTTTGTGTCACCGAGTTTCTGGTGGTTGCTGGGCATCATGGCGCTGTTCTCCTGGCTGTCGCTGGTGGACGTGGTGCGTGCCGAGTTTTTGCGCGGGCGCAATCTGGAATACGTCAAAGCCGCCCGCGCACTGGGCCTGACCGATGCCGCGCTGATGTGGCGGCACATCCTGCCCAACGCGATGACCAGCACCCTGACGTACCTGCCGTTCATCATCACCGGCGCCATCGCCACCCTCACTGCGCTGGATTTTCTCGGCTTCGGCATGCCGGCGGGCAGTGCGTCGCTGGGCGAGCTGATCGGCGAGGCCAAGCGCAACCTGCAAGCGCCCTGGTTGGGGCTGACCGCGTTCGTGGTGCTGGCCCTGATCCTTTCTCTGCTGGTGTTCATCGGCGAAGCCTGCCGCGACGCGTTTGATCCTCGGAGCTGACATGCAAGACAACCTGATTGAAATTCGCGACCTGCGAGTCGCCTTCAACGGCCATGAAGTGGTGCATGGCGTCAGCCTCGACATCCGCCGTGGCGAGTGCCTGGCGCTGGTCGGCGAATCCGGCTCTGGCAAGTCGGTCACTGCGCATTCGATTCTGCGTCTGTTGCCGGCCAAAACCGTCAGCACCCAAGGCTCGATTCGCTATGACGGGCTCGACTTGGTTACTGCCAGCGACAAGCAATTGCGCAGCCTGCGTGGCAACCGTGTGGCGATGATTTTTCAGGAGCCCATGAGCTCGCTGAACCCGCTGCACACGGTCGAAAAGCAGATCGGCGAAATTCTCGTCACTCACAAGGGCCTGAAAGGCAAGGCCGCGCTGAGTCGCACCCTGGAGCTGCTGGAACTGGTCGGCATTCGTGACCCGCTGTCACGCCTCAAGGCATATCCGCATCAACTGTCGGGTGGGCAGCGGCAGCGCATCATGATCGCCATGGCGCTGGCCAACGAGCCGGATCTGCTGATCGCCGACGAACCGACCACCGCACTGGATGTGACCGTGCAGGTGAAGATTCTGGAGTTGCTCAAGTCCCTTCAGCAGCGGCTCAACATGTCGTTGTTGCTGATCAGTCACGACCTCAATCTGGTGCGGCGCATCGCCCAGCGGGTCTGCGTGATGCGTGAGGGCGAGATCGTCGAACAGGCCGATTGCCAGGCCCTGTTCGACAATCCGCAGCATCCTTACAGTCGCTTGCTGATCAACGCCGAACCAGACGGCGAGCCGGTGCCGTCCACGCACAGCAACACGCTGCTGTCGGTGCAGGACCTGAAAGTCTGGTTCCCGCTGGGCAAAGCCTGGTTCAAGCGCGAGCCGCAGTATGTGAAGGCAGTGGATGGGGTGAGTTTCGAGCTGCTCAAGGGCAAGACACTCGGGATTGTCGGCGAGTCCGGTTCGGGAAAATCGACTCTGGGCCAGGCGATTTTGCGTCTTGTCGATTCAGAGGGCAGCATCCGTTTTGGCACCAAGGAGCTGAGCCTGCACAGCCAGCACCTGATGCGCCCGTTGCGTCGTCAGTTGCAGGTGGTGTTTCAGGACCCGTTCGGCAGTCTCAGCCCGCGCATGACCGTGGAGCAGATCATTGCCGAGGGGTTGGTGACGCACAATATCGGTACGCCGAAAGAGCGTGAGCAGACTGTGATCCGGGTGTTGCAGGAAGTCGGGCTCGACCCGGCAACCCGGCATCGTTACCCGCACGAATTTTCCGGTGGGCAACGCCAGCGCATTTCCATCGCCCGGGCGTTGGTGCTTGAGCCGGATCTGATCCTGCTCGACGAGCCTACATCGGCGCTCGACCGCACCGTGCAGAAACAGATCGTCGCCCTGCTGCGTGACCTGCAAATCCGTCATGGCCTGACGTACCTGTTCATTAGCCATGACCTGGCGGTTGTTCATGCGCTGGCGCATGACCTGATTGTGATCAAGGACGGCAAGGTGGTCGAACAAGGTCCGTCCCGCGAGATCTTCGCCGCGCCGCAGCAGGCCTACACTCAGGAACTGCTGCGTTCTTCGGGGCTGGTGTTTGCCTGAGCCCGAAAGCTACGCGTGAAAGCTCTGGCCAAGCGCTTCCAGGCGAATGGCCAGCGGCGACAGGCTCTGGCTGCTGGTCGCCAGCACACCGATATTGGCGGCGGTGTGCTCGGCGATGGTCTGCACCGAACGTAATTGATCGGCGATTTCCTTGCTGGCGGTGGACTGCTGTTCAGTGGTCGTGGCAATGAGGCCGTTAAGCTGGGTGATATGACCGATACCTTCGCCGACTGCACGCAGGAATTCCGACGCCCGCTGGCTGTTTTCCACACAACGCCCTACGCCTTGCAGGCTGTCGTTCATGGCCGTAGCGGCCTGACGGCTGCCCTTTTGCAGGTCTTCGATGATGGTCTGGATTTCCTTGGTCGACGACGCTGTGCGCTGCGCGAGGTTGCGCACCTCGTCCGCCACCACCGCAAAGCCTCGGCCCTGCTCACCGGCGCGGGCGGCTTCGATTGCAGCATTGAGGGCCAGCAGGTTGGTCTGCTCGGCAATGCTGCCGATCACGTCCAGCACCTTGCCGATCTGCTCTGACTGGTTGGCCAGGGCCTGTACGGTTTCATCGGTGGTCGTGATGCGTGCGGCAAGCTGGGTGATTTCGCTCTGCGCACGGTCGACACTGTCGCGCCCGTGGGCGACCTGATCGCTGGCGTCACCGGCCCGCTGCACGGCGTGCGCAACATGGCTGGAGATATCGTTCATGGCATCACCCATGCGCTGCATCGCGCCGGTCATGCGGGCGATCTCGCTGAGTTGATGCTGCGCCCCGGTTTCCAGCGTACCGCTGGCCTTGGCAAGGTCATGACCCAGCTCGCCGAGCCCGCGTGTGTCGCGCACCACGCCGTCGACAAGGCTGGTGATCTGCTCCAGAAACTGCTCGAAACGTTGCGCCAGCGGCACGCGTTTGGCCGAACGCTCGCTGGTCTGGCTATTGGGCGAAAACTGGTTGGTGGTGGCCAGCATTCGATCGAGCATGTCCTGATTCTCGACCGCTTCAGCCTGATTCTGCACGGCCAGATAGACCAGAATCGCGCTTTCTACGACGACGTACACCGCATGCACCATCACCATGCTCCAACCACCGCCGTGGTGCATGACGTAAACCGGGAAGCCTGCATGCTGCAGAGCGTGGAAGCCGACATGGTGGATAGCGATGGTGACGGCAGCGACCAGAATCGGCAGCCAGTCGCGGTAGAAGGTCAGTACAGCTAGAAACACGAAGATGCCGAAATGTATTTCGATCAGCCCGTGCGCCTGATTGATATGCAATGCGGCCATGACCATCAGGCCTACACCCACACAGCAGCGCATCAATCGGGTGCCGCCGATGGCGCGATACAGCCCGGTCAGCACCACCGCGGTGCCGCCACCGACCACGACTGCCTGGGTGAACGTATCAAACCAGAACGCCAACCCGAGCGCGTAGATGAACAACAGCCAGATCAGGCCCAGCATGATCCGGTCGGCCTTGCGGTAATGGTCCAGGAAACGAGGGGCTACGGGCATCGAACACATCCTTTTGAAATCCATGGCGACAGGGGGCCCCGTCGGTTTTCAGATCTGCACGAGCAAAACCCCGGCCAACGTGCCAGCTGGATGGTGGCCCTATGCCAGAATTTCAGAAATATATTATTCGGTCAGTGTTGAGGCGCGACGATCTCTCTGGCTTGAGCAAGCGGCGCTACGCAGATTTGTGACGCAGAGCGTCACGAAGGGCGTTCCCACGCTGGAGCGTGCGGAACGATAAGTGTCTGGGGGATCGCGGAACGGGCGGCCCACGCGGTGGCCGGGCAAACACTATCGTGCCCATGCTCCGCGTGGGTATGCCGTTCTGGACGCTCTGCGTCCTCTCCGAGCTAGAGATTCAATGGCGCAACAGTTTGCGCAGTGGCACGCCGTCTTTCATGACCGGGGATTTGATGACGATGTAGCTGAAGTACTTGGAGATGCCGATGTTCTTGTCCAGCAGCTCTTCGATCACTTCCTGATAGTGCTGAATGCTGCGGGTCATGAAGCGCACCAGGTAGTCGTAGCCGCCGCTGATCAGGTGGCACTCCAGGACTTCGTCAACGTGGCGGATGTTGGCTTCGAATTTGGCGAAGTCTTCACGTTTGTGGTCGCTGAGGGAGATTTCCGTGAATACGGTGACCGATTCGGTGATTTTTGCCAGATTAAGGTGCGCCTTGTAACTGGAAATGTAACCTGCCGACTCAAGACGTTTGACGCGCTGCAGGCAAGGGCTCGCGGAAAGCCCGACGGCGTCGGCCAGGCTGACGTTGGTCATGCGCCCGTCTTTCTGGAGTTCTACCAGGATATTGATATCAATCCGATCCAGTTTGACCAAGCCTTCCATTACCTACCTCTTGTATTGCCATTCACGGTGCCTACCTTCTAGCAAAATCAGCGCCGTAAAGACAGCTGATGCTGAGCGACCAGATCGGCCATGCTGTTGATGCACAGGTCGGCAGTGCATGGCTGACAGTGTTGCTCACGGCTACGGCGGATCAGACACAGCCCACCGGTGCCTAACGCCGAGGCAGGCGGGCGAGACACAAGAAGCGTTTCACGCGGTTCCAGATCCATCCCGGCAAGCCAGTCCGGATCGTCCAGCGGGTGAGTGGTCAGGGACAGCAGGCTGTCAGGTTCAAGCCCCAGCCGTTCGCACAGGATGCCGCGATCCTGCAGGTCCCGGTCGGCGTAAACCAGCAGCCGATAGAACTTGCGCAGGTAGAGCATCGCGCCGGGAGCATCCTCGAACAGCGTCCAGTTCGGTACGGAACGGGCGAAAGTCATGCCCTCTTCCCAACTGGCCTTGATGCCAAGGCGCTCGGCCAGTTGCCGGTGCGCAAAGCACAGCAGGCCGCTGAAACCCAGTTCGTCGAAGCGCGGATAGAGCGTGCGCACAACATCATTGAATTCGGTCAGGACCGAGTCTTTATCCGGTGTGTTCAGACCGTTTTCCAGCAACGGCTGCAACGCCGCCCAGACACCCGAATCACGGTCTACCAGAACCTCATCACAATCGATCAGCAGTGCGCGGTAATCAATAAGCCCCATGGCAGGCAACGTCTCCATTCAACAATGATCCCCAGCGCTGGTGGTCGCAGCGTCTCGCGACAACCGCGACCACGCCTACGCTCAGCTGGACTTCAATACTCGTGCCAAGGCGGCATCGAGAATGGTCAGTGCTTCATCGATCTGCTGTTCTGTGGTGACCAGCGGTGCGAGGAAACGCAACACGTTGCGGTACACACCGCACTTGATCACCAACAGGCCGCCAATGCGTGCCTGATCAATGATCTTCTGATTGAGATCAGCGTCCGGGCTACGTGCGGCGTCGTTCTTGACCAGTTCCATGGCGAGCATGAAGCCGGTGCCGCGCACGTCGCCGATGCAGGTGTAACGGTCCTTGAGCTTGAGCAGACCGGCACGCAAATGTTGGCCCAGATGCTCGCCACGCGCGAGCAGATTGTCCTGCTCGTACGTGTCGATCACCGCCAGCGCAGCGGCGCAGGACAGCGCATTACCGCCGTAGGTGCCGCCCAGGCCGCCCGGAAGCGGTGCATCCATGATCTCGGCACGACCGACCACGCCTGACAGCGGCATGCCGCCCGCGAGGCTCTTGGCCACGGTCACCAGATCAGGCTGGATACCCGAATGCTCGAAACCGAACCATTTGCCGGTACGCCCGAAACCGGACTGGATTTCATCGACAATTAGCACGATGCCATGTTGCTCGGTCAGCGCACGCAAGGCCTTCATAAACTCCACCGGCGCAGTCAGGAAGCCGCCATCGCCCTGCATCGGCTCGATCAGAATCGCCGCCACACGCTCCGGTGCGACCTGGGTGGCCAACAGCTCGTGCAACGCCGCCAGCGCTACTTCGGTGGTGACGCCGCGGTATTCGTTCGGGTACGGCGTGTGGAACACTTCGGGGGCCATCGGGCCGAAATTCTGTTTGTACGGCTGGCTCATGCCGGTCAGCGTAGTGCCAAGCAGCGTACGGCCATGAAAACCGCCGCGGAACGAGATAACTGCCGGGCGATTGGTGTGAGCGCGGGCAATTTTTACCGCGTTTTCGACCGCTTCGGCACCTGAGGTGAAGAACACGGCCTTGTGATCGATGCCGCTCTGGCCCGCTATGAGATGGCTCAGGCGTTTGGCCAGATCCAGATAGGGCTGATAGGACGCCACCTGAAAGCAGGCGTGGGTGACTTTGGTCAGTTGCGCCTGAATCGCCGCGATCACGTTCGGGTGGTTGTGGCCGATGTTCAACACGCCGATACCGCCGACGAAATCCAGATAGCGCTTGCCATCGACGTCCCACAGTTCAGAACCCTGCGCGCGGTCGATGACCAGCGGGTGGGCCGTGACAATCCCGCGCGGCACGAACTGATCGCGCTGGCGGAGCAGATGAGGTGTTTCGTCGACTTTGCTGTTCATGGTTTTACCTGTCGTGGGCCTGGCAGCCGGCGGGGTGGCTGCGATGCTGTTCAGGTTAAGCGTTCAGCGAAATCATCTACGCCGAACTTGCCCTCTCAGATGTCCAGATCGACTGTTTTTTGCCTCGCAAACGGCAGATTCCTTCATGCCTTGCGAGCACCACGCAATCTGCCGGGCAACGCTGCTTTTCAGTCATGTCGGTGCTCTGCAAAAGGCTGTTTCGACAGATCCTGCTTCCCACTTGCGGCATGATGGGGCTCCACTTTCACACTCAGGAAATGCCCATGCCCGCCCTGCTCTACAAAGCTGACCCCGCACGCGCCGAACGCTGGCGCGTCCTGTTTGCCGAGCACGCGCCGGACATTGAATGGCGGGTGTGGCCGGATATCGGCGACCCGGCCGATATCCACTATCTGGGCGCCTGGCTGGCACCTGACGATCTACAGGAATTGCTGCCCAACCTGAAGGTGCTGTTCGCCCTGTCTGCGGGCGTCGATCAACTGGACCTGAGCCGTATTCCCGAGTCCTTGCCGGTGGTGCGTCTGCTGGACCCCGGCATCAGCCACGGGATGTGTCAGTACGCATCTTTTGCGGTGCTGAGCCTGCACCGGGAAATGCTGCGTTATCGGCAACAGCAGGTCGAGGGCGTCTGGAAGGCGCATCCGCTGGTTCCGGCGCACAAGCGTCGCGTGGGAGTGATGGGACTGGGCTTGCAGGCGCAGCATATTCTGTCGAGCCTCAAACCATTCGGTTTCGAGCTGTCGGGCTGGGCGCGCAGCGAGCATCAGGTAGAAGGCGTGACGTGTTATGCGGGTGAAGAACAGCTGAGTGCGTTTCTTGGTCAGTGCGACATTCTGCTGTGTGTCTTGCCGCTGACCGGGCAAACCGAAGGCATCCTCAATCGCCAGCTTTTCGAGCGTTTGCCCCAAGGCGCAGCATTGATCAACATGGGCCGTGGCGGGCATCTGGTGGAAGCGGACCTGCTTGACGCGCTGGACAGCGGCCAATTGAGCGCTGCGGTGCTGGATGTACTGCAACAGGAACCGGCACCGGCTGATCATCCGTTCTGGCAACACCCGAAGATCATGCTGACACCGCATGTCGCGGCCATGACCCAACCGGAAAGCGCCTTCCCCGGCCTGCTCGATAACATTCGCCGCTTTGAGCGTGGTGAAGCGATGCAGGGGCAGGTGGATCGCGGCCAGGGTTATTAACGCGCCACACTTTGAAGATCGGACGCAGAGCGTCCAGAACTGCATTCCCACGCTGGAGCGTGAGGAACGATAATCTCAACTATCGTGCCGACGCTCCGCGTCGGTACGCCGTTCTGGACGCTCCGCGTCCGATCTTGAGCCAGCAGCGCGGCGCAGATCTGTGACGCGGAGCGTCCTCGCACTGCGCTGCTACAACCCCCCCACATGAAACGCCTTCACTTCCAGGTATTCATCCAGGCCGTAGCTGGAGCCCTCGCGGCCAAGGCCGGATTGTTTGACACCACCGAACGGGGCGACTTCCATGGAGATGATGCCGGTGTTGAGGCCGACCATGCCGAACTCCAGCGCCTCGCCGAAACGCCATGAGCGACGCAGGTCCTGGGTGAAGTAGTACGCGCCAAGGCCATAAGGCGTGGCGTTGGCCAGTGCTAGCGCTTCGGCTTCGTCGGTGAAGCGCATCAGTGGCGCAACAGGCCCGAAGGTTTCTTCGTTGGCCAGCAACATGCCCGCATGGGTTTCGCCCAATACCGTTGGCTGGACGAATTGGCTGGTGCCATCGGGACGGCCGCCATGCAGCAACTTCGCGCCCTGGCTCAGTGCATCATCGATGTGCCGAGTAACCTTGCTGACCGCCGCCGGGTTGATCAGCGGGCCAATGGTCACGCCCTCTTCCAGGCCGTTGCCGACCTTGAGTTTGCTCACTTCCTCTACCAGCCGTGCAGCAAAACGGTCGTAGATGCCGTCTTGTACCAGAATCCGGTTGGCGCACACGCAGGTCTGCCCGGCGTTGCGGAATTTGCTGAGCATGATGCCCGTCACCGCCTGTTCCAGGTCCGCGTCGTCAAACACAATGAAGGGTGCATTACCGCCCAGTTCAAGGCTCAGACGCTTGATGTGTTCGGCGCTCTGGCGCATCAGCAGACGGCCGACCGGGGTCGAGCCGGTAAAGGAAATTTTGCGCACCACCGGATTGCCGGTCAGTTCTTCGCCAATGCCTGCGGGCATGCCGGTAATGACGTTGAACACACCGGCAGGAATACCCACGCGTTCGGCCAATACCGCCAGCGCCAGCGCCGACAAAGGCGTAAGGTCCGATGGCTTGACGATGATCGGGCACCCGGCAGCCAAGGCTGGCGCGCACTTGCGGGTGATCATGGCGTTGGGAAAATTCCACGGGGTGATTGCGGCGCACACACCCACCGGCTGCTTGAGGGTCATCAAACGACGGTCTGCGCTGGGCGCGGGGATGGTTTCGCCGTAGGAGCGGCGCGCCTCTTCAGCGAACCATTTGACGAAGCTCGCGCCATAGCGGATCTCGCCGCGAGATTCGTTCAGCGGCTTGCCCTGCTCAAGGGTCATGATCAGCGCCAGGTCTTCGACGTTATCGAGCATCGCCTGATGCCAGCGCTCCAGCAGGCCCGCGCGCTCGGCAGCGGGACGTGCACGCCAGGCGGGCCAGGCACGATTCGCAGCTTCGATGGCGCGACGGGTTTCAGGGCCATTCAGGGCCGGAACCTGCGCGATCATTTCGCCGGTCGCCGGGTCGCTGATGGTCAGCGTTGCACCATCGTCAGCGCTGATCCATTGCCCATCGACGTAGGCGCGGTCTACCAGCAGGCTGGGGTCTTTCAACTGATTCTTGAGCATGGTCGAGTCCTGTTTCGGGATACCTGCCAGTCTAGGCAGGCGCCGCAGTCCAGGATGCTGAAAGCAGGATAACGGCAGCGTCCGATGCTGAAATTTGCCCTCGGACGGCAGCCTCTACTGCTTCAACGAACCCAGCAGGCTTTGCAAAAAGCGCTCGCCCGCGTTCATCTGGCTCTCCTCGATAAACTCGTCCGGCTTGTGTGCCTGCTCGATGGAGCCAGGCCCGCACACCACCACCGGCACGTTGAGCCGCCCGGCGAACAGGCCGCCTTCAGTGCCATAGGAGACCTTGATGTGCTGTGTGCCCGGTTCGGCAAATGCATGCAGCATGCGCACTGCTTCAACGCTGGGGTGTGTCTCCAGTGCCGGGTACTCGTTCATCACTTCGATTTCGATAGCGGCCACGCCCGACAATTGTTTCGCTTCGCGTACCAGCACTTCGGCGCGCTCGCGCAGTTGCTCGAGTAACAGCTCGGGATTGTCGCCCGGCAGGTTGCGGTACTCGAATTCCATGGTGCACAGGTTGGGCACAATGTTCAGCGCCTTGCCGCCATCGATACGGCCGATGTGCACGGTGCTGTAAGGGATGTCGTAACCCTCGTCACGCGCGCCTTGTTGCTCGATCCGTTTCTGGCTGTTGCGCAGTTCGGCGATGAAATCGCTGGCCAGATGAATCGCGTTGACCGCTCTCGGGGCCAACGAGGAATGCGCTTCCTGGCCTCGGCAGAAGGTGCGATAGGACGCCTTGCCCTTGTGCCCGACGGCAAACTGCATCAGCGTCGGTTCGCCCACCACACACAGAAACGGACGCACCGGTGCCAGATGCAACACATCCAGCAGCCGCCGCACGCCGACACAGCCGATCTCTTCGTCGTGGGACAGCGCCAGTTGCAGCGGTCGCATCAGGGGCATGTCCGCGGCATTGAGCATCGCGTCGATAGCCAGGGCGATAAAGCCCTTCATGTCGCAGGTGCCACGGCCGTAGATGCGCCCGTCACGCAGGGTGGCCTGAAACGGCGGCATCGTCCACGCCTGACCGGCCGCAGGAACCACGTCGGTGTGGCCGGACAGCAGCACGCCGGGTACATCACGCGGGCCGGTGCTGGCGAATAGGTTGGCCTTCTTGCCGGTCTCGTCTTTGACGATAAGCGACTCGATGCCTTTGCTGGCCAGCAGTTCACGGACGTATTCGATCAGTGCCATGTTCGGCTCCGACGACACGGTGTCGAAGGCGATCAGGCGTTTGAGAATTTCCAGGGCGCGGGGGCTCATGAGGCTTTACTCGCTTGTTCGGTAACGATTTCAAAACGGCGAATGTCGAACGGGCTGATCGAGGTGCTGGTCGTACCGGTGCTGATCAGTTCAGCCATCACGTCGCCCACGCCCGGACCGAGCTGGAAGCCGTGACCGCAGAAGGCGAACGCATAGAACAGCCCGTCGACCTTGCCGCTGCGGCCCATCACCGGCAGCGAATCCGGCGTGTAGCCTTCAATGCCGCTCCACACGCGGATGATGTTCAGGTTGCCGACGCCGGGCAACAGCCGACGCATCTGCTGCACCTGATTGATGATGCTGCGCGGCTCGACATAGGCGCGGCGGTTGACCATGTCCGGCTTGCTGCGAAAGCCACCGCCGATGACGATGTTGCCACGTGCGATCTGCCGAAAGTAGATCACTTCGTGAGGGATTTTGGTGAACACGCCGATCACTGTCGGCAGTGCATAAGGCACCGGTTCGGTCACGGCCATCTGCGGGCCATTGGTTTCCAGCGGTACGGGCTCGCCAAACTGCGCGGAGAGTTTTTGCCCCCAGGCACCTGCGGTGATCAATAATTGATCGGCAGTAAAAATGCGCCCGTCAGTGGTGGTGACTTCAAATTCGTGACCGACCTTTTCCACATGCGCCACTTCGGTACGCTCTTCGATGCGCGCCCCGGCACGAATCGCTGCGCGCGCAAAAGCCGGTGCGGCCAGACGCGGGTTGGCGTGGCCATCGTGCGGCGCGTAGGAGCCGCCCTTTACGTCCGGCCCGAGAAACCCGAAACGCTCGTGCAGTGCCTTGCCGCTGTAGATTTTCAGGTCCAGCTCACGGGCTTCCGGAGCCGCGGCGTAAGCTTCCAGTTCAGCGATTTCATCCTCGCGATAGCAGACGCGCATGTGACCGCTGGGCAGAAACTCCAGGTCTTCACCGATCAGCTCAGGCAATCGCTGCCACAGTGCTCTGGAACGGTTGGCCAGTTCCAGCTGACCAAGGTGCCGGCCTTGACGCCGCACGTTGCCGAAGTTGACGCCGCTGGCGTACTGGCCGATCACGTCGCGCTCCAGCAGCGTCACCGACTTGCCGCGCTGACGCAGAAAAAACGCCGACGCCGAGCCCATGAAGCCGCCACCGACAATCAGTACATCCACTTTCGGTTGTTTCATGAGGCCACCTCGTCCACCAGCATCGACAGCGGTTTGACCGGTGCCTGCCCGCGCTGACGACCGACCTGCTCGACCGGCACACCGGCCTGGGCAGCGATTACTTCGGCACCGGCCTGAGAGCAATAACGCCCTTGGCAACGGCCCATGCCGACGCGACTGAATGCCTTGGCGCGGTTGACTTCGCATGCGCCCTTTTCACGCACCACGCCGCGCAACTCGCCTGCGCTGATCATCTCGCAGCGGCAGACAATCGCTTCATCGGGCAACGCAGCTGCCTGGGCAGCAGGCCAGGGAAACGCTTCGGTCAGCCCGACACGGAAGCGGTCCATGACCAGCAGATTCTTGCGTACTTCTTCGCGGCGCGAGTTATCCACAGGCCGGCCAAGATCGTCCAGCAGCGCCATCGCCGCCAACCGCCCTGCCTGTTCGGCAGCATCGGCACCGCGAATTTTTGCGCCGTCGCCCGCAGCATAAACGCCGTTCACCGAGGTGCGACCGTCTTCGTCGACCGCCAGCACCCATTGCCCGGACGCATCGTCGAAACGCAGTTGGCAGCCGGCCAGGTCAGCCAGTTGGGTTTCCGGACGCAGGTGATAACCCAGCGCCAACGCATCGCAGTCGACGGACAGCGAGTTGCCGTTGGCGAGCTTCACCCGCACGCCGGTGACGCCGTCCTGCTCGCTGCCGATAATTTCCTCAGGCTGCACGCCCAGGTGCACCGGCACTTTGGCGCTGTACAACTGGGCCAGCAGCTTCATGCCGTTGAACAGCAAGCCTGGGCGCGCGAGCAATTTGGGCATCGCGCCGATGCGCTTGCTGAACGGCGAAGTGTCGAGCACAGCAGCCACGTCGGCACCGGCTTTGACGTACTGGCTGGCGACCAGGTAAAGCAACGGGCCGCTGCCCATGAACACCACACGACTGCCGATGGACACCGACTGCGACTTGAGCGCGATCTGCGAGCCGCCCAGGCTGTAGGTGCCCGCCAGTTGCCAGCCCTTGATCGGCATCAGCCGGTCGGTGGCCCCGGCACACAGGATCAGTGCGTCGTATTCGACCACGGTGTGCACGCCCTGACTGGCGCAGCACAGTTCGCCATGCGTGAGGTTCCAGGCCAGCGTGTCAGGGCGATAGTCGATTTGCGCGCGCAGGCGATCAAAGCTTTCGTGCAGGTCACGTGCCTTGGCGGCTTCAGTGCCATACAACGCTGAATAATCGCGCTTGAAGCCTTCTGGCTGACGGCGATAGATCTGCCCGCCGTCGCGTCGGTTTTCGTCGATCAGAATCGGTTTGATGCCCGCCGCCAGCAAGGTTTCGGCGCAACGGGTGCCCGCCGGGCCAGCGCCAATGATGACGACTCTCGGGCTGGCAGGGTTCTGAACGTCTAACCGTGAAGAAGTGGCCATTTCGCCTCCGGTTGGGTGGTGACGATATCGAGTCCTTCGCGGACTTCGTTGGAGCAGGCGCGCAGGCGCTCGCCGCTGCGGGTCCAGACCCAGCAATCCTGACAGGCACCCATCAGGCAAAACCCGGCACGGCGTCCGGGGTCGAACTCGGACTGGCGCAGCGTGGCTTTGCGGGTCAGCAACGCCACCATCAAGGTGTCGCCCTGTAATGCTTCTATGGGTGCGCCGTCGACCATCAGGCTCACAACCGGGCGATCACGCTCGCCCAGTCTCACAAAACGGCCACTCATGCGTAGGCTCCCACGGTCACAGGATTAAGGTTTTCTTGTACGGCCTGCAGTTCGTCGCTGTCGCGATGGCAGAGGATCTCGCTGCCGCCTGCGATCATGCGACGGCTCGGGGCAGTCTTGTTGCACAGGCCTTCGACACGGGCCGGGCAACGGTTGAGGAAGGTACACAGTTCGGGGTTGTTGGCCGGGGCGCTGATGGGTGGCAGCTTGCCGCTGGTCACACCACAGGTTTCCAGCCAGCCCTGACGCAGTTCCGGCACTGAGTGCACCAGCAGGTCGGTGTACGGATGGAACGGCACACGGCTGAACGCTTCGCGGCTGCCCTCTTCGACCTTGTGGCCGCTGTACATCACCACAATGTCGTCGCACAGCGCGCGGACGGTGGAAATGTCATGGCTGATGAACAGGTAGGAAACGCCCAGCTTGCGGCGCAGTTCGCCGAGCAGTTCAAGGATGCACGCGCCCACCACGGTATCCAGCGCCGAGGTCACTTCATCACAGAGGATCAGGTCCGGCTTGGCCGCCAGCGCACGGGCCAGGTTGACGCGTTGTTTCTGGCCCCCCGACAGTTCGTTGGGACGCCGCTCGGCCAGCTCGCGAGGCAGGCGCACCAGGTCCATCAGTTCGTCAATGCGATCATGCAGGGCTTTGCCCTTCAGGCCGAAATACATCTTCAACGGGCGCGCCAGAATTGCGCTGATGCTGTGCATCGG
Organism: Pseudomonas syringae group sp. J248-6; assembly: GCF_032586995.1. Taxonomy (NCBI): domain Bacteria; kingdom Pseudomonadati; phylum Pseudomonadota; class Gammaproteobacteria; order Pseudomonadales; family Pseudomonadaceae; genus Pseudomonas; species Pseudomonas syringae group sp. J248-6. The sequence continues at coordinate 92,789 of NZ_JAWHOP010000018.1, read as the reverse complement.
GTTGAGCGCGGTGTCGGCGTTCTGGAACACCATCTGGATGCGCCGAAACTGCTCTTCGGTGCGTCCCGCGAGGGTACCGGACAATTCGGCACCGTCGAATGTCAGGCTGCCGTGCGCCGGGTCCAGAAGACCGGCGACCACACGGGCCAGGGTCGACTTGCCCGAACCGGACTCGCCGATCACGCCAATGGCCTGACCACGGCGAATGGTCAGGTCGATGTCTTCCAGCACGCGAATCATCGGCATGCCTTGCAGGTTCTTTTTGCCGTAGCCCGCCGTCAGGCCCTTGATGGTCAACAGCGTGCTGTCCTTGACCACTTCGCTGGCCGGTTTCAGTACTTTGTCGGGCCGCGCCGCTGCCAGCAGGCTTCGGGTATAGGCGTCTTCCGGGCCTTTGAGCAGTGCTCCAGTGCTGCTCTGCTCGATAATCCGCCCGCCATTGAGCACCACGATCTGATCAGCCATCTGCGCCACGACGGCAAGGTCGTGGGAGACATAGACTGCCGTCGCACCGCGCTCGCGCACCACCCGCTTGAAGGCGCGCAGCACGTCGATCTGCGTGGTGACGTCCAGCGCCGTGGTCGGCTCGTCGAGGATCACCAGCAACGGGTCGCTGATCAGCGCCATGGCCGCCATCACTCGTTGCAACTGACCGCCCGAAACCTGATGCGGATAGCGCTGGCCGATGCTTTCCGGGTTGGGCAAGGCCAGGTCGCGGAACAGCTCTACGGCCTTGGCTTGCAGGTCTGCACGGCTGCCCAGACCATGAATCAGCGCGCCTTCGATAACCTGATCAATAAGTTTTTTTGCCGGGTTGAAAGCCGCCGCGGCACTTTGCGCGATGTAGGAAACACGGTTGCCGCGCAGGCCCTGCAACTGGCTTTCGGGCAGGCTGAGCATGTCGTGCTCGCCCACCTGAACCACACCGCCAGCCAGTTTGCAGCCGCGTCTGGCATACCCCAACAGGGCCAGCGCAATAGTCGTCTTGCCCGAGCCGGACTCGCCAATCAACGCCAGCACTTCGCCTTTTTCCAGCGAAAAGCTGACGCCTTTGACGATCTCCAGCTCGCCCTGATCGCCATCGGCAACCACGCGCAGGTCTTGCACACGAATCAACTGGCTCATTTCAATGCCCTCCCGAGCGGCGACCGCGCCGTGAGGCCAGCCGGTCGATGAACAGGTTGACACCGATGGTCAGCGTGCCGATGGCCAGCGCCGGGATCACGATGGCCGGAGCGCCCTGGCTGAGGCCGCCGATGTTCTCGCGTACCAGCGAGCCAAGGTCGGCATCGGGCGGCTGCACGCCAAGCCCCAGAAAGCTCATGCCGCTGAGCAGTAACACGATAAAACCAAAACGCAGCCCCAGGTCGGTCATGACCGGGTTGAGCATGTTCGGCAGAATTTCCCGGCAGGCAATGTAGATACGACCCTCACCCCGCGTGCGCGCCACTTGCACGTATTCCAGCGCCTCGATATTCACCGCCAGGCTGCGCGCGATACGAAACGCTCCCGGCGTGTAGCTCAATACCGCCGTACAGATCAGCAGCACTTCGGAGGAGCCGAACGCCGAGACCATGATCAGCGCCAGCATTTTGCTGGGGATCGAGATGAACGCGTCCATCAGGCGGCTGATGATTTCGTCCAGCCATTTTGGCGCGACCACCGACAACAGGGCGCAAAGCGTGCCGATGCCGCTCGCCAGTACCGCCGAAATCAGCGCCAGGCCCACTGTAAAGCGCGCGCCGACCAGCACCCGGCTGAGCATGTCGCGGCCCAGGTAATCAGTACCGAATGGATAAAGCGCGCTCATGCTTTCAAACATGTTGTCGGAAACCACTTCGCCGACAGCATGTGGCGCTAGCCAAGGGCCGAACAGCGCAACCATCAGCCAGATAAAGCACACCGTTGCGCCCAGCAAGCCAAGCCATGAGGTGGGGCGGGACGCTTTTTTGCGCAGCACCGGTGCCGGCGCTTCAGGCGTCGATTTCGCAATGAATTGAGTCATTGGGTTCTCAGCCTCGGATTGGAAAGAATTGCACACAGGTCGGCCATTAGCACCAGACCCAGGTAAGCGGAGCAGAACAGCATGGTGCAGCCCTGAACCAACGCCATGTCACGGTTGGTTACAGCATCGACCATCAGGCTGGCGATGCCGGGATAGTTGAAGATGGTTTCAACGATAACCACCCCACCCAGCAGGTAGGAAAGGCTCAGCGCCACCGCGTTGACGATGGGCCCGATAGCGTTGGGCAAGGCGTGGCGCAGCACGATACGCACCGGGCTGACGCCCTTGAGGCGGGCCATTTCCACATACGGGCTGTCCAGTTGGTCGATGACCGCAGCGCGGGTCATGCGCGCCATTTGCGCCACGATCACGCAGCACAGGGTCATCACCGGCAGCGCGTAAGTACGCATGAACTGCCACGGCGAGCTGACGTCACCGCCATACGACAACGCCGACAGCCAGCCCAGATTAACGGCGAAAATCAGCACCGCCAGGGTGGCCACCAGAAATTCGGGCACCGCCACCAGGGTCAGCGTGATGAAACTCAGCGCCCCATCAAGGCGGCTGCCGCGGTACATCGCTGCGCCAATGCCCAGTGCCAGCGCTAGTGGTACCGAGACCAGCGCGGTAGTTGCCGACAGCATCAGGGTTTTCGGAAAGCGCCCGGCAATCAGCTCGGACACCGGCATTGCGTTGGACACCGACTCACCGAAGTTGCCACCGAGCAGGTTGGTCAACCAATGCAGGTAACGCACCACACCTGGCTGATCCAGGCCCAGTTTTGTACGCAATGCGGCGACCTGTTCAGGCGTCGCGAATTGCCCAAGGGCCTGTTGTGCCGCGTCTCCAGGCAACACCGCCGTAATGGCGAAGACCACGATGGAAACGATCAACAACGTCACGATGGCCGCGCCGAAGCGCTGCACGATCAACCAGAGTGTGTTGCTATTCATCTGCATCCTCCTGCTCGGTTCAGCGTTGCATTTACGCGTCCAGCCAAACCTGCTCGCTGAACATGTAGCCCATGAAGCCGCCCAGCGGGTTGCTGGAATAGCCCTGAACGCGCTTGTCCACGCCGTCGATGTTGCTGATGAACACGGGGATGCCGATGCCGCAGTTCTGGCTCACCAGAGTCTGCATGTCGCCGTACATTTTGGCGCGCTTGGCGTCGTCGGTTTCCCCGCGGGCCAGCAGCAGCAACTGGTCGAACTGATCGTTTTTCCAGCCGGATTCGTTCCACGGTGCCGAGGACTGGAAGAACTGCGAGAAGATCACGTCGGCGTTCGGTCGCGGGTTGATGTTGCCGAAGCTCAGCGGGTGCTTCATCCAGTGGTTGGACCAGTAGCCATCGCTCGGCAGGCGGTTGACGTTGAGCGTCAGCCCGGCCTGTTTGGCCGACTGTTGCAGCAGCACGGCGATGTCCACCGAACCGGTCGCAGCAGGCGATGCCGCTACGGCCATGGTGATTTTTTCCATGCCGGCTTTCTTGAGCAGGAATTTGGCCTTTTCCGGGTCATAGGCGCGTTGCGGCAGGTCAGCGTTGAAGTAGCGCGAGCCGGGCGCAATCGGGTGGTCGTTACCGACGCGGGCATAGCCACGGAACACAGCCGATTTGACCTGTTCACGGTCCAGCAGGTACTTCATGGCCTCGGTGAATTCCGGGCTCTTGCCGGGCATCTGGTCCTGGCGAATGATCAGGTCGGTGTAGTTGCCGGACGGCGCATCCACAACGCGGTGCTTGGCACTGGCCGCGATGCGTGTGGTCGAGCGCGGGTTGACCTCGTTGATCATGTGCACGTCGCCGGACAGCAGCGCGTTGACGCGTGACGGCTCGTCGGCAATGGCAATGAATTCGATCTCGTCCAGGTACGGCAGGCCTGGTTTCCAGTAGTTAGGGTTGCGCGCACTGACCGAACGCACGCCAGGGTTGAATTCCTTGACGGTGAACGGGCCGGTACCGATGCCCTTGCTGAAATCTGTCGTGCCTTCGGGCACGATCAGCAGGTGCGAAACCGCGAGGATCGATGGCAACTCGGCGTTTGGCGAGCTGAGGGTGATCTGTACTTCCAGCGGGCCAGTGGCCTTGATCTCGGAAAACTGCGCCATCAGCGGCAGGACTTTAGAACCGGTGGCCGGGTCCTTGTGGCGCGACAGGGAGAACACCACGTCGCCAGCGGTCAATGCCTTGCCGTTGTGGAAGGTCACGCCCTGGCGCAGGGTGACGGTCCAGACCGTGGCGTTGTCGCTCTCGATCTTCTCGGCCAGTTCCATGTGCGGAACCAGATGGCTGTCGAAACGGGTCAGACCGTTGTAGAACATGAAATGGCGAACGTAGTCGGTAGACAGCGCGCCTTTGGCCGGATCAAGTGTGTCAGCGGTGGAGCTGGACATGCCCGCTACACGAATGCGCCCGCCTGGCTTGCCTTTGACAGGCGCATCGGCGTCATCGGCAAAAACCTTGCCCGCCGCACCGAACAGGCTGGTCGAGCCCGCCGCAACCACACCTGCAACACCCAGCATACGCAGCGCATCGCGCCGCGACAGACCACGATTGAGACCTTCGAAAACACGCAGGCTGTCTTCGCCTGTGATTAGCTGGGAGTCGGTTTTTTTGTCAGCCATATCAGTTCTACCTGTCGAAAAGGGGAAATTCCGAGTTGCTCACGGTTGGCCGGAGCGTCCTTCAAGCACACACGACGGTTAAACAAAACTCAGTGGCGGCTGTCCTGATAGCGGTAATACGCACCTACCAGCGGCAGAAACCACGGCTTGCCGAAGTGGCCGGGAATGGCTGGCCAGTTCAGGTCTTTCCAGGGATTGGCCAACGCCTTGCCTTCCATGACCTCAGCCATCACCCGCCCCATATGCACCGACATCTGCACACCATGGCCGCTATAACCCATCGAGTAGAAGACGCCGTTGTGTTCGCCTGCACGCGGCAGACGGTCGGACGTCATGTCCACCAGCCCGCCCCAGCAGTAGTCGATCTTGACGTGCGCCAGTTGCGGGAACATCTGCACCATCGCCGCCTGCAGCACCTTGCCGCTCTTGGCATCGGAACTGCTGTTGGACATGGCGAAGCGTGCCCGCCCGCCGAACAGCAGGCGGTTGTCCGGGGTCAGACGGAAATAGTTGCCGATCAAACGGCTGGTCACGTAAGCGCGCTGGTTGGGAAACAGCTGGTCAATCAGCGCCTGTGGCAATACTTCGGTAACGATGACGAAACTGCCGACCGGCACGATGCGTCGGCGATACCAGCCCAACCCGCCGTGCTGGCAGGCACCAGTCGCCAGTAACACCTGCCCGGCCTGAATAGAGCCTTTCGAGGTGTTGACCACGAAGCCGCCACGGTTGGCTTTCCAGTCCTTCACCGTGGCACCCTGATATACCTTTGCGCCGTGACGCACAGCCGCATCGGCCAGGCCCAGGCCGAAACGGCCGACGTGCATCTGCACACCGTTGCGCTGCAGCAGGCCACCGTGAAATTCGTTTGAATCGATTTCGCTGCGCACGTCCTCAGCAGACAGCAACTCAACGTCGGCATCGACCTCACGACGAATCAGCTCGCAGGTGCGCGCCAGTCCTTCGTAATGCCCTGGCTTGGCCGCCAGCTTGAGCTTGCCGTTACGCTTGATGTCGCAGGCGATGTTTTCCTGCTCGACCACAGTGACGACGCTCTGCACCGCACTTTCATAAGCCTTGTAATACTCGCGCGCCTGATCGGCCCCCAGGGTCGCGCTCAATGACGCGTAGTCCTGAGCCACGCCGGTATTGCACTGTCCGCCGTTGCGGCCCGACGCTTCGCCGATCACCCGGCCAGCTTCCAGAACCACCACGCTGGCACCTTTCAAGGCCAATGCACGCGCCGCCGCAAGACCGGTGAAACCGCCACCGACCACCACAACGTCAGCCTGCCCCTCCACTGCGCCGTCCTGCGCGCCGGTAAAGTCTGGAGCCGTATCGAGCCAGTAAGACTCACTGCGCATTCTGTTCCCCTTGTCACTCATAGAAGAGCACCTTGAAAAATGCCGGTGTTGCGCGAGTTGTCCGGTTTAGAGGCCGACCAGCCCGGCCAGCCCGCCGATGTCCGGGATCTGGTGGTATTCATAAGAGCTGTGAGCTGGCTGTTCATGACCACGCGCCACAAATGCCTTGTTCTTGATTTTCATGTCGTGTGCGGAAAACAGGTCGTAACGGAAGCTTGAAGACACATGCAAGATGTCTTCCGGGCCGCAACCCAGGTTGTCGAGCATGAATTCGAAGGCTGCCAGACGTGGCTTGTAGACCTTGGCCTGGTCAGCGGTGAACACCTTGTGAAACGGTGCGCCGAGTTTGTCGACGTTGGACATGATCTGGCTGTCGCTGGCGTTGGAGTAAATCACCAGCGGGATCTTGTCGGCGATTTTCGACAGCCCGGCGGGTACATCAGCATGTGGGCCCCAGGTCGGCACGGCGTCGTAATACAGCTGGCCTTCTTCGCGGTATTCAACGTTCCAGCGCTTGCAGGTGCGAGCCAGTGCAACCTTGAGAATTTCGTCGTACGGCATCCAGTCCCCCATGACCTGATCCAGACGATACGCCGAAAAATCCTTGACGAACTGATCCATCTGTTCAGCCGGAACGCGGTCGGCAAAGAGCTCGCGCGTCATGGTGCCCATGTGGAAATTGGTCAACGTGCCGTAGCAGTCGAACGTAATGAATTTTGGTCGAAGAAAGCTCATTGTGTGCGGTCCTGAAAGTTCGTTGAGGTCATGGCATGACGAGCAATCCGGCCTCATTTCCAAGGGCGGTGATGCACGCTGCAGCACAACCTCATTACAACACCGTGAAATCAGCATATGGCGTTAAAAGTGATGGCTGCTTGATAGAAACCACCGTTTTGAGGTGCGCGCTCAGCAGACTTTGCGGGGCGCTCCAGCCTTGGGCAGCCCCCGGTTTTTGGCGCTTTTTTGACCCTTTTCAGGGCGCTCGGGCTCAAGGGCGCGGGTTTGCACCGCAGAAACTGCGCCGCGCCAGTGATCTGCGAGCAGCAAATTCCGGCGGCTATATAAAGAGCCTGAAGCCGAAGAAAAACCACAAGCATTTGCTGCCGGGTGCCCGCCCGATTTAAGCAGTAACTGTGGTCTGGCGAACGGCGGTTTGTGGAATCTGCCGAATGCTTGCAGACCTCTTGTCAGCGCCCGCATCAGGTGGGATACAGCAAGCTTGCCGCAGCCTTTATTTTGCCGGTGCATCCTTCTGGACGGAGACACGTCATGCTCGCTCAGCAACGCCTCGACTTTGAATTTCGCCCCATGACCGCAGCCGACGTCGGCAACGCTCATGAGTTATCCATTGCCCTGAAGTGGCCGCATCGACTGGAAGACTGGGCCATGCTGCAACGTGTCGCCCAAGGCTTTGTTGCAGTACACAACGGTCGCTTGATCGGCAGTGCCTTCGCCTGCCATCAGGGCGAGTTTTCCACTATCGGTCTGGTGATTGTCAGCGACGACTATCAAGGCAAGGGCATTGGCCGCAAATTGATGGAGCTTGCTGTCGGCAGCGTGCCGCCGCGCACCGCCATTCTCAATGCAACACTTGCCGGCGCCCCGCTGTACGAAAAAATGGGCTTCGTCAGTTTTGGTGAGGTTCAGCAGCGTCAGGGGCAGGCACAGCTGCCCGACACAACCGCATTGAAAGCACAGGAAAGCAGTCGTGCGCTGAGCGAGGCTGACCACGCTCGCGTGCTGGAACTGGCCAACGCCGGTTCGGGCATGGACCGTTCGGCAACGCTGGGCGATGTGCTGAATAACCTTGAGCACGCAGTCGGCATCGAACGCGATGGCCAGTTGCAGGCTTTTGCCCTGTTGCGTCCTTTCGGCCGTGGCCTGTGCATCGGCCCTGTTGTCGCCCAGACGGTGGAACAGGCCCGCCACATGATCGAGCAACTGCTGGCCAAAGTGCCTTACGCATTTGTACGCATCGACATCCCGACCGACTGCGGCCTGGCCGACTGGCTGGACGAAGCTGGCCTCAAGCGTGTCGACAGCGTGACCTGCATGAGCATGGGCGCAGTTCCGCAAGCCCGCCAGGGCGTGCGCCAGTTTGCGCTGATTACCCAGGCGATCGGCTGATCGCCCGGAAGAACATCATCGTGCCAATGCTCTGCGTTGGCATGCAGTTCTGGACGCTCTGCGTCCGGTCTTGAGCATGTGACGCAGAGCGTCACGAAAGGCATTACCACGCAGAGCGTGGGAACGATCAGCCACTCTTCAACTTCAGGAGCCCAACCCAATGCCCCAACCCACAGTCCTGCTATTGGCCCGCGCTGACCTCAGCCCGGTAGATACCGAATTCACCACCGGCCCCATTGATGCGCATGACCCGTTCGACAGTGGCCGCCGCACAGCATTTGTCGATGAACAGGGTATTGCGGCTGGCATCGTTGAATTGGGTACGGCGCTCTCGGTGGAGGCCTACCCCTACACCGAAATGCTGGTGATGCATCGCGGCAGCGTCACGCTGACCTCTGGCACCGGCAGCATCACCATCAGCACCGGCGAAAGTGCCGTGATCGGTCGTGGCACGCAAGTACGTATCGAAGCGCAACCGGACAGCCTCTGGGCGTTCTGCGTATCCACTCAGGCCAATGGCCCCGACAAACCCGGTATTACCGCTCTGGACCGCCTCGCCATGCTCACACCGTCCTCACCGCCAGACCCGGCGATCATGATCAGCGCGCTGCCGCAGTGCCGCAGCAACAACCTGTTTGAAGACACCGCAAGCACTTTGCGCATCGGCGTCTGGGACTCCACACCCTACGAGCGCATCTCGCGCCCGCACAAAATCCATGAGCTGATGAACCTGATCGAAGGCAGCGTAGTGTTGAGCCTGGAAAACGGCTCGAGCCTGACTGTGAATACCGGCGATACCGTATTCGTCGCCCAGGGCGCGCCCTGCAAATGGACCAGCACGGGGTATGTGCGCAAGTTTTATGCGGTGACGTAAAGAAAGTTATTGCGCCCTTCAGCCTTGTAGGGCGCAACATACTTATATGCTTAGCTCTCGCCAGCGCAGTTAATCCAATGCAGCGCTAAAAGGCAAGAATAAAAAATATCTTTTGCCAATGCGCGAAGAATCAGAAGTTTCCTACTTGCGTTCCTTGTCGCCTGTGTTAAAAAAACACAACAAATGTCAGCAAGTAAAAATTTGCTCCTGACGGGCACAGTAAGATAGCGATACGCCTCATGCGTCGCTTTAACGTTTATCTATTAAATTAACTGGAGGCATTTTATCTGACCGACGCATTCATTATGCGCACGCCTTCAAACTCTGAAGGCGGCGCTGTCTGCGCGGCGACGTCTCGCGTCACCAATCTCTCCAGCTACGCGTGGGCTGCTGAGTTCACCATGAAATAAGCCCCCGGAGCGTGCGTGTAGCATTTTGATACGCACGCTTTTCAGCGGAAAACTAAAGCGGTGTCTGGCTGGGCCGATACAAAGAGTGAATATAAAGCCATGGATTGGCCCCTGCCGCGAGGACGCAGCATGATTGATACAACATTCCTCACACACCTCACCCATAAAACTGCACTAACGACTGTCGAGAAAAGCACCTCCGCCACGACTTTAAACTCCAGCCTGAAAGAACTTGATTCTGCATCTGCTATTGACGGTGCCACCTTCTCGACATTGTCCCGTCAATTAAGTAGTAGTGCCGCACGAGCTCAGGCTCGCGACAGCAGTCTTGACTTCAAAAGCCTGAGGTCTCTGGCAAACAGTATTAGTGACAAAATTGCAGGCAACAGCTATCACGCCAATAGAAAACTGCACGACGCAGAGATTCCGGATACGGACGACCCTGCATTGCTCGAAAGAGCCATGCAAGCGACTTCGTTCAACAACGGGGCAGGAAAAAACCCATTCGCAGGTTTATCTCAGGATCAACTGAGGTTGATTATTTATGACGAGGGTGGCGACTTCACAATAAACGAAAGAAATGCCGCGTACTCCGAAAACTACTCTCAAGAGCAAGTATGGAAAAGGGCCATATGCCAAAGGTATACCGACGAATACAACGAAACCGGCAAAAGCACTCAAACGCTGGTCATGCTTCTCGCCCACTACGACCAGCTGCCACCGATAGAAAAAGCACAATACCCCGCCAATTACGCTGCGCTCATCACATCGGACGACAGCTGGGCCATGGACATTTTCAACGCGCGGAAAAGCCAGTCAGATATTCAGGAGACTTGATTGCAAGACATGAAGAATCGCCGTGACGCTTACGAGAACTTGAGTGTCGACGAGGAAGACACAATTGCGCGCGCTCAGCGCCGCAAGTCAAGGAGTGCTCCGACGCTCCAGCACTATCTATTGATGGTGCTTTTACTGATGGGGCTGTGCGCTTACGGCCTGTTTCATTACAAGCATTTGCCGAAAACAATCGATGCCGCGCCTGCGCTATCTTCTGCTTTCGTCGTTGCCGACGCTCCAGCCGTTGCTCCGCTACCACTACACGAGACGCCGGGCCGCCCCCAAACGCTGTCTGAGTGCATGGGACCGGATAATCTCATCGGCGAAACGGTCGCTACCTGTCGATTCGGCAGAGGCCAAGAGACATTTCAAAATTCAAGCGCACAGGGCATGGTGTCTGCGAGCTACATGAGCCACTACAAGGCACAACAGCAAAGGCCGCAGCCAAGGCTCGCAGCGGCGCAATTCGTTGAGTCGGCCGTTGTGTGGCAGTGGGACAGGAAGCGCACCTATCACGCTGAATGGATCGTTACAGATGCTCAAATCGACGGCACCAGCGTGTGCCGTAACTGGCGTAGAGGCTCAATCGAATATCGGGAGTGTCGCAAGGGTGCCAAGGTGTATTTCAAGGAGCAGTGCAAGCGTCTCGCTGAATCCGCCACTCGCCAACGCTATTGCAGTGCGGCGAGCGGGTTTAATCCGTTGGGCTGAGCTGCGGCCACAGCGTTACTAAGGGTTCAGACCCAGCACGTAGAACTTGCTGTCCACCGCAATCAGCGGAAAGCTCGCAGGCAGATCCTCTTTTGCGATCTCCTGGAAACCGTGCTTTTCATAAAATCGATGTGCGGCGAGAAATTTGTCGGTTGTACCCAGAAACACTTCGGTCACGCCTTTGCGAGTCGACTCTTCGATCAAACGGTCCAGCAGCCTGGCTGCAATCGAGAACTCTTTGCCGCGAAACGGCGCGGCAACGAACATCTTGCGCAGCGCTGCCTGCCCTGAGCCGATGTCCTTGAGCGCGATACTGCCGACGACGTGATCACCTTGCACCGCGACCCAGAAATCGCCGGTGCCGGTCTGGTAAAACTCTGGAATCGCCTTCAGATCAGGCTGATCCTCGGCGGTGATGGGGATGCCGAATTCTTCACGCTGGATGGGCAGGATCAATGCCGACACACCTTGCTCATCGTTCGGCACAAAACGACGTACCTGAATTCCGGTCGCTGTCACAAACCACCTCCTTGTCCATCGTCACAAATGGAAATCAGTATTCCAGACAAGCAAACGCCCCGACAAGTCGGAGCGTCTTCATGAGCATTTACGGGGTCCGCATGAGGGACGGACTCGAAGATGTTTAATTACAACATGGCTCCGGCGACCTCGCGGTTACGGCGGTTGCCGTTGAATCAGGCGATCAGTCTTGCCCCTCCACCACTCGGGGTGGACAACTCCCGACCGCTGCGATTGAGCTGATCACTGGCCTAATGCGCTGTGGCCGAAGCAATAGCCATATGGGCAGAATTTGCGACGCATGAACGGCACAGGCTAGGCCATCCATCACGCGGTCAAACGTCGCGGACGTGCGGGCTCACAATGTTAATCGAGTCACATGGAGAGAGAATTGATACTCCGTTGTGCAGCGAAATTGACGGTTTGGGTACACAGGCTAAACAATGCAGACCTGCATTGCTTTGCTCCGGCAGTCCTGCCGCTGCGCAAGAGGTGCTGAGCGGATTTGGGATTTGATTGTTTTACCAAGGAAAGGGTTTATGGCTGAAGTAAAGAAAATACCTTACTACACGATGAAACGGTCTATTTTTCGTGGCAAAGTATGGAAAGAAAATGATGGACTAGAAGGTGCTGTCCCCATCAATACTTCGCAAGAAATCTCCTATGATCGTTGCGCGCCCGGTCAAGTAGTCTTAAAGCCCACAGAGCGCAGTAAAGAGCAACTCATAGCGCAAAAAACAGAAGCGGAAGGTAAGAGATCGCTTACTGAAGTTAAAAGTAATAAACCATCCTCCGGGGAAACCAAACCCTCAAAGCCCTATACGTTAGAGAGCGATGCGGAAGATAAGGAAAAGCTTCCAAAGTTCGATCTTCAGGATGTTCCTTTGGCTATGGACAAAATAGGTTGGCCGACAGCTGCCAAAATCGCCAGACGGTGGTTCGCTAACCCTAAGCATATCTACAATGACCAACCCAATTCAGTTCAACCCATTGATGACACAACAGCGACATTAAAATGGGCTTTGAAGTATGGAAGCGTAGCAGAAAAATTTAATGAATTGGTTGAGGAAAAAATTTACTCTGAAAAAGCAATTGCAGGTGCTAAACAAAAAATCCTCAAGCATGTAAAAAATAAATTCGATGATTCTAGTTCGGCAGCAAATCTTTCCTTTGATACGTCTCCTTGGATAAGGGATATCAGGCAGTTTCATATTGACTGGCAAATTCAATTTCAGGCTATATCAACAAGTAACACTCTTGACGGCCTGAGTTTAACTGATCTCACTGCCACGCTAGGAAATTTTAATATCTATGCTGCTATTGGCATGGTTGAAGTTGCTGTGGAAAAATTCTACAGATATGACGATAAAGCCAGAACCAAAACTTTTTGCGCTGAAGCTACAGCGACCATCACTAGTGTATATACCTACCTGAAAGATAACTATTCCTTTAACGACAAAAATGATGGCAATAGTCAATACCTAGGGCACTGGAACAAAAATGACATGATTCTTTCCTACTCTGCCGTTGTCAGTGATCTTGTTGACGGTAAGAAAATTCATACTAATATGGGTAGTACCCCTATAACTGAAACTAAAATCAATTGGGACTATTTGCCTGGCGGGCAGATTGACAAGCCAGTAGATAAAAGAACAGGTATTGTCAGAAAATTTATGGAGAAAGATGTTTACTGGCCTGTGTACAATAGCTCTTATAGTGAGTGGAGAGAAAAGCATGGTCGGGGTGGCGATTTTATGATTTACAGCAGACCTGAAATACATAAACTAAAAAAGCCTATTATCATAAAGCTGGACATTATGCAAACCCTCAGAGCCCATGTAAGAAAAATGTACCTCTGGTCTTTTTTCTTCTTTGTTTTTATGTTTATTGCTTTGGTTGTTTACTCCACTGCATTTAACGTGCTAGACAATACTGACTGCCAGAGCTACAACCACACTAAAGAATTAAACGGAGGCACAAAAAACTTCGACAATGAGAAATTTATAATAAATATTTGCGGAGCCGGACTCAACAACAGTCTTTTTAATGGCGATGGCATGGAGAGGGTCCGGCTGACTATCTTCGACGATCAAGGCGAGCTGTTAGCCAGGAGATACTATAGGATCTTTTGGGACGGCCAGCCCGGACATGAGCCGCTTAAGGTTTCTGATAACAGTATCACCTATCAAGACGACAGGGAGCAAAAAGACCACGCAATCACTATGCCTCCTACACGCTTGGAATGGATTCGCGCAAGGCTTCCCCTGTAATTTTGGTCTTCATACGAATGGGCTTATTACGGATTTTAGAAAAGCCCTGATGCAGTGGAAGCGCTCATTGATAAGTATTTAGCCAGAGACTATACAAGCCCTCTGGCTGGCTCTGAAGTAAAGGGCGTAAAGTTTGATTTATTAAAGTGCCTTGATCTCTACCACAGTAAAAAATTCAATGTTCTGGTAAAGAATATTGTAATAAAACCGGGCCACGCACATAGGCAAGATAATAAATGACAGATGCCAACGCTGACATTTCCACGCAGATTGTGCGGACGCGATTCAATCGTCGGTTCGCAATCTGAAAGGGCCTACATCAAGTACTCAATTCCAGGACCAAAAAAAACCGCCTGATGAAGGCGGTTTTTTAAAGAGGCTAATTAAAGCTTCTTACAACTTCGGACCCGCAGCCTTGATGGCGTCGCTCACGTCGAACTTCTTGAAGTTCTCCACGAACAGACCAGCCAGGGCCTTGGCGGCTTCGTCGTAGGCAGCCTTGTCAGCCCAGGTGTTGCGTGGGTTGAGCAGGCCGGTGTCTACGCCGGGTACCGACTTCGGTACGTCGAGGTTGATGGTGTCGAGGTGCTCGGTTTCGGCACCGATCAGTGCACCGCTCTGGATCGCTGCGATCACGCCACGGGTGGTCGGGATGTTGAAGCGCTTGCCGACGCCGTAGCCGCCGCCGGTCCAGCCGGTGTTGACCAGGTAGACCTTGGATTTGAAGCCACGGATGCGCTTGATCAGCAGTTCTGCGTATTCGCCAGCCGGACGCGGGAAGAACGGTGCGCCGAAGCAGGTGGAGAAGGTGGACTTGATGCCCGAACCCGAACCCATTTCAGTCGAGCCGACCAGTGCGGTGTAACCCGACAGGAAGTGGTAGGCGGCCTGTTCTTCGCTGAGGATCGACACAGGCGGCAGTACGCCGGTCAGGTCGCAGGTCAGGAAGATAACGGCGTTCGGCTCACCACCGAGGTTTTTCGGTGCGCGTTTTTCGATCAGTTCACGCGGGTAGGCCGCACGGCTGTTCTGGGTCAGGCTGCTGTCGGCGTAGTCGGCTTTTTTGGTGACCGGGTCGAGTACGACGTTTTCCAGTACCGCGCCGTGCTGAATGGCTTTCCAGATGACCGGCTCGTTCTTCTCGGACAGGTCGATGCACTTGGCATAGCAACCGCCTTCGATGTTGAACACAACGCCTTCGCCCCAGCCGTGCTCGTCGTCACCGATCAGGTAACGGCTTTCATCGGCGGACAGGGTGGTCTTGCCGGTGCCGGACAGGCCGAAGAACAGGGTTACATCGCCCTCTTCGCCCATGTTGGCTGCGCAGTGCATCGGCAGAACGTCCGAAGCCGGGAGCAGGAAGTTCTGCACCGAGAACATGGCTTTCTTCATTTCGCCGGCATAACGCATGCCTGCGATCAGTACCTTGCGAGCGGCGAAGTTGATGATAACGGTGCCGTCGGAGTTGGTGCCGTCACGCTCAGGGTCGCAAACGAACCATGGCGCGTTCTGGATTTCCCACTCGTCCTTGCCAGCCGGGTTGTACTGTTCAGGGTTGATGAACAGGCAACGGCCGAACAGATTGTGCCACGCAGTCTCGGTGGTCATCTTGACGGGCAGGTAGTGCGCAGGATCGGAGCCTACATGAACGTGGGAAACGAAGCGCTCGCGCTCGGCGAGGTACGCACCGACGCGGTTCCACAAGGCGTCGAATTTCTCGGACGGGAACTTGCGGTTGATCGGGCCCCAGGCGATTGCGTCCTGGGTGCTCGGCTCTTCAACGATGAAACGATCGACCGGCGAACGGCCAGTACGATGGCCTGTCTCCACAACCAGTGCGCCAGTGTCGGAAAGTACGCCTTCGTTACGGGCAAGGGCTTCCTTGACCAGTTCGTCGGTGCTCAGATCGGTGTGCACAGCGTTGTTGATTTGCGTCATGAGGTTCCCCGTCGGCCTGTAGCCGAGTGCTCCAAACGGTTTTGTAGTAAAAAAACAACCACTACTACAGCGTAAAAGTGGGCCGGATTATGCCAGAAATGCCCAGAAATGGTAGGACCCTCCTGTCAGAACAGCATTACAAGGGCCCATACCGTATTCTGAGGGGCTTTACGCGCTGATCAATGGCGCGTGTCAGACGGCGAATCGACACCGCCGCCAGCAAACAGCTGTGCAACGTCAGTGGCATCGAACAGGTAGCGCTCGTTGCAGAACTGGCAGTCGATCTCGATCGTGCCGTTGTGCTCGATCACCAATTGCTGCGCGTCCTCCAGCCCGAGACTGACCAGCGCATTGGCAGATCGTTCGCGAGAGCAGCTGCAACGGAAGCAGATCGGTTGAATATCGAACAGGCGAACCGGGTCTTCGTGGAACAGGCGATGCAGGATGGTCTGGTTATCCAGACTCAGCATTTCTTCGGCCGTGAGAGTGTTGGCCAGGGTGATGACATGCTCCCAGTTGGCATCACGCTCTTCAGCGTCGGTGATCTGCGCGGCAGGCAATTGTTGCAGCAGCAATCCACGCGCACGATGACTGTCAGCCTTGAGCCAGAAACGCGAACCCAGCTGCTCGGACATCACGAAGTAGTTGGAGAGGCTTTCCGACAAGTCGACCCCATCCAGCGCCACGATGCCCTGATAACGCTGGCCTTGGCGCGGGTCGACGGTCAGCGCCAGCGATCCGTCAGGCATCATGTCCTGAAGGCCCGCGCCGGGGTTGATCAGCGATTCGTCGTATCGAGCGATGCCACGTAGCTCACGTTCGCTGGAGCACTCGACCATCAGCAATGGCACTGCGCCGCTGGAGCGAGCCTGCAGGATCAACAGGCCGTCGAATTTGAGGGTGCCGACGAGCAGCGCAGCCGCCGCCATCAGTTCGCCGAGCAACTGCGCGACCGGCTCCGGATAGGGATGCTTGGCGAGCACTTCGGCGTAACTGCGCTCCAGAGCGACCAGTTCTCCGCGAACGTCGCTTTCGTCGAAGATGAAGCGCTGGGTGAAATCGGTGTCCGGTAAATCATGCATAGGGAAGGTATCTGAAGTAATGACATTGGATGGCACGCGGCTGAGCAAGCACCGTCCGGCACTCGAAAGCGCCGCGGTCATGCGGATTGACCGGCATTTTAGGAGCTATCCGGTGCGCTTCCAAGCGGGTTGGCCCTTCGGGCTGATCGCCGGAGCTGCCCGGTGCAGTGTTTCAGTCGTTGCTCTGGCTGGCGCGGAAACCGAAAAGCTCCCGGCGTTGCTTCTTGGTCGGCTTTCCGTCGGTGGTTACTCCCAGGTTGCCGGCCTTGCGCTGAGCCGCCGCGTTCTCGCGTCTGGCGATGCTCTCGGGCGTCTCGTGATACAGCGTTTGAGCCTCCGGCGCGCCACGCCGAACGATGGATAATGCCTCGACCACCACCGTGCGGTCGTCGAAGCCCATGCGAATCTGAAACTCGTCACCGATACGCGGCTCCTTGCCGGGCTTGCAACGTTCGCCGCGACAGTGCACCTTGCCGCTTTCGATAGCCGCTTTGGCCAGCGCACGTGTTTTGAAAAAGCGCGCGGCCCAGAGCCATTTATCCAGGCGGACCTTATCGTCTTCTTCTGGCTTTTGCGCCATTTGAATTCCTCATCAATGTGACAGTCTGAACTTTACCAGGCCAGATAAACAAAGCGACGGCACATGCTCGCCCCCTTTTTCTGTGCCCCCATGAACATGAAGTAACCGATATGTGCTTGTCAAAAACAGCTATTCATCTTTTTATTGCCCCACACCTATATGGAGCGCGACGTGACAGATTTTCCAACTTCGTTGACCGCCCCTAGAAAAGGGTGTGCTGGATGCACTGGCAGTCCAGAGCTGGATTTCTCGTTTGACTACGCCTATCAGCCGATCGTGAACCATCACGACCAGTCGATTTTCGCCCATGAGGCGCTGGTTCGCGGGCCCAATGGCGAGGGCGCGATGTCAGTCCTGAGTCAGGTCACCGACCAGAACCGCTATCGATTCGATCAGGCCTGTCGGACCACCGCCATTGCTGGTGCCGCGAAACTGGGCATGACCGAGCGTTTATCGATCAACTTCTTGCCCAACGCCGTGTATCGTCCCGAGCTGTGCATCCGCAGTACGCTGGAGGCCGCCAGGCAACACAACTTCCCTATCGAGCGCTTGATTTTCGAAACCATCGAAAGCGAGCATGTGAATAACAATGGTCATTTGAGCAACATTCTGCGCGAATATCGCGAGTTCGGCTTTATGACCGCTATCGATGATTTCGGTGCCGGGTATTCCGGGCTGACGCTGCTCGCGGACTTTCAGCCAGACCTGATAAAACTCGACATGAACCTGATTCGCGACATTCATCGTGATCGCGCGCGTCAGGCTATTGTTCGTGGTGTTGTCACAATGTGTTCGGACTTGGGGATTAAGCTCATTGCCGAAGGTATAGAGCAGGTTGAGGAGCGGGACTTTCTCGCCGATTGCGGCATTTTCCTGATGCAGGGCTATCTGTTCGCCAAACCTGCATTCAAAGCCCTGGCGCAGATAGCACCTGACGCCTGGCAGAAGTCTTGAGAAATACGGAATCGCATTGAAGACATTCGACCATCTGACAGTCATCGGCCTGCGCGAGTGGGTGGCGCTTCCCGACCTGGGGGTGGCGGGCCTGCGGGCAAAAATCGATACCGGTGCGAGCACGTCAAGCCTGCATGCCACCGAAATCGAACCTTTTGAGCGCGATGGCCAGAAATGGGTGCGCTTCAACGCGCATCTGGGCACTGTGGTTCAGTTGCGCCATCGCCGCTGCGAGGCGCAACTGGTTGCCATGAAAACCATTAAAAGCTCCAACGGCCACGCGCAGGTGCGTTACGTCATTCGCACCACGCTGGCCCTGGGTGATCGTATCTGGCCAGTGGAATTCACACTGGCTTGCCGCAAGTCGATGCGTTATCGACTGCTGCTGGGTTCCAAAGCGCTGATCGACGGCCAACTGGTGGTCAATCCGGGCATAACTTACGTACAAGACAAGCCGGTGTTCCCGGCCTCTACTTCCTCAGGTGTTGCATGAAGATCGCTGTGCTTTCGCGTAATCCGCGTCTGTATTCCACCCGTCGTCTGGTCGAAGCTGGCATTGAGCGTGGCCATGAGATGGTGGTGATCGACACCCTGCGCGCCTATATGAACATCGCCAGCCACAAGCCGCAGATCCACTACCGCGGCAAACCTCTGGAGGGCTTCGATGCGGTGATTCCGCGCATCGGTGCTTCGGTGACTTTCTATGGCTGTGCGGTGTTGCGTCAGTTTGAAATGATGGGTGTGTTTCCGCTCAATGAATCGGTCGCCATTGCCCGCTCGCGCGACAAGTTGCGCTCGCTACAACTGCTGTCACGTCGGGGCATCGGCTTGCCGGTGACAGGCTTTGCCCACTCGCCTGACGATATTCCCGACCTGATCCAGATGGTCAACGGCGCGCCGCTGGTCATCAAGGTGCTGGAAGGCACTCAGGGCATCGGCGTGGTGCTGTGCGAAACCGCCACGGCAGCCGAATCGGTGATTGAAGCCTTCATGGGGCTCAAGCAGGACATCATGGTGCAGGAGTACATCAAGGAAGCGGGCGGTGCTGATATTCGCTGCTTCGTTGTCGGTGACAAGGTCATCGCCTCGATGAAGCGTCAGGCCAAACCGGGCGAGTTTCGCTCCAACCTGCACCGTGGCGGCAGTGCCAGCCTGATCAAGATCACCCCGGAAGAACGCATGACTGCATTGCGTGCAGCCAAGGTCATGGGCTTGAGTGTGGCGGGTGTGGATATTCTGCGCTCCAATCACGGCCCATTGGTGATGGAGGTCAACTCGTCACCTGGCCTGGAAGGCATTGAAGTCACCACCAGCAAGGATGTGGCCGGGATGATTATCGAGTATCTGGAGAAAAACAGCGGCCCGCACATGACCCGCACCAAAGGAAAAGGCTGACAGGGCGGCGACTCGACTCAATCGCTCAGGCCATGAGCTTGTCTGCGGATAAGCTGGCCTGAGCACTGCACTACCGTACATCTGTTAAATGCGCCGAGTAATCGATTCAGCAGCGCTATGTTCTTTCTGCAAACCCGCTTCTCTCCATCAGGCCGAAGACGACGTTTTAGCCACCTTCGCGCCGAATCGCCCTCTCGCCTCGCGACATAAATCAACACATTTCTGCTTATTTGTATGCCGATTGAGCATGAGGTAGTCGTTTACGGCATTAGACGTATGCGCGTGCCATGGGAATAGTTGCGACTTTTTTCGCCTGCTACAGAGCCGGGATGCTCGTCTGCGGTGACCTTCTCGGGACATTTCCAAAGGGATCCCCTGCCCTGAAACTGCTTTGAAAAGCACGCTCGGCGCATCGGTCTTGGACTTGCCCAAGCCACTTTGAACAAGGGTAATAATATGAAGAAGGCAAAGCTGAGTCTGGCCTGGCAGATTCTTATCGGACTGGTACTGGGTATCGCGGTGGGTGCGCTGCTCAACCATTTCAGCGCCGAGAAGGCCTGGTGGATCACCAATCTCCTGCAGCCTGCGGGCGATATCTTCATTCGTCTGATCAAGATGATCGTTATCCCTATCGTTGTCGCATCGCTGATTGTAGGCATCGCGGGTGTAGGCGACGCCAAGAAACTGGGGCGCATCGGTCTGAAGACCATCCTCTATTTCGAAGTCGTGACCACCATCGCCATTCTGGTGGGCCTGGTGCTGGCCAATGTGTTCCATCCGGGCACCGGCATCGACATGAGCACCCTGGGCACCGTTGATATCTCCAAGTATCAGCAGACTACGGCCGAGGTTCAGCACGATCACGCATTTATCGCGACCATTCTCAACCTGATCCCGTCCAACATCTTTGCCGCCATGGCGCGTGGCGAGATGCTGCCGATCATCTTCTTCTCAGTGCTGTTCGGTCTCGGGCTTTCCAGCCTGCAGGCCGAGGTCCGTGAGCCGCTGGTGAAACTGTTTCAGGGCGTCTCGGAAACCATGTTCAAGGTCACACACATGATCATGAACTACGCGCCGATCGGCGTGTTCGCGCTGATTGCGGTGACCGTCGCCAACTTCGGTTTCGCCTCCTTGTTGCCGCTCGCCAAGCTGGTGATTCTGGTGTACGTGGCCATCGCTTTCTTTGCCTTCGTGGTGCTGGGACTGATCGCTCGGGCATTCGGCTTCTCGGTGATCAGGCTGATGCGCATCTTCAAGGACGAGCTGATTCTGTCCTACTCCACCGCCAGCTCCGAAACCGTACTGCCACGCGTGATCCAGAAGATGGAAGCCTATGGTGCGCCGAAAGCGATCTGCAGCTTCGTGGTGCCGACGGGTTACTCGTTCAACCTCGACGGCTCGACGCTTTATCAGAGCATTGCGGCGATATTCATTGCCCAGCTGTATGGCATTGACCTGTCGATTGGCGCGCAACTGATACTGGTACTGACGCTGATGGTCACGTCCAAAGGTATCGCGGGTGTGCCGGGTGTTTCCTTCGTGGTGCTGCTGGCAACGCTGGGCAGCGCCGGTATCCCGCTGGAAGGTCTGGCATTCATCGCCGGTGTCGACCGGATCATGGACATGGCGCGCACCGCCTTGAACGTGATCGGCAATGCCCTGGCAGTGCTGGTCATCTCGCGCTGGGAAGGCATGTACGACGATGAAAAGGGCGAGCGCTACTGGAACTCCCTGCCGCACTGGCGCAGCAAGGAACCTGTGCCGATGGGCCAGCCGACGGCTGACTGATCTTCGCCAATACGCTGACAAACCCCGGACCTCCGGGGTTTGTTGTTTTCAGGTCGCCGGTTAGACTGCCTGCCTTACCTGAGGAGTGACCATGACCGACGACATCGATAATGACGAAGAAGACTTTGCTGCCTCGACCCTGATCGAAGCCATCGAAAACCAGATCGAAGCTGGTAAACCGCCTGCAGCCAGAGCGGTCTTCAACATGCTGACCCTGGTGAACTATGAGCGTGAGGATATTCTGGAGATGATGGCCCACGTGCTGGCCATCGAGATCGATGCCTTGCTGGAGCAGGACCGTCCGTTTGACACGCAATGGTATGAAGCAGCGCTGCGCGCCCTGCCCGATCTGCCACCGGAAAAGTAATCCTGCGGTCCGAGCATGCCAGCAAGATATATGCTGCAAACACTTCAGACGCTGACTACACTGCAAATGCCCCGCTGCCGCTTGATCCTCCGGGGCCACACGCCAAACCGGCTTTAACGGTCATCCAGAACCGACGAGCGCAGATCGGACACGTCGATTCCAGAGCACACCCACCAGCCGGTGAGGTCGTACTACTACAAAAAGTCTGGAGTACCTATGTCGTATACCCCTGAGTTGGTTGCCGAACTGGAAATCCTTGCACTGTTCAATCTGGGAAACACCCAGGAAGGCCTCAAAGTCCACCATGTAGCGGCGCCCACGGCCGTCGCAGCAGCACA
The DNA here is from genome assembly GCF_032586995.1 of Pseudomonas syringae group sp. J248-6. Classification (NCBI taxonomy): domain Bacteria; kingdom Pseudomonadati; phylum Pseudomonadota; class Gammaproteobacteria; order Pseudomonadales; family Pseudomonadaceae; genus Pseudomonas; species Pseudomonas syringae group sp. J248-6. Next base: position 70,608 of record NZ_JAWHOP010000018.1, on the reverse strand, counting down.
AAGACTCTTCGATAAAGGACTGACGACCCAGGTCGATGGCGGTTATCTGACCAGCCTCGGGCTTGAGGCCGCTCAACATGCCCAATCACTGTTGACCATCCTCAACGTTTCCAAACAAGCTGCCTGACGGTCGCAGGGCCTGCGCACAAAAAAGCGTGGCAGGCCCTTCACTTATCTGAACGCCGGTCGATACAGGATTCTGGCGTCAGAATAACAACCCGACTGAATCCTCTTCTCTCGGCTGCAAACCTTCTCCGCCATCTTTGCTCAGTAATTCCACGCCTGCACAGGCCAGATGCCTTGAGTTGCGATGACGCGTAATCCTGAAATTCGCCCCGACCTGGATGAGGGCATCGACCGCAAGGTTCTCAGCCAGCTGCGCAACCGTTTCCTGTCTCTCAATGACGGGCGATACGCGCGTGCCCTCGAAGGCATGTCGACGCGTCAGCAAAGCGTTCTGACGCTGCTGCCGCTGTTCTTTCACGTCAACCACCCTCTGCTGCCCGGTTACGTTTCCGGTGGCACGCCTGCTGGCGTCTCGCAGTACGAACCGGACACGCTGGCGCTGGCTGAAGCGCAACGCCTGACGCGCTCCTTCTCGTACAAGGTCCGGCGTGGTAACGCTCCCCAGCCGATTCACGGCCTGTTTCTGATGGGCAGCCTGGGCACGCTGGCTCAGGCTGAACAAAGCGATATGGATGTCTGGGTCTGCCACGACAGCGAGCTGGACCCGGAGGCTATCGCCGAACTGCGCAAGAAATGCCAGGCACTTGAAGCCTGGGCTGCGACGATGGGCGCAGAGGCGCATTTCTTTCTGATCGACCCACAGCGTTTCAAGAGTGGCGAGCGCGATTCGCAGCTCAGCTCGGACGATTGCGGGACTACTCAGCATTACCTGTTGCTCGACGAGTTTTATCGCACGGCGATCTGGCTCGCCGGGCGCACCCCGATGTGGTGGCTGGTGCCGGTCTATGAGGAGCAGAATTACGAGGATTACACCCATACTCTGCTGAGCAAGCGCTTCATCCGCGCCAGCGAGGTGCTCGATCTCGGTCCGATGTCGCACATTCCTCCGGCCGAGTTCATCGGTGCCGGATTGTGGCAGTTGTTCAAAGGCATCGAGTCGCCCTACAAGTCTGTGCTCAAGCTGCTGTTGATCGAGGTCTATTCCAGCGAGCATCCTCGCGTGCAGTGCCTGAGCCTGCGTTTCAAGCAAGCGGTGTTTGCCAACCAGCTGGACCTGGATGAGCTGGACCCGTACGTGGTTGTGTACCGGCGTATCGAAGAGCATCTACAGGCACGCAACGAGCAAGAGCGGCTGGAACTGGTGCGGCGCAGCCTGTACCTGAAGGTCAACAAAAAGCTCACCGGCTCGAGCCGTCAGCGCAACACCGGTTGGCAACGCCTGCTGCTGGAGCGCCTGACCTCTGAGTGGGGCTGGGATGAACGACAACTGGCGCTGCTCGACAGCCGCAGCCAGTGGAAAGTCCGCCAGGTGGCCAGCGAGCGTCGTGCGCTGGTTAACGAGCTCAATTACAGCTATCGCTTTCAGACCCGGTTCGCCAGAACGCAAAGCACCGCCGATGCGCTCAATGCTCGTGACCTGACCATACTCGGTCGGCGTTTGTATGCGGCTTTCGAGCGCAAGGCGGGCAAGGTCGAGTTCATCAATCCGGGCATCGCCCCGGACCTTGCAGAAGACACGCTGACGCTGGTGCATTCTCCTGACAAGCGCGAGCCAGGCAAGCATCAGTGGGCCCTGTACAACGGCAACCTGGGTATTCACGAGTGGCCGAACTTTTCGCCGATCAAGCGCAGCCGGGAATTGCTCGAGCTGCTGACCTGGTGCCACCGCAACAACGTGATCGACACCACGACCCGCGTGGCGCTGCATCCAGGCGCCAGTGACTTGAGCGAGTTCGAGTTGTTCAACCTGCTGGGTGCCTTGCAGCAGAGTATTGAACTGCCGCTGCCCGAGGTCAGCGACGACGAGCTGCTCATGCCCAGTACACCCAGCGAGATACTGTTGCTGGTCAATGTCGGTGTCGACCCGCTCAGGCATCACCGCGACCTTAATATTCTGATGACCACCGAGCGCACCGACTCGCTCAGTTACGCGGGCGTCCGGGAGAATCTGGTGCTGACGCTGGACCAGATCACCCTCAATACCTGGAACGAAACGCTGGTCAGCCGCTATGACGGCCCGCATGCCCTGCTCGACTGCATGAGCGAACTGCTCGGCAGCCTGCCGCAGAGCGGTAAACAGCCGCAGATTCGCGTGCGCTGCTTCTGTCATAACCGGGCGCCTGCCATCGCCCAGCGGGTTGAAGAGTTGATCAGCACGGCCCGGTTATTACTCGCCAGGCAGTTGAACCACCGTTATCTGATTCAGGTGCAGCAGCAGTATCACGTGTTGGAGATCAAACCCGGACAGGTCGGTCATGTAGTGGTCAACAGCCTGCCAGGCCTGTTCAAGTACCTGGGTGAAGAGCTGCCGTTGTACAGCCCTTTGCATCTGGACCCTCAGGCACTCGACGGCCACGATCTGGCCCTGATCCTGCCACTTGGCCAGCCTGAATGTATTCAGGTGTTCTACCGAATCAACGAGCCGGATGCCGACGTGTATGTGCTGGACGAACACAATTCGCTCTGGCACCAGCGCCTGCCGTATCACGACGAACAAAGCCTGCTGACGCCACTGCAGCGTTTTCTTCAATCGCTGGTTTATCGCCGAGGCGCGTCATTGCCGCTGGACGACCCGTCCGAGTCGGTTTCGCTGGAAACCCTGTATTACCAAGTGCTGCCTTCCGGCCCTGGGCTTGCCCGGCGTGTTGAACATCGGCTGGCACCGACTGCGGCGGACAAGGCGTTTTATGACGTGCAGGCAATCATCGAAGAAACCTCGCCCGGACAGCTGAGCGCCACGCTGTACTGCGATAACTGCGAGTTTTCCGAGCTGGAATATGGCGACCAGTTGTATGCCGCCGTTGCCCGGCAAATTCTCGGCAAACGCCTGGAACCCCAGCGCTATCGCTGTTACATCACCGACCTGGACCTGTCCGGGCTGCTGGATGACCGGCATGGACAAAGCATCCTCTTCCTGCATCACAAGGCCGAGCTGGAAAAACTGTTGAACGAGGCGATGGACCAAGCCTGACGTACGCTTATCCTGTCCCGCGCGCCTAACGTTCCAACGCGGAGCATTGGCACGATAGGTGTTCTGCGGGCCGCCTATCGTTCCGCACGCTCCAGCGTGGGGACGCCGTTCTGGACGCTCCGCGTCCGATCTTGAGTTTGCGGTGCGGCGCAAATTTGTGACGCAGAGCGTCACGAAATGCATGCCAACGCGGAGCATTGGCACGATAGGTGTTCTGCGTGCCGCCTATCGTTCCGCACGCTCCAGCGTGGGAATGCCGTTCTGGACGCTCCGCGTCCGATCTTGAGTTTGCGGTGCGGCGCAAATTTGTGACGCACAGCGTCACGAAATGCATGCCAACGCGGAGCATTGGCACGATAGGTGTTCTCTGGTGCGCCTATCGTTCCGCACGCTCCAGCGTGGGAATGCCGTTCTGGACGCTCTGCGTCCGCTCTTGAATGTGCGGTGTGGCGCAAATTTGTGACGCAGAGCGTCACGAAATGCATGCCAACGCGGAGCATTGGCGCGATAGGTGTTCTGCGGGCCGCCTATCGTTCCGCACGCTCCAGCGTGGGAATGCCGTTCTGGACGCTCTGCGTCCGCTTTTGAATGCGGAGGCGCTCTACGGATGCAGCGCCTTCGATTACTCGTACTCGCCCGCGGCTTCCGGCTGATATTCCACCGCCAGCAAGGTCAGCTTGAGGGTCTTGCCGCCCGGTGCTGGCCAGTCAATGTGCTGGCCGACCTGCAGACCCAGCAACGCCGAGCCCATTGGTGCCAGAACCGAGACGGTGCCGTCTGCGCCTGCATCCTGTGGATAAACCAGCTTGAGGTGGTAATCCTTGCCGCTGACTTCTTCACGGCAATGCACACGCGAATTCATGGTCACAACGCCCGCAGGCACTTCATCGTGGCCCACTACCTGGTCGGCGCGGTCCAGTTCGGCCTGCAACGCCTGGATGCCCGGCGTGTTTTCGTCCTGGCTGTCGATGAAACTCTCAAGACGCTGTACATCGAGGCGGGTGAGGATGATCGAAGGTGCTGTGGTCATGGTCTGGGCAGACTCCTTTATTCTCCATGAATAAAACAAAACCCCGCCGGGGTGGGCGGGGTTCTACGGGCCTCTCAATCTGGAGAAGCAGAGTCCGACACTAACACAGCGCAGTAAATACACAACCCGACACGGTATCAGCCTGCGGTCTGGCCCGCAGTGGCTCGACGCTGGTCCGCCTCATGGCGAATCTGTCGACGACGATGGTCATCGGCCGAGCGCCATTCGCGTATGTCTTCGACATGGCGGAAGCACCCAAGGCAAACCTTCTGCTCATCGAGCCGACACAGGCTGATACAGGGCGACGGTACAGCCGGGCTGACGTTGCTGAAAAGCGGTTTGGGCGGTCGAACGGGGGACTGGCTCACGATCAGATATCGTCGAAATCCAGTTCGACACCGGCTTGCTCAAGGGTGATGCGCGCAAGCATCTCGCTGAGCAGCTCATCGCTGGTGTCGCATGCCCAACGGCTGCTATCTCCGTCATAATCGAAATGGAAGCCGCCGGAGCGGGCTGCCAGCCACAGCTGACGCAGCGGCTCCTGACGGCTGAAAATAAGCTGCGAGCCGCCTTCGAACTTGACTGTCAGTACACCGGCCGAGTTTTCCAGGTCGACATCCAGTCCACTATCATCGAAAACATCTTCGATATTATGCTGAGTCGCATCGACGAGGTCGTGGAAACGGGCTTGGGTCAAACTCATTGCGGGAACCTCGATAAGTGTCTGCTGATGGCGCAGAGGGGCAAGATACGGACGCTGCCGGGCAAATGCAAAGCTTACCCATCATCGGCGACGGATGCGCGCATTAATCCCGTCAGCCATAGCTCTGCCCCGACATTCACGCCAAAGGCCCGCCAGACGGGAGATCCATCGCATAGGCAAGCTGCCGGGTGGTCGGTATACTCTGGCGCAATTAATGCTTTTACAAAGGATTTCGCCATGAAGCGCCTGATCTCTTCGCTTGCTGCGCTTGTCGCGGTCGCTTGTCTTGTTACGGCCTGCGGCCAGAAAGGCCCGCTGTATCTGCCGGATGACACCAAAACTCCGGATGAACAAGCCAAATCGCAATCGCACAAGCACCTTTAAGGGAATTCAATGGACGCCTTCAACTACCGCGACGGTGAGCTGTTCGCGGAAGGGGTAGCATTGTCTGCCATTGCCGAGCGCTTCGGCACACCGACCTATGTCTACTCGCGCGCTCATATCGAAGCGCAATACCGTGCCTACGCCGATGCGCTGAGCGGCATGCCGCATATGGTCTGCTTCGCCGTAAAAGCCAACTCCAACCTGGGTGTGCTCAATGTCCTGGCGCGTCTTGGCGCCGGTTTCGACATTGTTTCGCGCGGCGAACTCGAGCGTGTGCTGGCCGCAGGCGGCAAAGCCGAAAAGATCGTCTTTTCCGGTGTCGGCAAGACCCGTGAAGACATGCGTCGCGCTCTTGAAGTTGGTGTGCACTGCTTCAATGTCGAATCCACCGACGAGCTGGAGCGCCTGCAGAAAGTGGCTGCCGAACTCGACGTCCGTGCGCCGATATCGCTGCGGGTCAACCCGGATGTGGATGCAGGCACTCACCCTTACATCTCTACCGGCCTTAAAGAAAACAAGTTCGGCATCGCCATTGCAGATGCCGAAGACGTCTACATTCGCGCTTCGCAACTGCCGAACCTGGAAGTGATCGGGGTCGACTGCCATATCGGCTCGCAACTGACCACGCTCGAGCCGTTCATTGATGCGCTGGATCGCCTGCTGGACCTGGTTGATCGCCTGGGCGATTGCGGCATTCACCTGCACCATATCGATCTGGGTGGCGGTCTTGGTGTGCGTTATCGCGACGAAGAGCCTCCGCTGGCGGCCGACTACATCAAAGCCGTGCGCGAACGACTTGCCGGTCGTGATCTGGGGCTGTTGTTCGAGCCGGGGCGCTTCATCGTGGCCAATGCAGGCGCGCTGCTGACCCGAGTCGAATACCTCAAGTACACCGAGCACAAGGATTTCGCCATCGTCGATGCGGCGATGAACGATCTGATCCGCCCAGCGCTTTATCAGGCGTGGATGGACGTCACAGCGGTGCGTCCGCGCGACGGCGAACCTCGTGCGTATGACATCGTCGGGCCGATCTGCGAGACCGGCGATTTCCTTGCCAAAGGGCGCGAGCTGGCGCTGGCCGAAGGCGATCTGCTGGCGGTTCATTCAGCCGGTGCCTATGGCTTCGTCATGAGTTCGAACTACAACACCCGTGGCCGTGCTGCTGAGGTACTGGTCGACGGTTCCCAGGCTTTTGAAGTGCGTCGTCGCGAAACCGTGGCCGAGCTGTTCGCTGGCGAAAGCCTGCTGCCGGAGTAATCCCATGCTGCTGCGTTTTACCAAGATGCACGGGCTGGGTAACGACTTCATGGTCCTGGACCTGGTGAGTCAGCACGCGCACATCTTGCCCAAGCATGCCAAACAATGGGGCGACCGCCACACCGGTATCGGTTTTGATCAGCTTTTGCTGGTCGAGGCACCGAACAACCCGGATGTGGACTTTCGCTATCGAATCTTCAATTCCGATGGTTCCGAAGTCGAGCAGTGCGGCAACGGCGCGCGCTGCTTTGCCCGTTTCGTACTCGACAAGCGCCTGACGGCCAAGAAGCAGATACGCGTTGAGACCAAGAGCGGCATCATTGAGCTGGATATCCGCAGCGACGGGCAGATCAGCGTCGATATGGGGCCACCCAGGTTTGTCCCGGAAGAAATACCTTTCGAGGCCGCAGAGCAGGCCACCCGTTACAACGTCGAAGTAGAAGGGCAGAATATCGAACTGGCTGCTGTGTCCATGGGCAACCCGCATGCCGTATTGCGTGTCGATGACATCAATAACGCGCCGGTGCACGAGCTGGGGCCGAAGATCGAGCATCACCCGCGCTTTCCGGCACGGGTCAATGTGGGCTTTCTCCACGTGGTGGATCGTCAGCGTGCGCAGTTGCGTGTCTGGGAGCGTGGTGCCGGGGAAACCCAGGCCTGTGGTACCGGCGCCTGTGCGGCGGCGGTTGCTGCCATTAGCCAGGGCTGGATGGATTCGCCGCTGCTGATCGACCTGCCCGGAGGTCGCCTGTCCATCGAATGGGCTGGCCCGGGACATTCTGTCATGATGACCGGCCCCGCCGTCAGGGTTTATGAAGGCCAAGTTCGTCTTTGAGTGAGTAACTGCCATGACCGATCAACCTCCCGCTTCAACAGGCACACCCTGCGAATCGCCTGTCGATAGCGCAGCGCCAGACCTTGAAGCAGAGGCGGTCATCGCCTTTCTGCTTGAGCACCCGGACTTCTTCGCCGAGCACGACGAGCTGCTGGTGTCGATGCGCATCCCGCACCAGCGTGGCAATACCGTTTCGCTGGTCGAGCGTCAGCTAAAGCTGCTGCGCGAGCGCAACATCGAAATGCGTCATCGCCTGTCGCAACTGATGGACGTCGCACGGGACAACGACCGCCTGTTCGAAAAGACCCGACGCCTGAACCTCGCCCTGATGGATGCCACCAGCCTGGACGAACTGGTCATCGCTGTCGAAGACAGCCTGCGTCAGGACTTTCAGGTGCCCTTCGTCAGCCTGATCCTGTTCAGCGACAGCCCGATGCAAGTGGGGCGATGGGTCAGCAGCGCCGAAGCACAGAAATCCATCGGCGGCCTGATTGGCGAGAAAATCATCTGCGGCGCTCTGCGTGAGCATGAACTGGCGTTCCTGTTTGGCGCAGAGCAAGGCAAGGAAGTCGGCTCTTCCGCCATCGCCAGCCTCAATCACCTGGGCTTGCATGGCGTGCTGGCCATCGGCAGCCGTGATCCGCAGCATTATAAAAGCTCGGTCGGCACCCTGTTCCTCAGTTACATCGCCGATGTCCTGAGCCGCCTGCTGCCGCGTTTCGCTCACTCTTTACGCTCGGTTCGCTAGCTATGGAACAGCATCTGGACGCCTACTGCATGCACCTGCGCAGTGAGCGTCAGGTGTCGCCTCATACGCTTGAAGCCTACCGGCGCGATCTGAGCAAGGTTCTGGCGTATTGCCAGAAGGCGCAACTGTCGAGCTGGAATGATCTGGATATCCAGCACCTGCGCAGCTTTACCGCCCGCCAGCACCAGCAGGGCCAGTCTTCACGCAGTCTGGCGCGAATGCTGTCGGCGGTGCGCGGTTTCTACAAGTACCTCAATCGCGAAGGCATCTGCCAGCACGACCCGGCAAACGGCCTGTCACCGCCCAAGGGTGAACGGCGTCTGCCCAAGACGCTGGACACCGACCGCACCGCGCAATTGCTGGATGGCGGCGTCGAAGATGATTTTCTGGCTCATCGCGATCAGGCCATTCTGGAGCTGCTTTACTCATCAGGGTTGCGACTGTCCGAACTGACTGGTCTGAACCTGGACCAGCTGGACCTGCGCGACGGGCTGGTGCAGGTCTTGGGCAAAGGCAGCAAGACCCGCGTACTGCCGGTCGGCAGCAAGGCGCGCCAGGCATTGGAAATATGGTTGCCGTTGCGTGCCCTGACCAATCCGCAGGACGACGCCGTATTCGTCAGCCAGCAAGGCAAGCGCCTCGGCCCGCGCGCGATTCAAGTGCGGCTCAAGGCGGCCGGTGAGAGGGAGTTGGGGCAGAACCTGCACCCGCACATGCTGCGTCACTCGTTCGCCAGTCACCTGCTGGAGTCTTCACAGGACTTGCGCGCCGTGCAGGAGCTGCTGGGTCATGCGGATATCAAGACCACGCAGATATACACGCACCTGGACTTCCAGCATTTGGCTACTGTTTATGACAGCGCCCATCCCCGAGCCAAACGTAAAGGAGCTGCAGATGATTAAGCTGGTGACGTTTGATCTTGACGACACGCTCTGGGACACCGCCCCTGCCATTGCCGGTGCCGAAGTCACACTGCGTGACTGGCTGGGCGAAAACGCTCCCAGGCTGGGGGCGATTCCTGTCGAGCACCTGTGGGAAATTCGCTCGCGTCTGGTGGCTGAAGACCCGTCCTTCAAGCACCGCATAAGCGCCTTGCGACGCCGCGTGCTGTTCCATGCGCTCGAAGATGCCGGCTACGACCCGGACGAGGCGCAGGACCTTGCCGACCGGGGCTTTGAAGTCTTCCTGCATGGCCGCCATCAGGTGCAGATTTTCCCTGAGGTGCAACCCATGCTGGAAATTCTCGCCAAGACCTTCACGCTGGGCGTGATTACCAATGGCAATGCCGATGTGCGTCGTTTGGGGCTGGCAGACTACTTTGCCTTCGCGCTGTGCGCCGAGGACCTGGGCATCGGCAAGCCCGACCCGGCACCGTTTGTGGAAGCGTTGCGGCGCGCAAAGGTCGATGCCGGCGCGGCCGTGCACGTAGGCGACCACCCCAAGGACGATATCGCAGGTGCCCAGCAGGCTGGCATGCGCGCCATCTGGTACAACCCGCAAGGCAAGGCCTGGGACGCAGACCGGCTGCCGGATGCCGAGATCCACAACCTGTCGCAGTTGCCGGAAGTCCTGGCACGCTGGGCCTGAAAACGGTCTGATGTTCGCTCAATAGAAAAAGCCCGCAGCGACGGCGGGCTTTTTCTCATACAGCGTCTGCAGCCTTAAATCGGGCGGCTACCGTATTTGTTGTCAGGCTTCTTGGGCGGATCGGCGACCACGTTGGCCTCCACTTCCTGCACCTTGCCACCACGCGCCAGGAATTCTTCCATGGCACGCGCCAGAGCATCGCGCTCTTTGTTCTTGGCTTCTACGCTAGGCAGTTCATCGACCGAGACAGCGGCCTTGGCCTTGCCTTTTGCCGGTGCTGCCGGAACGTCGGAATCGTCTGGCTCGGCTGCGTCGTCTTCCGGGGAGGCCGCTGCGAGACCATCGTCTTCTTCGCCGTCCAGATCGTCTTCCAGATCATCCTTAATATCGTCGTCGTCGCTCATGTTGTACCTCATGACTTGCGAAAGCTGATTAGTTATAGCCCAACCGCCCGGAAATGCTAAGGCGATCGGAAAAATTCAACAACCGCTGATCTCAGCGGTTATGTCTACTCACCCTGAAGGGTGGCCAGGACGTTACGAGATCCACCAGCGTCTCGATGTTCGCCCAGGTAAATACCTTGCCAAGTGCCCAGCGCCAGTCGTCCTGCCGTCACCGGCAGAACCAACTGGCAGCCCAGCAGACTGGCCTTGAAATGCGCTGGCAAGTCATCAGGGCCTTCGTCGTCATGTTCGTAGCCGTCCACGCCCTGGGGCACCAGACGGTTGAAAAAACGCTCAAAGTCGCGACGTACCGCCGGATCGGCATTTTCGTTGACGGTCAACGAAGCCGAGGTATGTTGCAGCCATACATGCAGTAGCCCGACACGACAATCGCGTAATGCGGGCAAACCCGCGACTATCTCGTCAGTCACCAGATGGAACCCGCGGGGCCTGGCCCGCAAGGCAATTCTGGATTGATGCCACATACCGTTCTCCGCACCTTCGGCGCGCATTCTAACTCGACTGAGAAAAAAGCAAAGCGCGCAATAAACCGGCTTCCCTGCAAGTTGACGAAGACTGTCGATACATCGTTACCTGCGCTGCGTCACGGTGCCGAAATCATTGACGCGGGCAAGATCAATGACAGCAAAAAGCGGCGGTATATCCGCAACCGTCAGACAAAAAAAATGCCCGGAGACCGGGCATTCTTTTTTGCATCTGCGGCTGCTTACAAGTTGTAGCCACGCTCGTTGTGTTGCGCAAGGTCCAGACCGACAGACTCTTCCTCGTCGGTGACGCGCAGACCCATCACTGCATCCAGCACCTTGAGGATGATGAAGGTCACGATTGCGGTGTAGACAACGGTGAACGCAACGCCCTTGAACTGAATCCAGACCTGAGCACCGATGTCAGTCACAGTGCCGAAACCGCCCAGTGCAGGTGCTGCGAACACACCGGTCAGGATTGCGCCGACGATACCGCCGATACCGTGAACGCCGAACGCATCCAGGGAGTCATCGTAGCCAAGCTTGCGCTTGAGGCTGGTGGCGCAGAAGAAGCAGATCACGCCTGCTGCCAGACCGATGATCAAAGCGCCCATCGGGCCAACTGTACCGGCGGCAGGGGTAATGGCAACCAGACCGGCAACCACGCCCGAAGCGATACCCAGAGCACTTGGCTTACCGTGAGTCAGCCACTCGGCGAACATCCAGCCCAGTGCGGCGGCCGCGGTAGCGATTTGAGTAACCAGCATGGCCATACCGGCAGTGCCGTTGGCTGCAGCCGCGGAGCCGGCGTTGAAGCCGAACCAGCCGACCCAGAGCATTGCAGCGCCGATCAGGGTATAACCCAGGTTGTGTGGTGCCATCGGCGTGGTCGGGAAGCCTTTGCGTTTGCCCAGTACCAGGCAGGCCACCAGACCGGCTATACCGGCGTTGATGTGTACGACGGTGCCGCCAGCGAAGTCCAGAACGCCCCAGTCCCACAGCAAACCACCGACGCCGCCCCAGACCATGTGGGCGATTGGCGCGTAGACCAGAGTGAACCAGATACCCATGAACACCAGCATTGCGGAGAACTTCATGCGTTCTGCGAAAGCGCCGACAATCAGGGCAGGGGTGATGATCGCGAAGGTCATCTGGAAGGTGACGAACACCGCCTCAGGGAACAACGCAGCAGGACCGGTAATGCTTGCCGGCGTGATGCCTGCCAGGAACGCTTTACCCATACCGCCAAAGAAGGAATTGAAGTTGACGACGCCCGCTTCCATACCGGTTGTATCGAACGCAATGCTGTAGCCGTAAACGACCCACAGGATGCTGATCAGACCGGTGATGGCGAAACACTGCATCATCACGGACAGAATATTCTTCGAGCGAACCATACCGCCGTAGAACAGCGCGAGACCGGGGATGGTCATGAACAGGACCAGAGCGGTCGAGGTCAGCATCCATGCAGTGTCGCCAGAGTTCAGCACCGGCTCGGCCACTGGGTCAGCCGCCAGGGCAAGACCAGGTAATGCGAGGGACAACAGGGCACCGAGCCCTGCGAATTGACGCAGAGTCATATTGTTTTCTCCTGGGGCGTTGGGTTTGGCGGCTTAAATAGCGTCTGTATCGGTCTCGCCGGTACGGATGCGAATGGCCTGTTCCAGATTGACCACGAAAATCTTGCCGTCACCGATCTTGCCGGTGTTGGCGGCCTTGGTTATGGCTTCGATGACACGATCCAGATCCTTGTCATCGATGGCGACATCGATCTTCACTTTTGGAAGGAAGTCGACGACGTATTCAGCACCGCGATAAAGCTCAGTGTGACCCTTCTGACGCCCGAAGCCTTTGACTTCAGTGACGGTGATGCCCTGCACGCCGATTTCAGACAACGACTCGCGAACGTCATCCAGTTTGAACGGCTTGATGATGGCAGTGACTAGCTTCATGAAAACTTTCTCCCGAATTTGGTGGACTTGCCCCAGGAAAACAAACCCGACTCAAGTCTAAGCGCAGTGCCTGGCTTTGTAACGTGTCGGCCGCCTGATCAGGCCAGACCAACTCCAGAAAACCGCTTCTGACGAAACACTTCCCCGCTCCGCCTGCCGCACTGCATTCGTCACAGCGACTGCATCAGTGCATGGGTCATAAGCCACTAAGCAGAAAGCTTGCCATCTCGTGAATATTCATTGAATACAGGCCCTTGGGCAGGTTTTACAGGGCCAAACGGGTTTCGCGACGAAGGTAATGCACACTAATGGTGCTCATGTGCACGCCACAGCGCTCCATAAGCGTGCGAGTCGCCCCGTCAAATTGACTATAGACACTGCGTGTTACACTGCTGACCTCTGATTCAGGAAAATCATCATGCTCGCGCCCAAAGCCTTTCTTGACGCCCTCAGTGGCCACGCTTCCCGTCTTTTCAACGGCGAAACGCCAGTCCCCCGCAGCGAATTCGAAACCCAGTTCAAGGCCCTGCTGCAAAGCGGCTTCAGCAAACTGGACCTGGTCAGCCGTGAAGAATTCGACAGCCAGATGGCCGTCCTCGCCCGCACCCGCGCCCGCCTTGAAGCGCTGGAGGCCAAGATGGCCGAGTTGGAAGAAAAGGCCGCCGGGGCGACAGGGACTGAAAAAGCCGAATAAGCTTTCCTTGTTTTGCAGTCAGTGCGCTGCAGCGCTGAACATTGTCATGCACAGCGAGCCAGGCACCTCACCTGCTCGCGAATCTGAACGGCCTTTTCCATTTCTGTCTTGCCCAGGTGGTGAGTCAGTTGCAGGTTCAGCCAGCATTCGTTGCACGCTTCGCAAGCGCCTTCAGGCTGCAGGCGGTGCCAGCTCGATGGTCCGGCAGTAATCCATGAACAGGCGTGTCGCACGGGTTGGCTGGTTGTTGCGCAGGTAGGCCATGACCAGGGTGGAGGCGGGCATGTCGTCTTCGATATCGAGCTGCACAAGCAGCTCGCCGTCGTAGGTCATGTTGGTTCTGGGGCGTGTGACCAGGACCGAAAACCCCAGGCCCTGGCCGACCATGCAGCGCACCATTTCGATCGACGGGGAGCTGTACGCGACCACTGGGGTGTAGCCCTTTTCCGTGAAGATATCGATGAAGTAGGTCCTGCTGGGCACGGCGTCGAGCAGGATCATCGGCTCGCGGCTCAGCTCCAGCAAGGTCACGGTTTTTTTCTTCGCCAGAGGGTGGGCTGCTGGCAGCAGCGCATAGGGCTTGTGCGGTGCATTCAATTCCTCTTTGTTGATCGTGGTTCCCAGTTCCAGGTCGTACAGAAACGCCAGATCGAAGCGCCCACGGTGCAGCCCGTGCATCAGTTCATGTTGCTCGCCGTCATACAGCTGAATGGTGACGTCCGGGTATAAACGCTTGAAACCGGCCACCAGCCTGGGCATGTAAAGCGGCGCGGCCGATTCAAAACAGCCAATCGCGATAGTGCCGGAGACGTGTTTGTTTTCGGCCCGGGAGTTTTGTTCAAGCTCTTCGGAAAGTCGCAGCAACTCTTTGGCTTTCTCATACACTTTCCCGCCACCGGAAGTTAGCGAAACACCTTGAGCGTGGTGACGCACAAACAGCGGCTGATTGAAGGCTTCTTCGAGGTTCTTGATGGCGACGGAGATGGAAGGCTGTGAAATATGCAACTGCCGTGAGGCTTCGGCAATGCTGTCCATTTCGACGGCTGTCACGAAATACTTGAGCTGTTTCAATGTGAAGTGAGCCACGTGATACCTCGTGATGAGCAAATGCTGGACGGCTGCATTTGAATAGCTTTTACCTATGCTTAGCGAGGAGCGTGCCAGCCGCCCGCGCCTTGGCGGATTCACCGGGCGCGCTGCTGGCCATGGTCACTCAGTAACACCCGCAAATAATAGAGGCTTGCCAGAAAAGCCCGAAAACCCGGGCTGCGCACCTATTACGAGCGCTTATCGCTGCCGCTTTATTCAATCGCCCTAAAAGTGTGCAATCAATGCGCTGTGACACTAACGCACAACTAACCCGTTTCAACGCGACGCCGCCCTGAAGATGAATACCGGCGTATCTGCTTAGGATTTTCCTATGCTGCGGGCCAAAACTTACTATTTGTCTGCCGGACCTGGCATCAATCATGATGGTTTCAGAAGGGCAAACGGACAGCGTCCCGTTTCAACTTCAACAGGACGTCGCCCATCACTATTCAATTTGCCGAGCGAGCCGACAATGACGTTTGATTGGAAATACATGTTTGGCCTGTTCAGCGATACGGAATTCTGGATGGCCACCTGGACGGTCATTCAACTCAGTGTACTGACCTGGGTTATCAGTATTGTTCTGGGTTTTGTTCTGGCGCTGGCCAAACAATCATCGTTGCCGCTGATCAACTTGCCGGCCAAAGCCTATATCTGGTTATTTCGCAGTTTACCGTTACTGGTACTGCTGATCTTTGTCTACAACTTGCCACAGGCAGTACCCGCTACCTCGGCGGTGCTGGCCAACCCGTTCTGGGCCGGCCTGATTGCCATGGTGATGTGCGAAACGGCCTACGTCGCGGAAATTCATCGCGGCGGCCTGCTGTCCATCGCCAAGGGCCAGACCGAAGCTGCCCGGGCACTGGGCCTGCGTTTCGTGGGCACGCAATGGCGGATCGTGATCCCGCAGGCGCTGCGTGTGGCGCTGCCGTCGCTGACCAACGAATACATCTCCATCGTCAAACTCAGTTCACTGGTTTCAGTGATCTCGCTGACCGAGATCCTGATGGTCGGTCAGCGCCTGTATTCGCAGAATTTTCTGGTAATGGAAACCATGGCGGCCGTGGCGTTCTATTACGTGCTGATCGTGACCGTATTCGACTTCCTGCTCAAACGCCTGGAGCGCTATCTGGACGTCACGCAGCACAAGGTGACCCGCACGCCGGACGCCGAAATGCTTGAGCTGGCCAGCCGCAAATCGGCGGTTGTCGCTCGTCCTGTCATCGACTTCGAAGGGCCGGCACTGCAAGCGACGCGACTGCACAAGGCGTACAACGACATCGAAGTGCTCGGTGCGGTCAGCCTGCAGATCAATTCCGGCGAGGTGGTGTCGGTGATCGGCCCATCAGGCTCGGGCAAAACCACGCTGATCAGGCTGCTCAATGGTCTTGAGCAGATCGACAACGGCGACATCAAGATCAACGGCCAGCCATTCATTCACCTGGTTCGCCAGGGCGCGCAAAAGCCGCGTTACGTGGAGAACGCCGCCTACCGCCTGAACATCGGCATGGTGTTTCAGAGCTTCAACCTGTTTCCGCACCTGACGGTGTTGAACAACCTGCTGCTGGCCCCGCGTTATCACCGCCTGGCACCGGTACCCGAGCTCAAGCAGCAGGCCTACGAATTGCTGAACAAGGTCGGGATGCTGGAGCACGCCTGGAAATACCCGCATCAGTTATCGGATGGCCAGCAGCAACGTGTCGCCATCGCTCGCGCCCTGATGATGCGCCCGCAAATCATGCTGTTCGACGAGCCCACCTCGGCGCTGGACCCGGAGAAGGTCAACGAGGTGTTGCAGGTCATTGAAACCCTGGCCCAGGAAGGCATCACGATGGTCATCGTGACCCATGAAATGAACTTCGCCTTCAAGGTCTCTGACCGCATCGTCTTTATGGAGAAGGGACGTGTGATCTGCGATGACAAACCCCAGGCGCTACGCGACGGCCAGCACCCCCGCGTTGAAGCCTTTCTTAAAGATGTCTCACTGGCCTGAGGCCTTGTTGAAGAGGAGAAGAACATGATCGAGCAATGGCAGATTGACCAGTTTCACGAGCAGGGTTTTCTGGTAGTGGAGGGCGTGCTGGTAGCCGATGAAGTGGCAGCGCTTCAGCAGGACTTCGACCAGTGGGTCGACGACAGCCGCAGTCAGAGTCAGGCCTGGGGGCAGACTCAGGACGGGCGTCCGCGCTTCGACATCGAAAGCGATCATCGGCCGGATCACCCGTCGCTGCGCCGCGTGGCTTCGCCCACGGAGATCTCGCCGGCCTACCAGCACGCGGCGTTTCAGTCCCGGATGGCAGCCATCGCGGCGCAGCTGATCGGCGGCAATGGCACCCGTTTTCATCACAGCAAGATCAACTCCAAGCTGCCGCACACCGCGACTCAGGTGAAGTGGCATCAGGACTTCCTCTTCACACCGCACAGCAATGATGACCTGGTCACGGCGTTGCTGATGATCAGCGATGTGACCCCGGAAAACGGCCCGCTGAACGTGGCGCCGGGCAGCCATAAGCAGGCGCTCTGGTCGCATTGGCAGAACGACCGTTTCACCGGTGCCGTGGAAGACGCGGTGGTTGAACAGCATTGTCAGCAACCGGTCGCCTGCTATGGCCCGTCGGGCTCGGTGTGCTTCATGCACACACGCCTGCTGCATGCTTCAAGCCCCAATGAAACCGAGTTCCCGCGCACGCTGTTCATCAGCGTCTATGCCGCTGAAGACGCATTGCCGTTCGGTGAGAACCCTTTGCCCAGCGAGCATGCCGGGTTGATGGTCGCAGGCCAGGAGAGCGGTCTGGTACGTAGCACCGAGAACCATATACGCCTGCCGCAGAAACCCAAGGGTGCTTCATTTTTCGTGCAGCAAGCCGGAAAAGACGCCGCCGTTGCCTGATCTCCATGACCCCACGAGGAATACCTATGAAGCTGTCAGCTCTGATTGTTCGTCCCGTAGCCCTGGCTTTGCTGGGCGCGGTGGTTGCCATGTCCTCGTCTGCCGCTTCGGCTTTCCAGCAGCCCGGCAAGATCATCGCCGGCTCGGACATGACGTTCTTCCCCTATGAATACATGGACAAGAACCGTCCCGCCGGTTTCGACATCGAGTTTCTCGACGGCTTGGCAAAGGTCATGGGGCTCAAGGCCGAGAACATCGACACGCGCTTTCCCAATCTGATCGGCGGGCTGCAGGGCGGACGTTTCGACATCACCAACTCGTCGATGTACATCACCCCCGACCGCCTGAAAGTCATCGACATGATTCCTTACTTGAAAAGCGGTGAGGCGATTCTGTCGGTCAAGGGCAGCGCCTATCAGCCCAAGACGCCAGAAGACTTCTGTGGCCACAAGATCGGCTCCATGGCGGCTACTTCCTGGCTGCAACAACTGCAGAAACTCTCGACCGACTACTGCGTGAAGAACGGTCTGCAACCGATCGCCATCAGCGAGTACGGCACCGACCCACAGACCACCCAGGCCATGCTGGCCCATGCCGTCGAAGCGCAGATCACTGACGCAGCCGTCGCACGCGGCGTGGTCGAAAAGCTGGGTAACCGGGTGGTGATTTCTTCTGAAACGCTGATCTACCCGGTGCTCAACGGCTTTGGCGTGAAGAAGGGTAACGATGTGGTCCGCAAGGCCCTGGAAGATGGCCTTGAGAAGTACAGCAAGACCCCGGAATACGCCGCGTTGCTGGAGAAATACAAGTTTCAGGCACCGACAGCCGATGACATCGCCGCCCTGATGCCCAAGCCCTGACAACCAAAGGACGTGCCTGGCAGTTTCGGCAGGCACGCTCGACCGGAGAGCAATTAGCATGGCCCTTAATTTCGAAGAGCAGACGCGCATAGACCTGGCCGCGACGTTCCGCATCATCGCCCATCTGGGTATGCATGAAGCGGTCGCCAACCACTTCAGCGCGGCCATTTCGGCGGATGGCAAACAGTTCCTGCTCAACCCCAAGTGGAAACACTTCTCGCGCGTGCGCGCCAGCGATCTGTTGCTGCTCGACGCCGATGATGCCGACGCGGCGCATCGCCCTGATGTCGATGCGACGGCCTGGTCGATTCACGGCCAGGTCCACCAGCGTCTTCCCGATGCGCGTGTGGTGCTGCACTTGCACCCGGTCTACACCACGGCCGTTGCGTGCCTGGTCAAGCCGCATATTCCGCCCATCGATCAGAACACTGCGCGCTACTTCAACCGCATCGCGGTGGACGAGCTTTACGGCGGCATGGCCGACACGACCGCCGAGGGCGCTCGACTGGCCGGTTTGCTGGAGGACAAGAGCCGTTTGCTGATGGGCAACCACGGTGTGATCGTCACCGCGCCGACCGTTGGCGAAGCCTTCGATGACATCTGGACCCTGGAGCGCGCTTGCCAGATTCTGGTGACGGCCTGGTCCACCGGCCAGCCGCTCAAGGTGCTGGCGGACGATGTCGCCGAGAAGACCGCCCGTGACTGGCAGAAGATTACGGATTTCTCTCATCAGCACTTCGAGGAAATGAAACTGCTGATGATTCAGGCTGACCCCTCTTTGGTCGACTGATCGCCCCTGCTACTGACTGGATGCGCGTCTGCGGATGGCGTAGGGCTTTTTGCGCCCGCGCATCGACGTTTCAACACTTTTCATTACGTCCAACAGGTCGTAAGCCACCTGTCGAGGGATGCCGAGATGACAGAAAAAATCATAGAGATCGATACGCTCGTCGTAGGTGCAGGGCAGGCCGGAGTGGCCACCAGCGAACACCTGAGCCGTCTTGGCATCGAGCACCTGGTGCTTGAAAAACACCGCGTTGCCGAGGCGTGGCGCAGTGGCCGCTGGGACTCGCTGGTAGCCAATGGTCCGGCCTGGCATGACCGGTTTCCCGGCCTTGAATTCGCCATGGATCAGGACGGGTTCGCGGGCAAGGAGCAAGTGGCCGAGTACTTCGAGCGCTATGCCCGCAAATTCAATGCGCCGATCAAGACCGGCGTCGAGGTCAAGCGCGTTACCCGCAATACCGGGCGTGCAGGCTTTACCGTCGAAACCAGTGCCGGCACCTATGTGGTCAATCATCTGGTCTCGGCGACAGGGCCGTTCCAGAAACCGGTCATCCCGCCGATTGCGCCGGTTAACGAGGCGCTTCATCAGATCCACTCGGCGCACTATTTCAATCCGCAACAACTGCCCGAGGGCGGCGTACTGGTGGTCGGCGCTGGTTCCTCGGGTGTGCAAATCGCCGAGGAGCTGCTGCTCTCGGGTCGCAAAGTGTACTTGTCGGTCGGCCCTCACGACCGTCCGCCGCGCGCCTATCGCGGCCGGGACTTCTGCTGGTGGATGGGTGTGCTGGGGTTGTGGGACAGCGAAACCATGCAGCCCGGCAAGGAGCACGTGACCATCGCGGTCAGTGGTGCAAGGGGCGGCTACACGGTCGACTTCCGCCGGCTGGCTCAGGCCGGAATGAACCTTGTGGGCCTGACCGAAAGCTTCGTCGGCAACAAGGTGCACTTCCAGAACGATCTGGTGAGCAACCTCGACAGTGGCGACGCGAACTACCTGTCGCTGCTCGATGCCGCTGATGCCTACGCCGCACGCAACGGCCTGGACCTGCCGCTGGAGCCGTCGGCCCGTGAACGCGTGGCGGATGCGCCGTGCATCACCCATCCGCTTAGCGAGCTGGACCTGATCGAGTCAGGCGTCACGTCGATCATCTGGGCCACCGGCTATGCCCTGGATTACAGCTGGCTGCAGGTCGATGCCTTCGACAGCAAAGGCAAACCTCGTCACCAGCGCGGCGTGTCCTGCGAGCAAGGCCTGTACTTCGTCGGCCTGCCATGGCTGTCGCGCCGCGGCTCCGCGTTTATCTGGGGCGTATGGCACGACGCCAAACACGTCGCCGATCAGATCGCCACGCAGCACAAATACCGTTCCTATGACGCCGGCAAACGTGCCACCCCCGTCGTGCCGTTGCGCAACGTCAACGGTTGATCATCGCGCTCAATGTCCACAGGAGTTACCCATGACTACGCCGACTCATACTCGTATCCGCATGTTCAACACCAAGGACACCTACCCCAATCAAAGCCTGAACAACGACCTGTGTCAGGCGGTGCGCGCGGGCAATACCGTGTACGTCAGGGGCCAGGTCGGCACCGATTTCGACGGTAATCTGGTCGGCCTCGGTGATCCGGCTGCACAGGCGCAGCAGGCGATGAAAAACGTCAAACAATTGCTCGAAGAGGCGGGCAGTGACCTGTCGCACATCGTCAAGACCACCACTTACATCACCGACCCGCGCTACCGCGAGCCGGTCTATCACGAAGTGGGCAAGTGGCTGAAAGGCGTGTTCCCGATCTCCACCGGGCTGGTGGTGTCGGCGCTGGGTCAGCCGCAATGGCTGATGGAAATAGACGTGATCGCCGTGATCCCTGAATAAGGACTGTTGCCCATGACTTTTTCCATTGCCGCCCGCTGTGCCAAAACCGGCCAGCTGGGCATTGCCATCAGCTCGTCGAGTATTGCCGTAGGCGCGCGTTGCCCCTGGCTGCGTGCGGGTGTCGGCGCGGTGTCGTCGCAGAACATCACACTGCCGGCCCTGGGACCGCAAACGCTGGACCTGATGGAGCAGGGCATGTCTGCCTCTCAAGCGCTGGACCAGGTCATGAGCGCCAGCCCGCTCAGCGAGTATCGGCAGATCACGGCGATTGATCATCAGGGGCGAGTCGCGCATTTCAGTGGCAGTGAAACACTGGGCATCAACAACGCGGGCAGCCGCGATCAGTGCGTGGTGGCTGGCAACATGCTGGCGAGCCAGGCCGTCATCGACGCGATGATTCAGTCCTTCGAGCAGGCAACCGGGCACCTGGCAGAGCGTTTGTTACAGGCGATGCAGTCCGGTCTGGCAGCAGGCGGCGAAGCAGGGCCGGTCCATTCGGCGGCGCTGAAAGTCGTGGGCGAGCAGTCCTGGCCCATCGTCGATCTGCGCGTCGACTGGGCCGAGCACGACCCGCTAGGCGAGCTGAAAAGTCTTTGGCAGGCCTATCAGCCGCAAATGCTGGATTACCTCGACCGCGCCCTGAACCCGGCTGGCGCACCAGGCTACGGCGTGCCGGGAGACGACCGATGAGCTCCAGCCGCGAGCTGTTGGCGCGGTTGGTGGCCTTCGACACCACCAGTCGCGAATCGAATCTGGCCCTGATCGACTTCGCGGGTGATTACCTCAAACGCTTCGGCGTCTCCTGCGAGTTGATCTACAACGCGCAGAAAACCAAGGCCAATCTGTTCGCCACCATCGGCCCGGCTGACGTGCCAGGCATCGTGTTGTCCGGCCACACTGATGTAGTGCCGGTCGACGGCCAGCCATGGACGTTCCCGCCGTTCGAACTGAGCGAAGCGGATGGCAAACTCTACGGCCGTGGCACTGCGGACATGAAAGGCTACATTGCCTGCGTGCTGGCGCTGGTTCCGGCGCTGACCCAGGCATCGCTGCACATGCCGGTGCATATCGCGCTGTCCTACGACGAGGAAGTGGGTTGCCTGGGCGTACGCTCGTTACTGGCATCGCTGCGGGCGCGGCCGGTGAAGCCGATGCTGTGTGTGATTGGCGAGCCGACGGAGTTGCAGCCGGTGCTCGGCCACAAGGGCAAGGTCGCGGTGCGCTGCGATGTACAGGGTGCTGCCTGCCACTCGGCCCACGCGCCCAGTGGCGTCAACGCCATTGAATATGCGGCGCATCTGATCAGCGAGCTGGGTCGTCTGAGCGAGGCGTTACGGGCAGCTGACGCCCTTGACCAGCGCTTCGATCCGCCATTTTCGACCATTCAGACCGGCGTGATCAGCGGCGGCACGGCGTTGAACATTGTGCCCGAACAGTGCCGTTTCGATTTCGAAGTGCGTGCGCTCCCCACCCTGGACCCGCAGCAGATCGTCACTGCCATGCACGTATACGCCGAGCAAAAACTATTGCCTGCCATGCAGGCCGTCAGTGCCCGGAGCGAGATTCGCTTTACTGAATTGTCGAGCTATCCGGGACTGGATATTCCCCAGCACAGCCATGCGGCGGAATTGATTGCCGGTTTTTGCGGCTCCCGGGCGTTCGGCACGGTTGCCTTCGGAACCGAAGGCGGATTGTTCGACCAGTCAGGCATCCCGGCAGTGGTCTGCGGGCCGGGCAGCATGGAGCAGGGACACAAGCCGGACGAGTTCATCAGCGTCGCGCAACTTGACGCCTGTGACGAGATGCTCAAACGTGTACTGGCCTTCGCGTCGCAGCCATGAATCGCCACGGATTTCAGTGATACAGTTGCGCGCCGAAATACGCTAACGTCTCGGCGCGCCAGTCATGGACTGGCCACTCCTCCCGGCTATTCGAACGTTCTATGGATGGAAGCATGACAGACAAACGTCCCCTTGCTCACTGCTCCCTGGCTGCAACCCTGTTGCTATGTGCAGGCACATCGGCGTTCGCTCAGGACACGGCACTGCATTCCGGCAAATACGAGCAGTTGATGCTGGCCGTGACGCCTGAGTATCAAGTCGAGGGTTATTACTCGGAGACGCGCGGCGAGGCATTCAGCTGTGCGTTCTATCTGCAAGGCAAGGTCGAGGCCGGGAAGGGCGCAGCGGTGTCGTCCTGGCTTGATGACGTCTACCCAGGAACACTAAAAGCCTCGGCTGATGGCGTGGTTCTGACGATCAAGCAAGGCCAGCAGCACCCTGGCTGCATGAACGTGTTGGTACCGGACATCGCCACCGGCATGGATCTGACCCGGACCGCCAGCAAACAGTGGGTCGGTCTGGTGACCGTCACCGTGGACAAGGCCTGGCTGCAGAAAACGCCGAATGCCAAGGCCTCCCGAGGCGCTTATATCGTCAAGGATGACGTAGTCGGGGTTATGGCATTCAAGGATGGCGCGGCCCAGGTCGAGTTCATCAATGCGGATGATCGTTCGTTCACAGGATGGATCAGTCAGGGCCAATATGCGCGTTTGGCCGCGCCCGGACGTTGATTACAGACATCACCAGACACGTTGGCGAACTTGGCCCACTCCCGGTTAAGAGGGTTGCAAAGGCGGCTACCACCTCCAGGCTTTTTCGGTGAATTCCGCAGTTGGGGGCAGTACGGTGTGTAGGAAGTTCAGGTACTTGTTGAACAATACCTCGTTCTGAAAACGGGCCTCGAAGCCGAGCGTGATGTCGGAGCGGTGCGTGATGATCATGAGGCGTTTGCGGTCAATCGTGACAAAGTTTTCCAGTTTAGAATGTCTCGGGCTTTTAGCAGGCATGGGGAGGGCTTCTGTTGAGTCATAAGGAGTACTCTCTGCGATTTCCAAAGTCAGGGTGCCAATTCTGCTTGATGCCTTTACTTCAAGCTCCACAGCAGCCAAACCATCAATAGCGGTATCGCCCCTTGTGCCAAGCTCCATCTGAAACAGATAGCCTCTATCGTCTTCACCAGGATTGATCAGATTGTTCGGATACCAGATTTGCAGCTCAAGATACGTTGCGTCCTTGTCGAGCGGCACCCAGGTTTCCCAGATGAGGTCTTCGTTTTCAGGTGGCATGAGAGGATAGGTGAAATCTTCACTCGCCTTGCCAGCTGGCTTGTTGGTAAGCGTCCCGAACTTTTCGGCCTTCCTGAATTGTCCCCTTTCCAGAAAGTCTTCATGTACTGGACGCTCGATTTTTTCTACCGGCAGCCCACCACGATCGTTTGCTGCTGATGAAGTTGAAATGCACCGATTGCCCGCGCAGAGTGGCATCAACCCTGATGCCAGTTAGTGGCTTTTTCGATGTATTGAGCGTTCGCTGGAAGTGCCTTGCGCAGGAACGCGAGATACTTGTCCATAAGCACCTTGCTGGGAAAACGCGCGGCGAACCCGGTGGTTATATCGTCGCAATGGATAATGACCATCAGACGTTTGTGATCAACCGTGACAAATTCGTGCAAATGCCATGGGGCGGTTTGTCGATGGTGGACGGGGTTTTCCCAGTTCAGCAGTTTGATGGCTGCGACAAAAGCCATTGCCACCGGCCCGACCAGGAACAGCCATGACCCAGTGATTAGGGCGACGAGGACGAATGCCAGTATGACGAAAATAGCGATGCCTTTGAAAAACGATGAGGCGAAGTCGGGGTAGTGGAGGTAATACTCGACGGTTGCTCCGTCGGTTTTCAGGGTGTAGTTGTAGATGGTTTTTTGGCGGATGAGCAGGCCTGTGTAGTAAGCAAGATTTCCCGCAAACGCCAATATTACGGTAATGAGAAAGTCAGGGCTTTCTAAAAAACGATTCCAGCCTCCCCAAATAATAAGTGCGCCGGCTATTAAATGAATGGCGGTAAATCCAAGCTGCGTGATCACGATCTCTTTAGGTGACCTCGCAAGGGTTTTGATTTTCCAGTCTAGGATGCCTTTGCCTTTCGGCAGATCCAGAATTGTTTCTTGCTGACTCATACGTGTGTACTCTCTGCGACTTCCAAGGTCAGAGCCCCAATTCTGTTTGATGCCTTTACCTCTAGTTCTACAGAAGCCAGGCCGTCAACAGCGGTATCGCCTGTTGTGCCAAGTTTCATCTGAAACAGATAGCTTTTATCTTCTCCGCCAGTCTTTAAAAGACTGGCCGGGTACCAGAGTTGCAGCTCAAGATAGGTTGCGTCTTTGTCGAGCGGCACCCAGGTTTCCCAGATGAGGTCTTCGTTTTCGGGTGGCATCAAGGGGTAGGTGAAGTCGTCACTTGCCTTGCCAGCAGGCTTGTTGGCAAGCGTCCCGAACTGTTCAGCTTTCCTGAACTGCCCGCGGTTTAGAAAAGCTTCATGCAGAGGGTCGTCTATTTTTTCTACGGGCAGCACTCCCCATGGGCGCTTGCTGCTAAGGACATTGAAGTGTACGGACTGCCCGCGCACCAGGTTGGGTAAACGTACTTGTACTCCAGCGCCATTTTGTACCGCTACGCTGTAGTGATCGCCTTTGCCAAGATAACGGTTTTCATAATGCACGGTGCTTTTTACATGAACCTGCGGAGATAATTGAATTTCCATCAGCGCGCGAACTTCTTCATGCTCACCTTTGGCAGTCTCAGCGTAGCGATAGGCTAGGGTTCTGGACCAACAGCACTTGCGTAGCCACCAGCCGACACTGTCTTGCTTGAAGTGGTTAAGGGCCATCGTAGCAAAAAAATAAATCAAGCCTGTTACCAGTAGCACTACGCTGAACCACGGACTCATAACGATAATTGCAAGAGTACTGGCAGGAAAAATACCTGCGAATAACTGAGCGGCTGACCCTACTCCCATCAGGCCTACAGAGACGATCTTTAAATCCAGCCAGTCTTTTTCTTCTGATGTTTTAGCCCCAGCTGAATCATCCAGAACGTCAAATATCTCCAATGTAGCCGCTACAATCCCAAACCCACCCATCGCCACCATCGAAACCCTGAACCCAAATATCGCATCCCCCCAAACCGTATTACCCCGTGCTCTCCAATAAGCTGCCGATTGATCAAGAATGCCCACTGTGTACGTACCAATAACCACGGGCTTCGCCGTACTGATAACCGCCCACGGTGCTTCAACAAACACCGCCATCAACAGGTTGAAGCTGTACCCCAGTCCATACGTAACCTTGCCAATATCCTTAGCACTGAAGTCTCCATCCCGAGTAAGGTCCCGGTAAGTGAGCGCGGTATTGATGAAGTTGAGCATGATCACGCCCCAAGTGATTGCCCCGGCAATTCCTCCCAGCCCATCGATCCAGCGCTTGGCGGTGGTCAGCCAGTCTTTCGCCATGGTTTTGCCGGACTGGAAGTGCAGGCGAATCTCGTCCTGCAACTGCTTTGCGTATTGGTTGTTCTGATAGTCGAGCAGGGCGGGGATGCTCAATTCATGCAGACGAAGTTTTTCCTCAAGGACGCGAAGGTGGCTGGCGTTGCTTTTGCGGGTGTTGTAAGCGGTTGGATAAAGCCAGCTGCGACGGGTATCGCTGATCTGCTTGTTGAGGACCTGCCACCCGCGTATCCACTGTTTGAGCTTGGTGAATACCTGTTGATCGACTGCAATACGCGCCTTCGAATCAAGCAAAATCTGGCCGATCAACAGGGTGCGAAGCAATGCGACGATGTTCTGCTGTTTGCCCAGAGCCATGCGGCTGTCGATGGGTACCCAGGCCAGCAGGATACTCTCGAGCGTTGCCTTGCCTGCGCCGCTGGCCAGTTCGCCGAGAGCCTTGAAGGTACCTTGAACAGGTTGCTTCAGCGCCTTCATCCACGGCTTGTCGGCAAAGCCATGGTGATTGAGGGCGCCATTGAGTTCGCCAATGCGTGTGGCGAGGTTGGTGACGTCGCCGAGGCCGTTCAACAGCGCGTCGGCCTCCTGGTGCAGTGCTTGTTTGAGGGCGGGTGAGAAGCCGTAGCGCAAGGTACCAAACAGCGTGCTGGCGTTGGCTTCCTGCTCGGCCAGCCAGGTGGTGGCTGCGCTGTCCTGGGCGTAAATGATCTGCAGGTTGAGCATGATCGTTTGCAGGTACAGCAGCTGTGTCGGGCGGGTGGTGTCGATAAACAGCTTGAACGGTTCTGTGCCGATATGTGTCGCCCAGAGCTGAAAATCGCGTTGAGTGTCACGTACCTGTTGCAGCAGTGCGTCTCCGCTTGGCAGGTGCTGTTGAAGATACTGACGCGCGCCGCTCAGATCGACCTCGCGCCGCCATTTGTGGCGATCTTTCCAGGCCTGCGCGGCCTCTTCGGTAGGGACGCTGCCGTAACGTGCTTCGATCGATTTGCGCATGTCCAGGCTCTTGAACATGTCCGGCAGCAGCAGAAAATCTCCGGGAACGTTGCTGCTGCTGATCTGTGCTTCTTCAAGGATGCATTGCTCGAAGTACGCTTCGACCTCGCTCAGGTACTGATGCGTGCGAGCCGCATTGCCGCGCACCGACGCTGGCAGTTTTTGCGGGTCGTTTTCGGCACCACACAGTCCGGAGACAGTCTGGGCGATCTGAATCTTGTGTTCGTGCTCGGCTTGCCAGTCGCGAAAAGCCGCCTGATCAGCGGCCAGTTGCATGCCCAGATCATTGAAAACGGCCAGCGGGTCATCAAGGGCGATGAGCAGGGAACTGTCCTGATCGTCGACGCTGCCTTGCCAGAAAACGTCAGCACCCAGTGGTGCCCATAACGGATGTGTTTCGGCGTCTTCCGACAGCGAGCGAGCAGTGGGTATCGCCGAGTCAGCGAAACGGCCGTCGTCAGTGACATGGCCCTTGTCGATGTCCGCCACCGCCTCGGCGATACGGTTCAACGGCAGAGTGTCCGGCTCGGCCATGGTGATGCAGTAGCTGGCCAGATCCAGCGCTTTCATCCACAGCGCGCGGCTTGGGGCGCTGGAACGCATGTGCTCGCAAATTCGCCATGTCCATTGCTGCGGGGAAAAGGCGATGTGCAGTGTGTTACGTCTCGGGTAGAGCAGAAAGGGCTCGCCATCACTGGTGCCGATTCGCTGGTCACTGCCGATCTGCGC
Source organism: Pseudomonas syringae group sp. J248-6 (assembly GCF_032586995.1). NCBI lineage: Bacteria > Pseudomonadati > Pseudomonadota > Gammaproteobacteria > Pseudomonadales > Pseudomonadaceae > Pseudomonas > Pseudomonas syringae group sp. J248-6. The sequence continues at coordinate 42,764 of NZ_JAWHOP010000018.1, read as the reverse complement.
GTCCGTCCAGACGATGCGGCTCAGATGGCCGTTGTTTGCTGAAACGACATATTCATGCAGCGTCTCGGCGGTTTCGTCGAACACATAGACGTAGCCGTCGTACAGCTGGCGAAGGGTGTAGATGCGTGTTTCCAGTGTCGGCATCAGCGCCCATTTGCCCTGTTTCGGCAACGGCTTCAGTTGCTCCGGCGCGGCGTCGTAGCGGGATCTATCCAGCGCGTAGCGCACCGGCACGATGGCGACGTTCGGTCCTCTGAACGGGCAAAGGCTGATGGCCGTCGCCGGAGTCTTGGGGAACAGTGCGGCGCGTCGTTGCTGGTGTGTGCCGTGTTTATCGGTCATGCGGGAAATTCTCTGCGCAGAAACGGGCAATTCACCCGCTGTATGCAGAAGTACATTCCAAGATGTGTGCCGAGAAGTTTTTTATCTAATAAAAACAGATAGATAAAGATTTTCTACGAAGTGATTGGTCAATGTTTAATCAAGAAACCGCGAAAAAGCGCGCAAGCTTCTGCGCATGCGTGCGAATTCTTTCATGTGTGTTGCGGCGCTTTGAATATAAAGCGCTGCCTGTGTCACCCGGACTTTGGATGCGCAAAAGTCTGCGCATCCGATACGTTGCATGACGGCGATAGCGGAGTGTTTATTGAGGGGCAGGTTTAGCTAAGGTGAGCAGGGCAACGTTGAGGGCGGTGTCGTGATGAGCTGTTCAAGTTTGATCTCGACCAACCTGACATTGTCTCGTTCGATCGTCTTGGTTTTGATCGGCTCTTTTGCGAACCCTCGCTGATGGTAGAAATCGATGGCAGGGGCATTGCTCTCCAGCACCCAGACTACAAGTCTGGTGCGGCCAGCGGATTGAAAGACAGGCATCACATGGTCGAACAGCTCTCGCCCAATACCCTGGCGTGTGTGCATCGGGCTGATATAGATGGCCTGTATTTCTGCGACGCTGCGGTCTTCGGGATGTTCCCTGTCAGCCCCCGTGGCCACCCAGCCCAAGACCCGATCTAACCTGTCGACTTTAACGTATAGGCCAGATTCGCCCGAAGCGATCTCCTTGGTCCAGTGGGACAGCCTTGCCTCAAGCGTTATCCGATTGATATAGGCAGCGGGAATGATGCCCTCATAGGCACTTCTCCATGACTCCAGATGAATCGTCGCTATCTGCAACGAGTCCTTGGGAAGGGCAAGGCGGATGCTCATATCAATGCTCCTGCTCGGTGTGTTTCAGCATTTAAAGCAATGTTTATGGCATTTCTACGCAACCAAACATATATCCGTCTTTCTTGCCCTACTCACACCCTGTATCCATTCCCCACTCACCCCCATCCCGCAAATAAAGCACGATACCCGCCCATCGCTCATATCAAGGAATGATCCATGTCGCTGGCTATCGTCCATAGTCGTGCCCAGGTCGGGGTGGAAGCCCCGGCGGTTACTGTTGAAGCGCATCTGGCCAACGGCCTGCCGGCCCTGACGCTGGTGGGGTTGCCGGAGGGGGCGGTCAAGGAGAGCAAGGACCGGGTGCGCAGTGCCATTCTCAATTCCGGGCTGGATTTTCCGGCGCGACGGATCACGCTCAACCTTGCGCCGGCTGATTTGCCCAAGGATGGCGGGCGGTTCGATCTGGCGATTGCGCTGGGTTTGCTGGCCGCCAGCGGGCAGGTGCCGTTGGTTGCGTTGCAGGATGTTGAATGCCTGGGCGAGTTGGCGTTGTCGGGGGCGATTCGGCCGATTCAGGGTGTGCTGCCTGCTGCACTGGCGGCACGTGCGGCGGAGCGGACGCTGATTATTCCTGCGGTGAACGCTGAGGAAGCGTGTCTGGCCTCGGGGCTGCGGGTGATTGCGGTGAATCACTTGCTGGAGCTGGTCGCGCATTTCAACGGGCGCACGGTGATTGCGCCGTATCAGTCCAGCGGCCTGCTGCATCAGCCCAAGCCGTATCCGGACCTCAGCGAAGTGCAGGGCCAGACGGCTGCAAAACGTGCGCTAGTGATTGCCGCTGCCGGGGCGCACAACCTGCTGTTCAGCGGGCCGCCTGGCACCGGCAAGACTCTGCTTGCCAGTCGGTTGCCGGGTTTGTTGCCGCCGCTGGACGAGCACGAAGCGCTGGAGGTGGCGGCGATTCAGTCGGTTGCCAGTCAGGTGCCGCTGACCAGCTGGCCGCAGCGGCCGTTTCGCCAGCCACATCACTCGGCGTCCGGGCCTGCGCTGGTGGGCGGTGGCAGTCGTCCGCAACCTGGCGAGATCACGTTGGCGCATCACGGCGTTTTATTTCTTGATGAACTGCCGGAGTTCGATCGCCGCGTGCTGGAGGTTTTGCGTGAGCCGCTGGAGTCCGGGCATATCGTGATTTCCCGGGCGCGGGATCGCGTGCGCTTTCCGGCGCGGTTCCAACTGGTGGCAGCGATGAACCCGTGTCCCTGTGGATATCTTGGTGAGCCGACCGGGCGCTGCCGTTGCTCCACCGAGCAGGTGCAGCGCTATCGCAACAAGCTGTCCGGCCCGCTGCTGGACCGGATCGATCTGCACTTGACCGTCGCCCGCGAAGCCACCGCCCTCAACCCTGACCCGACCACCAGTGAAAACACTGCCAGTGCCGCAGCCGTGGTCGCTGAGGCGAGAGACCGTCAGCAACGTCGTCAGGGCTGTGCCAATGCTTTTCTCGACCTGCCGGGGCTGCGCGAGCACTGCGCGCTGTCCAGTGTCGATGAAAGCTGGCTGGAGACGGCCTGCGAGCGTCTGACCCTCTCATTACGTTCGGCGCATCGACTGCTGAAAGTGGCACGGACGCTGGCGGATCTGGAGCAAGTGGACACGATCAGCCGCAGTCATCTGGCCGAGGCGTTGCAATATCGGCCTTCGAATAATTGACTCGGCAGAATGTAAGTCCACCATGGATAAACAACAGGGGCGCACTCGCTTCTGCGTGGGTCAACCCGACGCGCTCATCACCATTTTTTTATACGCGGTAGCCAATAACTCGACCCATGAATTTTTCTTGTAGATGACGTCATCAATACAACTGACCTCTGTGATCTCCATAGCGGTACCGCACAGAAAGGCACCGTCAAACTGGTTCAGCTCCAAGCTTGAAATATCCCGCTGCACAACTTGCAAGTTCAGTAACTGAGACAGCTCGTCGATGACAACCTGGCGCGTTATTCCCGCCAATGCCATGTCAGTGGTCGGCGTGATGAGTAGGTTTTCTTTCACAAAAAAGACGTTCGAGCCGCTGGACTCACAGACCGTGTCCATCGTAGAAAGAAACAGCACGTCGTCGAAACACTCGCCCTTGTCACGAAAACTCAAAAAACTGAGCGCATAGGTAGATGAGGTTTTTGCTTGGTAGGGATGACAAGCAGCAGGGGCTCGACGCCAATTGGCTATCGTCAGCCGGTAAGGTGTGGTCGCGGATTTGGGGGCGAATGGAAGGACAAATATTACCACTTTGCTGCGACAGTTTCGGCCCATAAAACTGACGTCGACATCGTCATAGAACACGACGATTTTAATGTAAGCGTCTACAAGTTCATTTCGTCTCAGTAGTTCATGACAGGCTTCCGCCAGCATGGCGTTGCTGTAATTCACTTCGTGTTTGAATACCTGCGCTGACCGTTGCAGACGTTGCAAGTGCTCCTCGCATTTGAAAATGCTTGAGCCGTAACTGCGCATGCCCTCGTAAACTGATGACGCATAAGAAAGCGAGTGAGTGACGGGTGAAAAAGATACTTTGTCTATCTCGAGGTACTTGCCGTCCAGCCACGCGATTGTCGTCGTCATGATCCGTTCTCGGGTTAATTGTTGAGGTGTTATGACAGTGCAGAGGAATCAGCGGCTGACGACTTCACGTGCAGTCAATGCGTTGTAGAACTCGCCCTTGATCAAACCTTCGCCTTCGTAGCTATTAGGGCGACCCCCTTGAAGCTGGAGTTCCTTGATGATGGACTCGTAATCATCCACCGGGATAATCCTGAAATCCATGCTCACACGCGTTACATTCTCCGTGTTCTCTGCCGTCCCGTGCAGTACACGTGGATCAAACATCAGGCACTGGCCGTAGCGAAGGTTGGTCGGCATGGCATCCATCCTGAGGTCCGATATGAACTGCGGACGTTGCTTTGCATAATCGAAGAAATCGATTCGACTGTCCTTATATTCGTCGTAGCTATAACTCTGCTCATGGGCGAACGTTTTTAGAGCGCGCAGACTGGCACGCTTCGAGCAAACGCTGAGTGCTGCGGTATTTTTAACGTCGCAGAACGGTAACCATATATTGATTTGCTGGAAATAGTCGCCCAGTAAGGTATCCGAGTGGTGAGTAAACAACTCGCCGTCCGGTAGTCTGTAACGATCATCCAGTGTCGTGGGAATGTGGTAGCGCACCAGCGGGTTATGTTCGAACACAAAGTCGAAACCCAGACGCTGACTGAGCCCATTCACAAAGGTGTAGTATTCATTGATCATTGGCTCACCCAGCGTTTGTAACGGGTCATACCAGTGGCCAGACTCTTTTCGGTGGCGTTGGATTTCTTCGTGTTCGAGGCATTCGTGAATCTTGTCCAGCGGGAAGTTAGCCCTGAGCTTATAGCGGCCGACGAGCGTTTTTTGAAGTGTACCAGCCAAATCGAAGGTCGATGTCGAGTAGTCCATAATCGAGATACCATTCTCTATTATGTGCTGGCTATCAAGTTGCCGATTGAGATCAAAGAAAGACACGAAAATTCCTTATTAACCGTATGCTCTGACTGAAAATGCATGCATTTGTTTTTGCCGATTCGTTCTGACAGGAATCAGCCAGTTGTCCAGGTCGACTACCCGGTTGGCACCCATTCGTTTTTTCATATCGATGGCGCCGCGGCCAAGACAGCTTGTCTTGAATCCAAGCTCATCAGCCACTTTATAAAGTTGATAGTAATCGCTGACGTACAAGTTGAGCCCGGGGGGTACCTGGCTGCGGTCTTGACCTTGCACCAGCTGAGAGAAAACGCCCTGTTGCTGATCAGCGTAGCTTAGGGAGCCGTAGACAGCGACATTATTCAATTTTTCATAATTCATTTTTATATAGTATTTTGGACCTTCAGTTGAGCGTGCCAGTGCCTGCAGTGTTTCAAGAGCGTACAGGTTCCTCACGTGCTGGTATTTGTCCACGTTTAACGACTGCAGTGTTGAAAACGCTTCCAATACTTGATTGTTTTCAACCAGTTCGTCCAAGCGATAGAGTCGCGTATGGCACAGTTCTTCAGTCCTTCGGGTAAGGCGTACCATCTCCTTGTATGCTTTTCTGCCCATGGCAGTCAGCAAACAAGCGTCAAGTTCTCCTTCAACATGCAGATAGGCAACCTGCATGAAGGGAACCACTATTATGTCTGTTTCATATTGCTGGCGCAGCGAGTGATCGGTTTTCTTCAGGGAGGGAACCAACAGCCAGTCGGCTGTATGTGCCTGACGTATCAATTGCTTCAGGAACGGTGGGTCCGGCTGCGCAGTAACAGGCATATAAAAGAAGCCGGGTGCGACATAGGCCTGCTCTTCATGCAGGATACCGTCTTGCTCCGCGAGCCCTTTGAGCATTGACTCCCAGTGGGCAATACCGCTCAAGGGCAGCTGTGGGTTAGAGACGCCATAACTGATGCAAAACGCCTCCCGCTGCGCAGGCAACTCCATACTTACGATCCTTGTATAACAATGTGTGAGAATAGGCTTATATCGTTTTTTCAACCAATCGCTTTTCAGAGTTGAAGGTAAAGTTTCTGTTTCCCAGCGCAGAAAGCTCAGCGTTATGAGTAATGATGAAAAACAAGGTTTTTGGCAGGGCTGCCATCAACTTTCTGATGAGCTGAAGTTCTTCGACGCTGTCCAGCTCGGAGGTGGCCTCGTCGAGGATGGCGATGGACGGTGCATTGATGGTCAAATCAAGCAGCGCAAGTCGTTGAAGCTCTGACTTGCTCAGGTTAACGTCACCACTCCAGGCAACCTCTTGATTGAAGCCCTCCGGCAGGCGTTCGATAATGCTCGAGAGGCCCAGATAAGAGGCCTGCTGATAAAGTTCTTCCTGAGACGTGCTATTGAAATGTTCAAACAGCGGTCCCGGCTTGAATATCGGGCTGGAGGTCAATAACTGAACGTCTTCGGCATGTGGCCGTGTCAGATACCCGATAGTTTCACCCAGCGTCGATACCTGACCTTGACTTGGCAGCAGGCTGCCCACTACCAGACTGGCGAAGGTTGATTTACCGACACCGCTTGCCCCCATGATCACCACGACATCATTCTCGTGAAACGCATGGTCGAAATCTTCTAGCACCGTTATTCCGCTGTGAGGGTTAACGAATGTGACGTTTGAAAACGATACCAATGGCGCACCATTTTGAACGTATTGGCATCTCGGCGCTGCCGTTGGCAAGAGGCCAGCCACGACCAGGCGATCGGCACTGTCGAGGACTTGTCGCAACTCCACCACGCACCTTCCCAAGCGCGCGAAAATCGCAATCAGGCTGTATGAAAGACTCACAGCCAGAACGTTCGCCATCGTGGCTACGCCGATGGCGTGAAAGTAAATGGTTGATGCCACGATGCCGGAAAGAAAGAAAACACCCATCAAATCCAGTTTGTAGCTATACCAACGACGCATCGCAGCATTATCCAGAGAAGCAAACGCTCGAGCGGCCAGGTTGCCGCTCAACCAGTTCAGTATGCTGGAGTTTCTGGCCATGCTTTCAAATCGACCGCCGTCCCAACTCAGTGCTTGAATGCGTGTGAACAATAGGGCGGTGGTGTCGATTTCCCGAGTGTTGGATTTTTTTAGCAACTCGCCGGAGCGTCGTGCTCCCCGCCAATAACACAGGCTGATGAAAACAAACGGAAACAGTACGTAAATGTTATTCAGCACAACATACCCTGCCGTGACCGACAGCAAGGTTGCCGCGCCGATGGTTTCCAGCAACAGAACGGGCAATACTTCATCGACGCGCCGCTGATCCCATGTCAGCTTGTTTTGGCTGTCGTGATTGATTTTCTGGGTCAGGCGCTCATCAAGGCCCGGGTTCATTAAATAAGAAAGGTATCGATTGCAGTGTGCAGACGCCGCCTCAATACATTTCTTCGCCGTGACCAACGCCCCGGAAATCGAAAGCAAAGCACTCACTAGCAAAACGCCGGCCAGCCCGAGCAAAGATGCATTCAGATGCGTACCCAGATAACCGCTAGCGATCAGGTAGTCGCCTGCAATAGTGAGCACTTCTTTGAGTGCCATCAGGGTGAATGCGACCAACGTGATGGCGCCCGTGCCGAACGCTATCAGGCTGCTGGTGATTGATCTGGAAACCCGCTCAGGCTGTTCTGTCGAATTATTTTTACTGTGTACTGCCTTTGGCGGCGAGGACGCAGAGAAAGAGCTTGCCACCGGTGAAGCGAGAGGTCGCGAAGAAGCGCAAGCGTGGTGAGTTTTTATGTCGATAATCCTACCGCCAGAAACAGTCCAGATTTCTTCGGCAGTGTCTCTTTCCTCCGGCTTATCCGTGACGAACATTACGTTTGTATCACGCCATGGGCCGTCCAGCAGTGTTCTCAACAATCCCGCAGCCAGCGCGTCATCCAGCCCTGAGGTCGGTTGGTCGATGTAGATCCAGTCTGTGCGTGCCACTAGGGCGCGGACCAGTTCTATTCGTTTTCCCTGGCCTCTGGAAACGTCCCATTGCTTGATTGCGCCGCAATCCCGCTCTCTGATGTAGTCGAGATAAAAGTCCCCGGGCAGGCGTGCGAGCGCAATCGCCTCCTGTACCTCTTCGTCTGAAAATTCACGCCGATAGATACTCAGATTTTCGCCAAGACCGCCAGCGAATATCCACGGTTCGTCCGGAATGAAAATCGCCTGATCGTCAGCCCCGGGAAAGCGTTGCGCACAGTTTCTCAGCATAGATGTCTTGCCACTGCCTGCGGCGCCGACAATGGCAATATGCTTTGCCTTCGTGGAGGGCGGTATTGATGTTGCGCAAGGGGGGTTAACGGGCCCAGGGGCGTCAAGGTATTGCTCGATATGACGGTGGCCTACAAAGCCTTGGGAAATACTTTGCACAATGTCTGGAATATTATTGGCGACTGACTTCAGTCCCCCAATCAACGCGATGGCGGCCAGCACCCCTGGTGTATCGACTTGGCCCAGATAAATTAGTTGTAGCAGCGCCGAGCTTAACAGTGCGGTAATCGGCGTCATGGTCGAGATCAGACTAATGGCCGCGACCAGGCGAGCAGCTTTTTTCAAGGAGCCCTCTTCGAGGTTTCGTTTGGCGGCGTATTCACGGATCAGTTCGGCATTCCAGTTCCTCAGCCAGGCTTGACGCCGATTTTTCGTTGCGAATACCCCCACCTCTATGCGCTGAGTCGCACTCAACGATAACTGTTCATAGGTTGCGCCCAGTCGTTGAGCAACCCAGAACACGATCATTGAACTGCCAGCGATGACCGCAAGGGCAGCCACCGCACTAGCGCCCAGAGCAAGAAAGAAAAAAGCGGAGGTGAAAAGCACCGTTGCCAGCGCAAGCGCTATCGTAATCAATCCTGACCATGAGGATTCGACACGCGCGGCCTCTCGGTCGAGCAACGTTGTCAGGCTGAGCGCAAAGACGCCGTTTTGCGCAACAGTCCTTTTGATTAATACCCTTTGTTCCACATAGGAGCGACTGCCTACGCCGACTAGCTCAGCCAGAAAGAAAGTGTGGTTGAGCGCCAGCCAGGCACAGTAAATCAGCAGAAGACAGGTGGTGCCTTGGGTGATATTCGAGAGCACGGACGAGTCAGCCCGCATCAGTTGGATCAGCAATGATTTCAAGGTGACTGCGGCACCAAAAGCCGCCGCGGTATGCACCCCGATTGCAACCAGCGCTAACATGACATCCCGTTTGAGGGCTGCAAAAATCTCGATATGAAGCCGTCTGTTTCCGGCTCTACTTGCATCATCGATCGCGGCCTTGCACCAGCGTTGCCAGCGGTAGGCGTGTACCGAATGCGCTCCTCGAGCTCCTTCAGGCGTACGGAAGCAAAGGGCGGTTTTCAAGACTTCTGCAATCTTCATAGGAATCAGTTATATACCGGCACAGATTGAAGATCCGTGACGGTCTCACGTCCCAGTGAGTCTTGACAGGCAATATCGGCAAATCGATCGCAAAGCAGTGTGATCATGTCCCAGCCTTCACTTAACGCTACGCGTAAATCCTCGACTTCTCTTGGCGACGCGTCGTTCAGCAGCGCTATGCCCATACTGACGTGATGACCATCGTCTTCGCCATGTTCCTGAAAGTGCGGCATGCCAGCGAATACCCGAGCGGCTTCGCTGTGGAAAATTTCACCGCTGCCTTCCAGTACGACGTGCATCAAGAGCGTCTTGACCATATCGCTTTTATAAAGCATCTGGTGCCTGAACCATTCCATAGTGGAATGAAAGGCTGCATCCGAAACCGGGGAAGGGTTGGTGTTGCGCTGAAGACGCAGGTTATTGTTATGACCCAGCTCTTCTATCAAGTGCTCAAGAGCAATTTTTTTGTGAGCCTGATCAAGCGTCATCGCCACTCGGATATGCAGCAAATCCTGAAACATATCTGACCAGGTCTGCAGGCAGTCGAGGAGTTTTTCGCGCACTTGCGGTTGATCAATGGATGGCGAATTGATGAGCGACAACAGCCGACTATTCTTGAAGCTATCCAGGTAAGCCTGATTGTCTCGTAACAGCACATCGGCAGGCTTCGCGGTATCGGATTCCTGTGATTTGAAGACGACGCTCGGTCGCGACGTGTCTTCGTACAGGGCCTTGCCATTGAACTGAATGGAAAGTGCCCAAAAACCATTTTGGGTGCCTTTGAAGCCATGCAGGGCATGAGGTGGCACTAAAACCATGTCACCCGCTTCTATCGCACGCTCGGTCGCCCCCAACGTTTCCCCCGAACCATCACAAATCAGTATCAGGCTTGCTTCGGGATGCTGATGAACCGACAGTTCCTGATCCCTTTCGAGCCGGACCCAACTGATAGCAAGCTCACTGTTGGACGGGATGAATTCAGCCAGCGCAGGGTGCTGGGAGAATATCTTCACAACGCCTAAATCGTGCAAGGCGCCATCAACCACTACGCTGTTGAGGGTCTCGATATCGTTACGAGAGATGACTTCCATATCTGCTATTCCTTTGCGTAATAAACTTAGTTGGCGGAACTCAGTGTGTTGAGACGTTCGATGGCGGCGTAGAACTTTTCCCGGTCATGACTAGCGATGACCACCATGCCGACCTTGTCATCATTGGTGTGCGATCTGTTCAATGGCGGATTGGCTTCGCCCATGATCAACCTGATGATATCCACTTCCTGTAAAACATCATTAAGAAGTGCAGTGTCCAGCGGCTCATAAAAAAGATGAGAGCCCGCGAACGTGTAACGGGCCGGCTGTTCGAAACTGTTTTTATCCACCGCACAGCTATGGAACTGCAAAGTCTCCCTGAACAGGTCAACGCCTGTAGTCAGTTCAACCAGCAAGCCAATATAATCGCCGCCGACCCGGTTATTGACCTCTATGAGATGAAACTGTCCATCCGCGATGGTCACCTCAATATGGCAGGGGCCGTGTGTATGATTGAGGGCAGTCAACAACCGCTCGCAATAGCCAGCTAACTGCTCGAACACCGCGGCCTCCAGATTATCTGGCGAGATGATGTGCTGCTCTTCCGCCAGGGAGGTCTTGTACAGTCGCTTGTTGGTGACGGCAAGAACACGATGTTGTGAGTCGATGGTCAACGTTTCGACACTGACCTCTCGACCGTTCAGAAACTCCTCCGCCAACATAACGAAATTTTCCTGAGAAAACCCCTCCAGCATGCTCTGCAAAGACGTGGCATCTTTGATGATGAATACGTTTTCGCTCCCGGAGCCTTTGGGGTCTTTCAGGACAATCGGGCCATTGCGGGAATTGAAAAAATGCTCAACGTCAGCGCGTGTTCTGCAGATTGCGCTATGGACCGCAAACTCTGTATTTTCCAGCCTGGTGCGCATCAGCGCCTTGTTTATGCAGACTTCGCATGCGTCAAAGTCCATGCCGGGAATAGCATAATGCTGGCTCGCTCGTGCCGCTGCCAGCAGTCCGTCTTCGGTGAACGAAAAAATGAAATCGACTGTCTGCTTTTTAAGGATTTCATCGATTTTGCCGAGTACGGTGGCTTCGGAGAAATCGCTGACAAGATGAATTTTGTCTGTGAGTGCGGTGAGGTTAGGACCTACCGAGTCCGGCAATTGCAGCACGGTAAAATCAAAACCCAAGCCATCATAATGCATAAAAGTTTCATCATGGCCACCGATCATTACGACAGTCTTCATACACTACCTTTCATGGTCGAACCGACCAATAAATGAACGCATAGGGAATAACGCATTGGGCCTCTGCCGTGGTTTATACGCGGCGGTATTGATATTTTTCCAATACCGGTTGCCGTACGTTTCTGCGACAGAAACGTAGCGTGCACGACCGTACAAATAGCAGAACGCTATGCGGTAGAGAGTTTGTATAGTGAGTAGATTTCAGTCAGTCGAAAATCAACTCGCCCCGGTGGCGGAATGATAATAATCGTTGAAAGAGAGACGCACAGAGCCCGACAGTATACGAGATACTTTCGAGGGCCACTTGAATTGAGGGGAGTGCAAATGAGAACGCAGGGTATAAAGCATGCTATTCCTTTAGATATTTATAATTATTTGCGCTTTCCATACGCGCCATCTATGGTTTCATTGTTTAGTTTGAATGTCAACGCTGTCTGCCAACTGAATGGGCTATCCCTCGGCAAGTATAGAAATGGGCTAATGACAATCGATGCGCCGGGCCTGCGATCCTCGGCGGGCCTTTTACACCCGTCAGAAGTGTAATCAGAATCAACCGCGAGATCAGCCATCTGGCCGAGGCGTTGCAGTATCGCCCTTCGACCAATTGACCGCCCAAACGCAAAAACTCGCCGTCAACGATCAAGTCGACGGCGAGCCTTTGTGACAGGTACTGCGTTTTACATGCTGCTATAGAACGGAAAGATCCCCATCAGCAGCGCGGCAACCAGGATGCACATGCAGACCAGAATCGCCCATTTCAGGGTGAAGCGCTGATGGTCGCCGAACTCGATACCGGCCAGGGCAACCAGCAGGTAGGTCGATGGCACAAGAGGACTGAGCAAGTGGACCGGCTGACCGACGATGGAGGCGCGGGCCATTTCAACCGGGCTGATGCCGTAGTGGGCAGCGGCTTCGGACAGCACTGGCAGTACGCCGTAGTAGAACGCGTCGTTGGACATGAAGAAGGTGAACGGCATGCTCACCAGCGCGGTGATGACGGCGAGGTACGGGCCGAGCGCATCCGGGATCACTGCCAGCAGGCTTTTCGACATGGCGTCGACCATGCCGGTACCAGACAGAATACCGGTGAAGATACCTGCGGCGAAGATCAGGCCGACCACTGCCAGAACGCTACCTGCGTGGGCTGATACGCGGTCCTTCTGGTCCTGCAGGTTCGGGTAGTTGATGATCATCGCGATACTGAACGCGATCATGAACAGTACCGGCAGCGGCAGCAGGCCCATGATCAGGGCGACCATCAGTGCGAAGGTCAGCGCGCCGTTAAACCAGATCAGCTTTGGACGACGTGCATCCGGGAACTGCGAGACGCTGATTTCGCTGTGATCGACTTCATCACCCTTAAGTTGCAGTTCACCCAGACGAGCGCGTTCGCGTTTGCCGTAGAAGTAGGCAATTGCCAGGATCGCAACCACGCCAGCCAGCATTGCCGGGATCATCGGTACGAAAATGTCGGATGCATCGACATGCAGGGCACTGGCCGCACGAGCGGTCGGGCCACCCCACGGGGTCATGTTCATCACGCCACCCGCCAGAATGATCAGGCCGGCCATGATGCGCGGGCTCATGCCGACGCGGCTGTACAGCGGCAGCATGGCGGCGACGCAGATCATGTAGGTGGTCGCGCCGTCACCGTCGAGGGACACCACCAGCGCCAGCACGGCGGTGCCGACCGAAATGCGCATCGGGTCGCCCTTGACCATTTTCAGGATCTTGCGCACGGCCGGGTCGAACAGGCCGGAGTCGATCATCAGGGCAAAATAAAGGATGGCGAACATCAGCATCACGCCGGTTGGCGCCAGCTTGGTGATACCCGCCAGCATCATCGGGCCGATCTGGGCTGCGAAGCCACCGAACAGGGCGAAGATGATCGGAACCAGGATCAGGGCGATCAGCGCAGTGAGGCGCTTGCTCATGATCAGGTACATGAACGCAATAACCATGGCAAAGCCAAGGAAAGTCAGCATGGGAATACTCCAGACGTCATACGGCTACAGAACGTGAAATGAACGAGTCAGCTCAGCAGATCGGTACGTGGAGTGGAGGCGCAAGGAGGGTATGGAACGAGAAGTCAGCAAGCATCGGAATCACCATTATTGTTGTTAATTGGGCCTGAAACACGTTGGAATCCGTTCCTGGCTAGCCGGTCTTTTTGCCGGAAGTGAGGCGATGCTAATTGGCCAAGCTTTCACCGACCTTTCAATCAGCTATTGTGGAGATTTATTGTCAAAAGGGTTGTGGCGCATAAACGGAGAAGCACGGATGGGCGAGATACAGGTGGCTTAGCTGGCTGCGCCTGGGCAACCACCTGTTGGGGGATGAGGCTGAGAATTGAGCGCCGGCATCAAATCTGTCGGCACTATTACCGACAGATTAATTGTGCCGACTGATTACTTGCTGAACTGCGAAGCCAGTTCGCGCAGAAGCACCTCGGCCTCCAGCACTTTTTTCACTGACTCGTTGGCTTTTTCGCGGGACAGGCCCAGGCGTTCGAACAACTCGTCAGGAATCTCCTGCTCTGGCCCGGCACCGATGCCGTTCACCCGCAACAGGCGTACGGCCAGATAAACCAGGTTGGCGTAGACGTGATGTTCGCCCTTGTAGTGGGGGTCGTGCTGGAAGCGCAGCGCGATGGCGAGCTCATCGGGCATGTCCCAGTAGCGCATCAGCCAGGCACCGATCTGCTCGCGGCTGATACCCAGCAAATGCTGCTCAATAAAGCTGTGGTGCAGATGCGGGTTAACTTCCAGCTGGCGGCAAATCAGGGTGAAGTGTGGCGGAAATACGTGGGCCAGCAGCAGGTAGCCGAAGTTGTGCAGCAAACCGGCGAGGTAGCTCAGGCCAGCTTCCGGGCGACTGGCGCGGGGAATGGCGCGGGTCAGGCCTTCGATCACCGCAGCAGTGTAGATCGATTGCTGCCAATACGGCGTGGTCTGTTGCGGCTGGTCCTTGGGCAGACTCAGGGTTTTGCCCAGCGCGAGGCCCAGTGCCAGGTTGATCACCAGATCAAAGCCCAGCACGCGGACGATTGCATCTTCTACCGAGCGGATCTTGCCGGTGGACGCGTAATAGGGCGATGCCGCCCAGCTCACGACCTGTGCCGCCAGCGCAGGGTCGGTTTCGACTACGCCGGTGATGTCATCGATGGTCGCATCGGGGTCGACGCGCAGCTTGATGATTTTCTGTGCAGTTCCGGCCAGCGGTGGTATTTCCAGGGTCGCTTCCAGACGCTGCTGGATACGACGCGCCGTGAAAACGTGCATGGCCTGGGTGATTTCTGCCGGATCGTCGTCAGGACGATCCAGGTTCGGACGAATGGCTGCGACCGACTGGCCGAAGTGCGCGGCACTGGCCTTGCTCAGCATGCCTTTGAAGTCGTCACTGCTGATTTCCAGCAACAGGCCCTTTTCACCCGAGCCCACCAGCAGTGTTGGCTCTTGCAGCAGGCGATCATCGTAAAGGCACGGTGAACTGGTCAGTGCCGGGAGCCCCGGCAGCACTTGCAGGTTGTGCTTGGTGAGCATGCGCTGCAAGCGATCATGCGGCACAGCGGTCAGCTGGCGCCCGGTCAGCTCGGTGATTCGGCTGAGGTCGAGCAACTGGCTCTGCGGGAACAGGATAAGCAGCGCACCGACAGCGTCCTCGACCAGCACAGCCTGAACCTTGCGCGCCGGGGGCAAGCTTTTGTCGTCCATGACTTCGTTGTAGCTGATAGCCAATTTTTCAAGCAACTGCCGGATTACCGACGGCGCATGCTGCGGATCATTGACGTGGGCGACTTCTGTCATGAGCTATGTCCAAATTCCTACATTTTTTGAAGTATAACCACGTTATTCGTTTTCGGTCGCACGTGGTGTTCAAAGCGTAGCCTGCATCACACCTGGCCATACTGCTGGCCATGACGCAGCCATCTGTCGAGCAGTGGGCTGACATGTTGGGGCCAACGCTCCAACAGGGCCTGAGCCGCGTCGCGTACGGCCGGTAGCAGGTCTGCGTCACGCATAAGGTCGGCGACCTTGAATTGCAGAAGGCCCGTTTGTCGGGTTCCCAGCATTTCACCGGGACCACGCAGTTCAAGGTCCTTTTCGGCGATGACAAAGCCATCGTTGGTTTCGCGCATGATGCCCAGCCGCTGCCGTCCGATCTGTGAAAGCGGCGGGTGGTAGAGCAGCACACAATGGCTGACCGCACTGCCGCGCCCGACGCGCCCGCGCAACTGGTGCAATTGAGCCAGACCGAGGCGCTCGGGGTTTTCGATGATCATCAGGCTGGAGTTCGGCACGTCGACCCCAACTTCGATTACTGTGGTTGCCACCAGCAATTGCAGCGCACCCTGCTTGAATTCGGCCATGATCGCGGCCTTTTCTGCGGGCTTCATGCGTCCGTGTATCAACCCGACGCGAACCTCACCCAAGGCACTGCTCAGTTCTTCGTAGGTGGTTTCAGCGGCTTTGCACGTCAGTTCTTCGGATTCTTCGATCAGCGTGCATACCCAATAGGCCTGGCGACCCTCGGCGCAAGCAGCGCGTACACGCTCCACGACTTCCAGGCGGCGGCTGTCGGCAACCAGCACGGTATTGACCGGCGTCCGCCCGGGCGGCAGTTCGTCCAGAATCGACGTGTCCAGATCGGCGTAGGCGCTCATCGCCAGCGTGCGTGGAATCGGTGTGGCGGTCATGATCAATTGATGCGGACACATCAGGCCGCCGACGCCCTTTTTGCGCAGCGCCAGACGTTGCTGAACACCGAACCGGTGCTGCTCGTCGATGATCACCAGCGCGAGGTTCTTGAACTGCACTTCGTCCTGAAACAGCGCATGGGTGCCCACCACCATGGGCGTGCCACTGGCGATCTGCTCCAAAGACGCGACACGCGCCTTGCCCTTGAGCTTGCCCGCCAGCCAGGCCACGCCCACGCCCAGCGGCTCAAGCCAGCGCTGGAAATTGATGTAGTGCTGCTCGGCGAGAATTTCGGTGGGGGCCATCAGCGCCACTTGATAACCCGCTTCCAGCGCCTGCAAGGCAGCCAGCGCGGCGACCACGGTCTTGCCCGAACCGACGTCACCCTGGATCAACCGCAGCATCGGCTCAGGCTGGCTCAGGTCATAGGCGACTTCCTTGCCGACCCGCTGCTGGGCACCCGTGGGCGCGAAGCCAAGGTTGGCGAGAAATTGTTTCGGCAGTTTTTTCGCAACAGGCAACGCCGGTGCGCGCTGTGAGCGCAGACTTTCGCGCAGACGCTGCTGGGAAAGCTGGTGGGTAAGCAGTTCCTCGAAAGCCAGCCGGTGTTGCGCCCAGTGATGCCCGAGGGCCAGTTCCTCCACATCGGCATCGGCGGGCGGGTGATGCAGATAGCGGATCGCATCATCCAGCGGGGCCAGTTGATAGTCGCGGGCCAGCTCATCCGGCAGCCAGTCCGGCAGGCTTTGGGGGCCGAGCATCGCCAGGCTTTGCTGACACAACTGACGCAGGCGCTGCTGGGTGAGGCCTTCGGTCGTGGGATAGATCGGCGTGAGGGTCTGTTCGACGGGCGCGGGCTCATCACCGGTAATCGCCCGATATTCCGGATGATAGATTTCCAGGCCGGAAGCACCGGGACGCGCTTCGCCGAAGCAGCGAAGATGCGTGCCACGCTTCATGCTTTCTTTCTGAGCGTTGCTGAAGTGGTAGAAGCGCAGGCTGACGACACCTGTGCCGTCGCCAAGCCTTACCAGCAAGCTGCGGCGCTTGCCCATTACCACATCGGCACCGCTGACCACGCCTTCGATCACGGCATCCTGGCCGGGGCGCAATGCACCAATCGGTACTACGCGGGTCCGGTCCTGGTAACGCAGCGGCAGATGGAACAGCACGTCCTGTAGGGTTTCCAGCCCGACCCTGGCCAGCTTTTCTGCCATCGCTTCACCGACGCCTTTGAGCGCCGTGACCGAGACCCTGGAAAGCTCGCTCATTTCTTTTCTGCCTAGCTCGCGACTGGTTTCGGACGTGCCACCGAGCACAGGCGTGCAGAGTCAGCGAGAATTTCGATGGCTTTGGGTCTCGGAAAGCTTGCGCGCCAGGCGATGGCGACCGTGCGGAAAGGCACAGGCGGCGTCAGCGGGCGGACTTCGATCACGCCGGGCGCGTAGTGGTGACTGTCGACGGCCGAAAGCGGCAGGATCGAAATACCCAGCCCGGAAGCGACCATGTGCCGAATGGTTTCCAGCGAGCTGGATTCCACAGTCGTGTGCTTGGCGCCTTCATTGCCTTTGCCCAGAGTAGGGCAGGCTTCCAGAACCTGATCACGGAAGCAGTGACCTTCGCCCAGCAGTAACAGGCTCTTGTCGTTGAGTGCCGAGGCGTCGATGGTCTCTTTCTGAGTCCAGGGGTGATCGGCCGGCATCAGAACGGAGAACGGCTCGTCGTAAAGCGGCAGGGTCAGCACGTCGGCTTCGTTGAACGGCAAGGCGATGATGACGGCATCCAGCTCACCGTTGCGCAGCTTGTCGCGCAGCACATGCGTGAAGTTTTCTTCGATATACAACGGCATCTGCGGAGCAACCCGGTGCAGTTGTGGAATCAGGTGAGGGAACAGGTAAGGGCCGACGGTATAAATAGCGCCGACTTTCAGCGGCGCGGTCAGCTGATTCTTGCCTGCCTGGGCCAGCTCACGAATACCTTGAGCCTGCTCCAGCACTTTCTGCGCTTGCGCAACGATGCCTTCACCGACCGGTGTCAGGCGCACGGCGCTCTTGCTGCGCTCGAAAATGAGCACACCGAGTTCGTCTTCTAGTTTCTTGACGCCCACCGACAGCGTTGGCTGGCTGACGTGGCAGCGCTCAGCCGCATGGCCAAAGTGCTGCTCCTGGGCAAGCGTGACGATGTAGCGTAATTCTGTAAGAGTCATAACGTGCGTCCATGAAGTTGCGACCCCAGCATAGCGGGTGCGATCGATAGACGCACGTTATCAGAAGCACTCACAAGTAACAAAAGTACAATTCAGCGTTTATCCAGTGAATAAACGAACGGTGCGAGGATTTCAATGGTGCCGTTGTTGAGGATTTCCTTGGGCGGCTTGGGCAGTGGCTGAGCGCGACGGATCATTTCCATGGTCGCTCGATCCAGCGCCGGGCTGCCTGAACTATTGGCAATCGAGTAAGACAGCACGTTGCCGTCAGCATCGACAACGAAGCGCAGGCGTGCAACACCCTGCATGCCACGACGACGCGCATCCTCGGGATACTTCTTGTACTTGCCCAGATGACTTAACAGGTCACCCTGCCAGCTTGGCAGCGCATTGCTGGGCGGCGCAGGCGCAGGAGCGGGCTTCGGAGCAGCTGCTTTTTCCGGTTTGGCAGTCGTAGGCGGCGTGTCGACCGGTTTTTCGTCAGCAGGTTTTTCCTGAGGTGGCTCAGGCTTCTTCTGCGGCTTTGGCGGCTGCGGTTTTGGCTTGGGCTTTTCAACCTTTTTGGGCACCACGATTTCCGGCTTCGGCGCTTGCGCGATTTCCGGCATGGGCTCTGGTTCTTCAGGGGCTGGCGGCGGAGGTGGCTGAACGACTTTTGGTGGTGGCGGCGGTGCGGGCTCAGGCAGAGGCGCAAGCTCGACCATCATGGCCGCTGGCGTTAGCTCAATCGCCTGAGAGGCGGGCCAGCGAACGGCGATGATGATCGCGATAGCGTGCACGGCCAGCACCAACAACAGACTACCGCTATAGCGCGTCAGTTTTTGGCGCGTACTGATCATTTCTTACCAGCCGTCTCAAGACCCACCAGACCAACCTTGAGGTAACCCGCACCCCTAAGCGTGTTCATGACTTCCATCAGATCGCCGTAATCCACGCCCTTGTCGGCCTGGAAGAAGATCGTGGTGTCCTTCTTGCCCTTGGTCCGGGCGTCCAGCACCTGACCGATCTGCTCGCGGGCAACCTTCTCTTCACCCAGATACAGGCTCTTGTCGGTCTTGACGCTGAGGAAGATCGGCTTCTCGGGCCTGGGCTGTGGCGTGGCAGTGGATGCCGGCAGGTCGACCTTGATGTCCACGGTCGCCAACGGTGCAGCCACCATGAAGATGATCAGCAGCACCAGCATGACGTCGATGAACGGCGTCACGTTGATTTCATGGTTCTCGGCGAGGTCATCGCCGCCTTCGTTAAGATGCAGGCCCACGTGTTAGCCCACCTTGACCATGTGCGGTTGTTGTTGATTGCGCTCGGTCGGTTCTGGCAGATGATCCAGGTCGCGGCTGACCAGCAGCAGAACGTGCGCCGAAGCATCTGAAACCTGAGCCTTGTAACCGGCGATGGAGCGGGCGAACACGTTGTAGATCACTACCGCAGGAATTGCGGCAACCAGACCCAGTGCCGTGGCCAGCAGGGCCTCGGCGATACCCGGTGCCACGACAGCGAGGTTGGTGGTCTGGGTCTTGGCGATACCGATGAAGCTGTTCATGATGCCCCATACCGTACCGAACAAACCCACGAACGGTGCGGTAGAGCCGATGGTCGCCAGTACGCCGGTGCCCATGCTCATGTTGCGGCCGCAGGCTGCGACCAGGCGCTCGAGGCGGAAGCTGACACGTTCCTTGATCCCTTCGCGCTCACGGCTGTTGGCCGACAGGCGCATCTCTTCAAGAGCGTCATGCACCAGCAGGTGGGCGAGGGTGCCTTCCTTGCTGGCGGTCGAGCTCGCTTCGTTCAGGGAGCGGGCTTTTTTCAGGTTGACGATTTCACCACGCAACCGGCGCTTGGCACCCAGCAGTTCGAAACCCTTGGAGATCCAGATGGTCCACGTAATGATCGATGCGATGGCCAGACCGATCATGACCGCTTTGACCACGACATCGGCGTTCTGGTACATGCCCCATGGCGACAGGTCATGGGCCATGCCCAGGCTGTTGTCTTCGGCTGCAGGCTCCATGGCCTGCACCGGGGCAGCGGCATCAGGCGCGACAGGAGCTGTCGCCGCAGGTGCGGCAGAGGTTGCAGGGGCCGCAGTCGGTGCCGATTGATCTGCAAGGGCCATGGGTACGAACATCAGGCTCAAGACGAGGGCTGCGACACCGCGCCATGCACGAGGCAGGCGAGGCATCCGGGTAGGCGAAGCGATTGATTGAATGCGTGTCATGCTGGCCGGACCTGAGAGAAAAATAGGGGATGGTTCCAGTGCGTCGCTCAGTGCTCTCGACGCTCACAGGGAACAAATGGGTCGCCATTATTGCAAATCGTTCTTGTTAACAAAAGTAATACAGTATCTTTTTTACATATTCGCCCGAACGGTTGCCTATCGATGAGCATTTTTACGGCGCTGGAACTGTCATCTCAGCAGGTAAAGCACGCTGCGCTCACGAATGGCTCGGTTACGAAAAGAAGCAAGGGATTGAAGGCCGCGAAAGCATCGATTGATCAAATTCGATGCGAGCGTTAACATTACGCGGTCGACACAGACCGGAACCTTGGTGACAAGGGGTGTGGATTTCGGTGGCTCAGGCCACTCCCAGCCAGTGAGCGGGATAAGCAGGTAACTGCAAAAGGACAGGCCGATATTGAGATTCACAAAAAGCCCTGTTGCCTCGGCAACGGGGCTTTTTGCTTTTCGCTATACGGGTTTTCCGGCGTTGCGCATCTCAAGGATGTAGCGAACGTTATGAGGCTTCCCTTTCGGCAGGGTAGGCCGGCCCCACGTAGCGACTTCATACGCTGATATAACGCGAAGCTTCAAAAGGTTCGTGGTGCCTTGTGGCTTGCTGATCGAGAAAAAAATCGCATAGTCATGCAGGTCGAGGCAAAAATACCTTTGGCTGTTTTCCGTATAAAACGGGACAGCCAGCCCCTGAAAAAAGCGTTTCTGGATGTACTCCACCAACTGGGTGCTGCAATCGTAGCGCTCGCTGCAAAAGTAACGGCGCTCCCCTCTGTAATGAATGAGATGGCCATTGCCCTTGTCATCTGTAAAGCAGTGCAACCCGAATTCGAACTTGACGGTGACCTGCTGCAGCGCAACGTCGAACGTCAGGTCAAAAGGCTGAAGGTGCGCCATGGAGAATGTCCGATCTCCTATTTTTATGTCTTTCCATCGCATGTGAATCTTCGCCAATCCCGTTGAAGGCGCGCATTGTAGTCGCGTGATTTGCGCTTAACACGGGGTCGTCCGAAAATGCTCAAACCCCAGGTTTGGGAACGACGAGTCACCAGCGTGATCGCATAGGGGAGTAGCGCTGGACGCTTACATCTGTTTACAGCTTTGTTTCGAGTGTCGCGTCTCGATGAGCTTTTTTACGACACTGAAACCGCCTTCTCTGGAGATACCGAATGACTGCCCCTTCGCTTCTAATCGCCGGCTGCGGTGACATTGGTTCGCGACTTGCGACCCGCCTGCTGCCTCACGGCTGGACCGTGCATGGGCTGCGGCGCACTGTTTCCGAGCTGCCTGCCGGTGTTCACGGTGTGGCGGGTGACTTGTTCGATACCCGCAAGCCTGCCCTGTGGCCCACTGCGGTGGACTATGTGGTGTATTGCGCGACGCCTTCGCAGCGTGACGAAGCGGGTTACCGGATGGCTTATGTCGAGGGGCTGCGCAATGTATTGAGCTGGCTTGAGCAGACCGGGCAGCGTCCAAAGCGGTTGATCTTCGTCTCAAGCAGCGGTGTCTACGGTCAGCAGAATGGGGAGTGGGTTGATGAAGACTCCGTCACCGAACCGGCCAACTACACCGGCACTGTGATGCTGGAAGCCGAGCAGCTAGCGCTGAACAGCGGACTGCCAGCCACGGCGGTGAGGCTGACCGGTATCTACGGGCCCGGACGCAGTGATCTGTCGAACCGCGTGCGTCAGGGGCACAGTGTCAGAGTTGATCCTCCGGTCTATGCCAATCGCATTCATGCCGACGATGCCGCCAGTTTGCTGGAGCATCTGCTTCAGGCGGATCAACGAGGTGTGGCACTGGAGAATTGCTATCTAGGCGTTGACGACGATCCGGCTGCGCTGGCCGATGTGGTGGCGTGGATACGTGAATATCTGGGGGTGAGCGAATGGTCGGAGGAGGTCAGCGTGCAGCGCGTGGGCAGCAAGCGTTGCAGCAATGCCAGGGCGCGCGCACTGGGATGGACGCCAATGTACCCGGATTATCGGGCTGGCTATGCGGCTTTGTTGGGGTAGAAACGTCGCAGTCAGGAGCGCCTTGAAGGGCGCTCCCGAGGCTTGAGTTGCTTACTGCTGTTCGAGCAACCAGCGACGTGGGCCTGGACGCAGCTCGGGCATCTGGTCAGCACCGGCATTGTTCATAGCCTGGAATATCTCCAGTTGCTTGCCTTTGCGGGCAAAGATCCACGGGTTGCCTTTTTCGGCTTTCTCCAGCCACATACTGTCGTATTCGCCGCTCATGGCTGCGCAATCGCCCGCCAGGCATAGTGCGTAGCGATCGTTTTCGGGAAGCCCCTGCACACTGCCGTCAGGCATGAACTGCACGGTGCTGCCTTGGCCATCGCCTTCCACGACAGTCCATTTGCCGCCCATGTAGGCGCTATACAAGGCTTTCTCGAAGCTGGTGCCAGGCTGAGCGCCTTCCGGTGCCGGGTTTTCCGGCTTCTGGAAGTGCTGTTCAGGGCCTGACTCGCTGGCCGCTTGAACCAGTTCATCACCCTTCACGCTCAGGTCTTCGAAGAAGTTGCCGTAGAAGTCGATGTGCAGCTTGCCTTCGGCAGCGCTGACGATCTTGCCTTCACCCAGCTCGAAACCGTTGGAGTAAATGGCCTGATTGGCTTTGGAGTTTATTTTCCACTCCAGATTGGGGCCGTTGGCGAGCAGTGCCTGACGCAAGTTGCCTTGTTTGACGGCGGCGTCGATGGCGGTCTGGTTGATCCAGGTGCCGTCCGGATTGCGGTCGGCGTGGCTGGCGCAGCCGCCCAGAATGACGGCGAGCAGCGAGATGGCGAGCGCGGAGCGCATAACGGATTCCTTCCTTCAGGGAGAACGGAGCGCAAGGCACGCTCCGTCGGGGGATTATTCGATGACGAGAATCGCGTCCATTTCAACCTGGGCGCCACGCGGCAATGCTGCAACGCCGATGGCGGCGCGAGCCGGATAAGGCTGGGTGAAATAGGTGCCCATGATCTCGTTGACCTTGGCGAAGTGGCCCAGGTCGGTCAGAAAGATGTTCAGTTTGACGATGTCCTTGAAGGACCCGCCCGCCGCTTCGGCAACAGACTTCAGGTTTTCGAAGACCTGGGTGATCTGCGCTTCGATGCCTTCGACCAACTCCATGCTGTTCGGGTCCAGCGGGATCTGTCCGGACATGTAGACGGTATTGCCAGCTTTGATGGCCTGAGAGTATGGGCCGATGGCCGCAGGGGCTTTATCGCTGGTGATGACAGTCTTGGTCATGAGAACTCCTGATGATGGGATGGCCTACGCGCGCATCCGGGTGATGCGTGTGACACCGGTCAGGGCGCGCAGTTTCTTGATCACACGAGCCAGATGCACACGGTCGTGCACGCTGACCACCAGTTGGACCACGCTGATGCGACCATCGCGTTCGTCCATACTGATTTTTTCGATATTGCCGTCGGCCGCGTTGACGCTGCTGGCCAGCAGAGCGATCAGGCCGCGCTGATGCTCGAGTTCGACACGCAATTCGACGTTGAATTCGCCGGTGACATCCTTGGCCCAGGACAACTGGATGCATTTTTCCGGGTTGTGACGGATTTCGCTGATGTTGCGGCAGTTATCCAGATGCACAACCATGCCCTTGCCTGCAGACAGGTGGCCGACAATAGGGTCGCCAGGGATTGGCGTGCAGCATTTGGCGTAGCTGAGCACCAAGCCTTCGGTACCACGAATCGCCAGCGGACCTTCAGGGCTTGGCAACTGCTCGCCCTCGCCCAGCAGGCGGCGAGCGACGACATAGGCCATGCGATTGCCCAGCCCGATGTCTTCGAGCAGGTCTTCCAGCACTTCGACCCGGTACTCGTTGAGCACCAGCTGAATGCGTTCCTGAGTGATCTTGTCGAGACTGCATTCGAAGCCGTTGAGCACCTTGTTCAGCAGGCGCTCGCCGAGGTTGATCGACTCGGAGCGGCGTTGCAGCTTGAGCGCGTGGCGAATATGCGTACGCGCCTTGCCGGTCACGACGAAGTTCAGCCATGCCGGATTCGGACGTGCACCTGGGGCGCTGACAATCTCGACGGTCGAGCCGCTTTGCAGCGGTTCGGACAGCGGCGCCAGTCGGCGGTTGATCCGGCAGGCGATGCAGCTGTTGCCGACGTCGGTGTGTACCGCGTAGGCGAAATCCACCGCCGTGGAGCCTTTGGGCAGCTCCATGATCCGGCCTTTGGGCGTGAAAACGTAAACTTCGTCCGGAAACAGGTCGATCTTGACGCTTTCAATGAACTCCAGAGAGTTACCCGCACGCTGCTGCATTTCCAGCACGCCCTTGACCCACTGCCTTGCACGGGCGTGAGTGCCCTTGGGCTGCTCGTCGTCGCTGGATTTGTACAGCCAGTGTGCAGCGATCCCGTTGTTGGCCATCTCCTCCATTTCGCGGGTGCGAATCTGGATTTCGATCGGTACGCCATGCATACCGAACAACGTCGTATGCAGGGACTGGTAGCCGTTGGCCTTGGGGATCGCGATGTAGTCCTTGAAGCGGCCGGGCAGCGGCTTGTACAAATTATGTACAGCGCCCAGGACGCGATAACAGGTATCGACCTTGTCGACGATGATGCGGAATGCGTAGACATCCATGATCTCGTTGAAGGCGCGACGCTTGCCGCGCATCTTCTTGTAGATGCCATAAAGATGCTTCTGCCGCCCGCTCACGTCGCCTTCGATGCCGTCAACGGCCAGGCAATGACTAAGGGACTCTTCGATCTTGTTGACCAGTTCCTTGCGATTGCCCCTGGCGCGCTTGACCGCCTGGTTGATTCGCGAGGAGCGCATCGGGTACATCGCCTTGAAACCCAGGTCCTCGAATTCGATGCGCACACTGTGCATACCCAGCCGATTGGCGATGGGTGCGTAGATTTCGAGGGTTTCCTTGGCGATGCGCCGACGCTTTTCGCCCGACAGCACTTCCAGCGTGCGCATGTTATGCAGGCGATCGGCGAGCTTGACCAGGATCACGCGAATGTCGCGCGCCATGGCCATGGCCATTTTCTGGAAGTTTTCTGCCTGGGCTTCGGCCTTGGTCTCGAAATTCATCTGGGTCAGTTTGCTGACCCCGTCGACCAGTTCGGCGACGGTTTCGCCAAATTGGGCGCTGAGCGCTTCCTTGGCAATCCCGGTGTCTTCGATGACGTCATGCAGCATCGCAGCCATCAGGCTCTGATGGTCCATGTGCATGTCGGCAAGAATATTCGCTACCGCAAGAGGGTGCGTAACGTAGGCTTCACCACTGCGACGGCGCTGGCCATCGTGGGCTTGTTCGGCATAGTAATACGCTCGGCGAACCAGGTTGACCTGGTCCTTGCCGAGGTAGGCCGACAGTCTTTCGGCGAGGGCGTCTATGCTCGGCAAGGCGCTACCCCTTGCCAATGGCTTTTACCCTGCGCCGTACTACGTCGACCTGGCATAGGCTTAGACGGCCTCGTTGGACTCGTCCTCGAACGCTGCGAACAATGGTTCATCTTCAACGATTTCGGCTTCTGCGATTACAGCGTAATCCATCAGGCCAGCCGCGATTTCACGCAGTGCCATAACGGTAGGCTTGTCATTTTCCCAGGCCAGCTTTGGTTCTTTGCCGCCGGTTGCCAGTTGACGGGCACGCTTGGTAGAGAGCATGACCAGCTCAAAGCGGTTATCCACGTGTTCTAGGCAGTCTTCAACGGTTACGCGGGCCATGGGTATTCCTCGTAGCAAATGCGGATGCGCGATGCCCGGATGGGCGAGCGGACTCGATAGTTTACAAGCGGACAGCACCAGGCATCAAGCGGCAAGCCACCAACGGCATGCTTTTAACCTGTTGCCTGATGTCTGGAAACGACTCGATCAAGCCAGCAACTCCTGAAAAAGCTCGCTGTATTGCTCTTGCTGATGCTGCTGGGTCAGGCGATTGGCGCGGAATATCGCCTTGAGGTCTTCCAGTGCACCGGCAAAATCGTCATTGACCACAACGTATTCATACTCGTTGTAGTGGCTCATTTCGCTGACCGCTTCACGCATCCGCGCTTCAATGATCTCGTCACTGTCCTGGCCGCGATTGGTCAGGCGCTGACGCAATGCCTGCTGGGTAGGCGGCAGAATGAAGATCGACCGGGCCTGCGGCATTTGCGCACGAACCTGCCGGGCACCCTGCCAGTCGATTTCCAGAATCAGGTCGTGGCCTTCGTCCAGGGTCTGCTGAAGGTGGCTCTGCGAGGTGCCATACAGATTGCCGAAGACTTCGGCCTGCTCAAGAAAGTCGCCGTGCTCGATCATGCGCACGAACTCGGCACGATCGACGAAGTTGTAGTTCACGCCGTTCACTTCGCCGGGGCGCATGGCCCGTGTGGTGTGCGAGACCGAGACGCGGATCTTCGCCTGCGCGCCGTGCTGAGGCTCTTGCTGGGCGTCCATCAGGGCCTTGACCAGGCTTGTCTTGCCCGCGCCGGACGGGGCGGAAATGATATACAGGGTGCCAGTGATATGGGTCATGTCAGGTTCAGCCTTACTCAATATTCTGCACTTGCTCGCGCATCTGCTCGATCAACACTTTAAGGTTGACGGCAGCCTGCGTGCTGCGTGGGTCAAAGGCCTTGGAGCCCAGTGTATTCGCTTCGCGGTTAAGCTCTTGCATCAGGAAATCAAGGCGCCGGCCTGCCTGACCGCCAGCCTTGAGTACGCGACGCACTTCGGTGACGTGTGTGCTGAGGCGGTCCAGTTCTTCGGCAACATCGCTTTTCTGTGCCAACAGAACCATTTCCTGCTCCAGACGCTGAGGGTCGAGTTCGGCTTTCATGTCAGCAAAGCGATCCAGTACTTTCTGGCGCTGAGTTGCCAGCATCTGCGGCACCAGGGTGCGCAGGGTGGCAACCTCCTCGACGATGGAAGACAGCCGGTCATCAAGCAGTCTGGCCAGGTCTGCACCTTCGCGCCCGCGCCCGCTCTTCAATTCAGTCAGCGCATCATTGAACAGCTTCAGTGCTTCGGTGTTCAACACCTGCGGATCGCTGGCATCAGCCACAAGTACGCCGGGCCATGCCAGAACTTCAAGGGGGTTCAGCGCGGCAGGCTGTTTGATCAGGCCGGCAACCGATTCGGCTGCGGCGATCAACTGGCCTGCACGCTCAAGATCCACTTGCAGCGGTTTGCCAGCGGTTTCCTCGACAAAACGCAATGTGCATTCGACCTTGCCGCGCGACAGCCCCTGACGCAGCGCTTCGCGAATCGCACCTTCCAGATCACGGAACGACTCCGGCAGGCGCAGGTGCGGCTCCAGATAGCGGTGATTGACCGAGCGCAGTTCCCAGCTCAGTGTGCCTTGGGCACCGGCTCGCTCTACGCGGGCAAAGGCAGTCATGCTGTGCACCATGGGAAGTACCTCTTATCGATTCAGGAACGTGATTCAACCCATGAATGCACAGGCTCGGCGTTCATGGGTGTCGTGAAAGCCGACTGGCTGCAGAGGCGCAGGATTGTAGCGCAGTGCGACGCAGGCTCCCAATCCGGCAGCGTGACAAGTGACGCAAGGCATTCGCGGCGATCACGCGAGAGCGTCGGAAGCGTTGATCCAGAGCCTCCTATTCGGAGCAAATCGGCATTGGTGGCTTTTAGAGATGCCCAGTAGCAGCTGTGACCTCTATAATGCCCAGCAGTTTTCCGTCTCAGTACAGGTATCCCAGATGAAACGTCCAAGTGGTCGCGCCGCCGATCAGCTCCGCTCGATCCGCATCACCCGCAACTACACCAAACACGCCGAGGGTTCTGTACTGGTCGAGTTTGGTGATACCAAGGTGATCTGCACCGTCAGCGTCGAAAACGGCGTACCACGCTTCCTCAAGGGGCAGGGCCAGGGTTGGCTGACTGCCGAGTACGGCATGCTGCCGCGCGCGACCGGCGAGCGTAACCAGCGTGAAGCCAGCCGCGGCAAGCAGGGTGGTCGTACACTCGAAATCCAGCGCCTGATCGGTCGCTCGCTGCGCGCTGCGCTGGACATGTCCAAGTTGGGCGACGTTACCCTGTACGTCGATTGCGATGTCATTCAGGCTGACGGTGGCACTCGTACGGCTTCTATTACCGGTGCGATGGTTGCTCTGGCGGATGCGCTGAAGGTGATCAAGAAGCGCGGCGGCCTGAAAGGCGGCGACCCGCTCAAGCAGATGATCGCGGCCGTTTCGGTCGGCATGTATCAGGGTGAGCCAGTGCTCGACCTGGACTACCTCGAAGACTCGGCTGCCGAAACCGACCTGAACGTGGTCATGACCAGTGCAGGCGGTTTCATTGAAGTTCAGGGCACTGCCGAAGGCGCGCCATTCCAGCCTGAAGAGCTGAACGCGATGCTGGCGCTGGCACAGAAGGGCATTACCGAGTTGTTTGAACTGCAGCGTGCCGCACTGGCCGATTGATAAATAAGGAGCGTTTGATGATGAATGACAGTCCGCAGCCCTTGTACAAACCCAGCCGGGAAGCCCGTCAGTGGGCGATGTTCTGTCATTTATCCGCTCTCATTGGGCTGGTCTTCCCCTTTGGCAATCTCCTTGCGCCATTGATTCTCTGGCAAATGAAGAGGGAGACAGACCCGTTCATTGATTCGCAGGGCAAAGAAGCGCTGAACTTTCAGATCACTGCCGCGATTGCAGGCCTGATATGCATAATGCTGATGTTCGTGGTAATCGGCATCGCACTGTTCATGCTGGTGTGCCTTGGTGCTTTCATACTCACGGTTATCGCCGGGGTGAAGGCAAACAACGGACTGGAATATCGTTACCCCTTCACCTGGCGCCTGTTGAAATAACGCAT
This sequence comes from Pseudomonas syringae group sp. J248-6, assembly GCF_032586995.1. Classification (NCBI taxonomy): domain Bacteria; kingdom Pseudomonadati; phylum Pseudomonadota; class Gammaproteobacteria; order Pseudomonadales; family Pseudomonadaceae; genus Pseudomonas; species Pseudomonas syringae group sp. J248-6. Next base: position 13,482 of record NZ_JAWHOP010000018.1, on the reverse strand, counting down.
AGCGCGAGCAACGCAAAAAGCCGACTTGAAGTCGGCTTTTTCGTGTGCGCTGTTCGCCTGGCTATCAGATAGTCAGGGTCCAGTCGTAATCCACGATCAGCGGCGCGTGTTGCGAGAAGCGCGGCTGGCGTGGCAGACGGGCGCTGCGCACGAAGCGGCGCAGACCTGGAGTCAGGATCTGATAATCGAAGCGCCAGCCCAGATTCAGCATCTCGGCCTGTTCGTTATCCGGCCACCAGCTGTACTGATCACCTTCGCGGCTGACTTCACGCAGGGCATCTACATAGCCCATGGTGCCGACAATCTCGTCCATCCAGGCGCGTTCGGGCGCCAGGAAGCCAGGAGACTGCTGGCTGTCACGCCAGTTCTTGATGTCGAGCTTCTGCTGCGCGACATAGAGCGATCCGCAATAGATGTATTCGCGACGCTTGCGGCGTTGCTTGTCCATGTACTTGCCGAAATCGTCCATGAGCTTGAATTTCTGATTCAGGTCTTCATCACCATTCATCCCTGACGGAAAGAGCAGGGTAGCGATACTGACCTTGTCGAAATCTGCTTGCAGGTAGCGCCCGTAGCGGTCGGCTGTCTCGAAACCGAGGCCGCTGATTACCGCCTTCGGCTGCAACCGCGAATAAAGCGCCACACCACCCTGAGCGGGAACCTCGGCTTCGCAGGCATAGAGGAAGTAACCATCCAGCTGAAAGGCTGGATCATCCAGTTCAAAGGTGGAGGCGCGGGTGTCCTGTAAGCAGATGACGTCGGCATTCTGAGCTTGCAGCCAGCTGAGCAAACCACGCTCGACTGCAGCCTGAATGCCATTTACGTTCACACTGATGATCCGCATAAATGGCCCCAAAAATCACGTGCGTGTATGATACCCGAGCTCTACCTAATTAGCTAAATCCGTGGTATCCGGAGCTTTTTCCATGCAAGCGTATCAGCGCGATTTCATTCGTTTTGCCATCGATCGCGGTGTTCTGCGCTTCGGTGAGTTCACTCTCAAGTCCGGGCGCACCAGCCCGTACTTCTTCAATGCCGGGCTGTTCAACACCGGTTCCGCACTGGCACAGCTGGGGCGTTTCTACGCAGCAGCGGTGGTTGAAAGCGGTATTGCCTTCGACGTTCTGTTCGGCCCGGCCTACAAGGGTATTCCGCTCGCCTCGGCCACTGCCGTGGCGCTGGCCGAGCATCATGACCGTGATCTACCGTGGTGTTTCAACCGCAAGGAAGCCAAAGCACACGGCGAGGGCGGCAGCCTGGTGGGGTCCCCGCTGACCGGTAACGTGCTGATCATCGATGACGTGATCACGGCGGGTACGGCGATCCGTGAAGTCATGCAGATCATCAAGGACCAGAACGCGACTGCGGCAGGTGTCCTGATTGCCCTCAATCGCCAAGAGCGCGGCAATGGCGAGCTGTCGGCGATTCAAGAGGTCGAGCGTGACTTCGGCATCCCAGTAGTGAGTATCGTGTCGTTGAATCAAGTGCTTGAGTTCCTGGCCGACGATCCGCAGCTCAAGCAGCATCTGCCTGCCGTCGAAGCCTATCGCGCGCAATACGGAATCTGAGGACGAGCCTATGGCAGTCAGCGGCACGGAGCGGGCTTCGGTTTCAGGCGTACTGAGCGTTTTGGGGTTCTGGCTGGCTCTTGGCATGCTTGCGCCCTTGCTCGCTCAAGCGGCTGATGCGCCTGAAGCTCGACTTTATCGCTACGTCGACAGCCGTGGCGTGACCGTGATCGATACGCAAGGCGTGCCGCCCGACTACGTTGCCAAAGGCTATGAAGTGCTCAACAGTCGTGGTCGGGTGGTTCAGGTCGTACCGCCTGCGCCAACGGCCGAGCAGATTCGCCAATCCGAAGCAGAAAAACGCCAGGCCGCTGCCGATGCACAGCTGTTAAGCCTCTACAGCAGCGTCGCTGAGGTGGACCGCGTCAAGGCCCGCAAACTGGCCGAGCTGGATGCGCTGATTGGCGTCGCCCAAGGCAATATTCAGGGGTTGGCGGCTCAGCAGCGCAACCTGCAAGGCCAGGCAGCCGACTTGGAGCGCGCGGGACGTCCGGTTCAGCAGGGGCTGGTCGATCAGCTGAATGACTTGCGCGATCAGCAGCAGAAGCTGCAAACCGATATCGCCGGGTATCAGGCCGCACGCGTTAAGGCTGAAGCAGATTTCGCCGTCGACCGCGCCCGCGTCCAGCGCCTGACTCAATGACCGGACGCAGAGCGTCCAGAAGCTCATGCCCACGCCTGTTTTTGATTCTGGCCGAAGGCCGTAGGAGCGAACTTGTTCGCGAAAGGGGTCGAAGCCAGACACCTATCGTTCCTCACGCTCCAGCGTGGGAATGCCTGTCGTGACGCTCTGCGTCACAAATCTGCGCCGCGCCGCTTAATTCATGAGCGGACGCAGAGCGTCCAGAATGGCGTTACCACGCTGGAGCGTGGGAACGATAGTCAGCGATCATCATCAACCAACAAAAAGGCCCCGTGAGGGTTAGCTCACGAGGCCTTTGGGTGTTGCGTCTGAATCAGTGCCGCTTGCGGTTGGTGATCTGGGTGCCGACACCGCTGTCGGTGAAGATTTCCAGCAAGACCGCATTAGGCACTCGTCCATCGATGATGTGCGAGCTATTGACCCCGCCCTGAACCGCTTCCAGCGCGCAACGGATCTTCGGCAGCATACCGCCGTAGATCGTGCCGTCGGCGATCAGGCCGTCGACCTGTTCGGTGGTCAGGCCGGTCAGGACTTCGCCCTGCTTGTTCATCAAACCCGCAATGTTGGTCAGCAGGATCAGCTTCTCGGCCTTGAGAGCCTCGGCAACCTTGCCTGCGACCAGGTCGGCGTTGATGTTGTACGACTCGCCATCCGGGCCCACGCCGATAGGCGCGATGACCGGAATGAAATCCCCTTTGACCAGCATGTTGAGCAGCCCGGTATTGACTCCGACCACTTCACCGACCTGACCGATGTCGATGATTTCAGGCTTGGTCATTTCCGGCGTCTGGCGCGTGACGGTGAGCTTCTTCGCACGAATCAGCTCGGCGTCCTTGCCGGTCAGGCCAATGGCGCTGCCGCCGTGACGGTTGATCAGGTTGACGATGTCCTTGTTGACCTGGCCACCCAGCACCATCTCCACCACATCCATGGTCTGCGCATCGGTCACGCGCATGCCATCGATGAAGTGGCTCTCGATGGACAGGCGCTTGAGCAGATCACCGATCTGCGGCCCGCCGCCGTGAACCACCACCGGGTTGATACCCACCGCTTTCATCAACACGATGTCGCGCGCAAAGCCGGTTTTCAGCTCTTCGCTCTCCATGGCGTTGCCGCCGTACTTGATAACCAGCGTCTTGCCGACAAAGCGGCGAATGTAAGGCAGCGCTTCGGAAAGGACCTTGGCTACATTAGAGGCGGCATCGCGTTCGAGGGTCATTCAGGGCTCCAGTCAAAAGGAAAAACAATCAAAATGGCAGGTCGAGATCCGGCGCAACTTTTTTCAGCTCAGCGTGGAACACGTCCTTGATGCGCTGCAACTCAGCCTCGGTTTCGGCCTCGAAGCGTAGCACCAGTACCGGCGTGGTATTGGACGCACGGACCAGACCCCAACCCTTCGGATAGTCCACACGGACACCGTCGATGGTGGTCAGTTTGGCGTCGCCCCACTGCGCATCGGTTTCAAGGGCCTTGATGATGCTGAACTTGGTGACATCCGTCACCTTGATGTTGATTTCAGGCGTCGAAATATCGTTCGGGAACGTTTCGAACAGGTCTTCGGCATTGGCCGACTCCTGGCTGAGGATCTCCAGCAGACGTGCCGCGCTGTAGATACCGTCGTCGAAACCGAACCAGCGCTCCTTGAAGAAGATGTGGCCGCTCATTTCACCCGCGAGCAGCGCGCCGCTCTTTTTCATTTCTTTCTTGATCAGCGAGTGGCCGGTTTTCCACATGACCGGACGACCGCCATGCTCGCGAATCAGCGGAGTCAGGCGACGTGTGCATTTGACGTCGAAAATGATGTCGGCACCCGGGTTGCGCTTGAGCACGTCCAGCGCGAACAGCATCAACAGGCGATCCGGGTAAACCACATTACCCTCGTTGGTCACGACACCGACACGGTCACCGTCACCGTCGAACGCCAGACCCAGATCGGCACCGGTTTCCTTGACCTTGGCGATCAGGTCCTGCAGGTTTTCCAGCTTGCCCGGGTCCGGGTGGTGGTTGGGGAAATTGCCGTCCACTTCCGCGAACAGCGAGATCACTTCACAGCCCAGTGCTTCGATCAGTTGTGGGGCGATAACGCCTGCCGCGCCGTTGCCGCAGTCGACCACGACCTTCAACTTGCGGGCCATGACGATGTCATCCTTGATCTGCTTGAAGTAGCGATCAAGGATGTCGACTTTGGTGATGCTGCCTTTCTGCGAAGTCAGGTTGTTGGTCTTGATACGCTCATGCAGCGCCTGGATCTGCTCGTTGGCCAGGGTATCGCCCGCGATGACGATCTTGAAGCCGTTGTAGTCCTTGGGGTTGTGGCTGCCGGTCAGCATCACACCGGTCTTGCCTGCCAGCACGTTGGCGGCGTAATACAGCGCAGGTGTCGGCACCAGGCCCACATCGCTCACATGGCAGCCGCTGTCGTGCAAGCCTTGAATCAGTTGCTGCACCAGTTCCGGGCCGGAAAGGCGACCATCGCGACCGACGCTGACGTTGGGTTCGTTCTGCGCCAGGCTTTCGGAGCCGATGGCGCGGCCGATCCAGTAAGCCGTTTCAGCGTTGAGGGTGTCCCCTACCACGCCACGGATGTCGTAGGCGCGGAAAATAGTCTCGGGAAGGTTGGGTGCCACGGATGCTGGGCTGTTCATAGCGAGGGAATGCTCCGATCTCAGGAAGTCCTGGTTTTCGTCGAGAAGGTCGATATCAAGGATATCGGTATCTTGAAACAGTGGATCGGTCCAGTCGGTGCGTGATGCAGCCACTGTGGACGAAGCACTGCCTTTGGCAATATCTGCATCGCGCTGCTCACCGACAACCGGCACAGGCACTGCCTGGGGTTGACTGCGAAGCGAGACACGAGCAAGGGCCTGGGCCAGACCACTTAGGGCCGGGAGGCTCAAACCGAAGGGTTTGACGGCTTTTCCGCGTGAGAGTTCTTGGAGCAACTGATCCAGTTGTCGTGCGTCGGCGCAAATACGCCGTTGCAGAGTTCTCTCGCTGCGATGCAAGCCAAGCAGTACGCCTGCTGCAGCAATAACCAGCGCCAGCAGCAAAAGCACGACGGAAGGCGAAGTTTTCAGGCCGGGACCGGGCGTGAAGTCGAGTTTCCAGCCGGAATAGCCGGTATCGAACACCTGGGGTTTGCCGCCGTCTGCCTGACCGCGCTGCAGGAAAACCTGTGCAGGTCCGCTACCGAACTGCTGGCTGAGCACCACTTGTCCGGCCTCGGCAGGCAGTGCGGGCAAGGCATTGAGCAAGCGCTGCAGGTCAAAGGCCAGCAGCAGTGTGCCCACCACCGGCTGAGTTGGCGCGGCACGTACCGGTGCAGCACTGTAGATCAACCAGCGCTCGCCCACCTTGCGAGCCTCCGGGGCAACGACTTCGCCTTGTGCAGCCTTGTTGAGCATATCCAGCGTGGCAAAGCTTACCGGCAACGCGCCCTGTGTATCGACGTCAGCCAGGCCTTTCGGGTAAAGCCGCGCGCCTGCCAGGCCGTCCCAGCGAGTGAAGCGATCCTGTGCTGCCAGCAACGCGGAGGCATCATTGCTCTGAAGCGTCTGTGCAAGTGCTGCGCTGGTGGCAGCCGATTGAGTGTCGGCGTTGATCTGATGCAGCGCCAGACCAATGGCCGCCGCCTGACTGCCGCCCCATGCCTGAACAAGCTGATCCTGCTGCTGGGGGCTGGTTATCAGCGCAACCCAGACCAGCGCCGCGGCGATTATCAGACCGATTGCCGCAGGCACAAGGCCTGGAGCAAGCCCTTTCAGGCTCGCAGCCGGAGGAGAGTTATCGGCCGCAATAGCGTGCTTTGAAGCGCTGTGCTGACTGCCTTTCACCGACCTCTCCCTGAGCCTTTTTCCAAACCCGGATTATTTGCCGAATGACGATTAATGGCTGCCGGAGTGGCCGAAGCCGCCTGCGCCACGCTGACTTTCGTCGAATGCTTCAACCAGTTCAAAGTGCGCCTGCACCACAGGCACCAACACCAGTTGCGCAATACGCTCGCCCACCGCGATGTTGAATGCAGTCTGGCCACGGTTCCAGCACGACACCATCAGCTCGCCCTGATAATCGGAGTCGATCAGACCCACCAGGTTACCCAGCACGATGCCATGTTTGTGACCCAGGCCGGAGCGCGGCAGGATCAATGCGGCCAGGCCCGGATCGCCGATGTAAATCGACAGGCCGGTAGGGATCAGCAGGGTCTGGCCGGGCTCGAGAACGGTATCTTCCTTGAGCATGGCACGCAGGTCCAGGCCTGCCGAACCAACAGTGGCGTAGGCCGGGAGTGGAAATTCGTTGCCAATGCGAGGGTCGAGGATCTTGGCTTGTAGAGCGTGCATTCGTAGTTAAACCTGATTCATGCGGTCGGCGATAAAAGTGATCAGCTGGCGGGCAATCTTGGCCTTGCTGGTCTGGGCAAAAAGCGTTGCGTGCAACGCCCGGTCAATCACGCTGCAAGCGTTCTCTTCACTGTTGAAGCCGATGCTGGGGTTGGCGACATCGTTGGCGACAATCAGGTCCAGGTTCTTGTCCTTGAGCTTGCGGGCAGCATAGTCGAGCAGGTGTTCGGTCTCGGCGGCGAAGCCGACACTGAAAGGACGGTCCGGGCGGGTTGCGATGGTCGCCAGAATATCCGGATTGCGGACCATCTGCAGCAGCAAGCCGTCACCGTTTGAAGGATCTTTCTTCAATTTGTGCGGGGCGACAACTTCCGGACGGTAGTCAGCCACCGCTGCCGAGGCGATGAACAGGTCACAAGGGATGGCAGCCTCGCACGCCGCCAGCATGTCGCGGGCACTGACCACGTCGATGCGCGAGACGCGATCCGGCGTTGGCAGGTTGACTGGCCCGGTGATCAGCGTGACGCGTGCACCGGCTTCCGCAGCCGCTTCGGCCAGGGCAAAGCCCATTTTTCCGGAGCTGTGGTTGGTGATGTAGCGCACCGGATCGATGTTTTCCTGGGTCGGGCCAGCGGTGATCAACACATGCTTGCCGGTCAGGCTCAGGCGCTGGAAACAGTCCGCTGCGCACTGGGCTAGATCGTCGGCCTCCAGCATGCGCCCGAAGCCGACATCGCCGCAGGCCTGACTGCCGGACGCTGGCCCGAACACACGAAAGTCACGCTCTTCAAGCAGCCGGGTATTGGCTTGCACTGAGGCGTCACGCCACATTGCCTGATTCATCGCCGGTGCGATGGCGACGGTGGCATCGGTTGCCAGCACGATGGTGGTCAGCAAGTCGTTGGCGATGCCTTGCGCCAGACGCGCGATGAGGTCGGCGGTGGCCGGGGCGATCAGGATCAGGTCGGCCCATTTGGCCAGTTCGATATGGCCCATCGCAGCCTCTGCGGCCGGGTCGAGAAGATCCAGATGCACAGGGTGCCCGGACAGGGCCTGCATGGTCAGCGGCGTGATGAACTCCGCTCCGCCTTTGGTCATGACAACACGCACTTCAGCGCCCTGATCGCGCAGGCGGCGGACCAGCTCGGCGCTCTTGTAGGCCGCGATGCCGCCGCCGACGCCAAGAACGATGCGTTTTCGATACAGCCGCTGCATAGACCTGCCTTTTTGGTCGAGTGAATACGCGATGCCCATGACGCCTCCCCAGGCCAGGTCGTCGCGCAAAAAAGATGGGCTAAGATAGCACAGCGACTGCACCGCAACAGCGGTGCCCAAACACATGGAGGTGCTATGAGTATTCGCAGTTGGCCCGCGGCCGAACGCCCGCGGGAACGCTTGTTGGAGTTGGGGGCGGGGAGCCTTTCCGACGCAGAGTTGCTGGCTATCTTTTTACGCACCGGGGTGGCCGGAAAAAGCGCCGTAGACCTTGCCCGTCATCTTCTGAATCAATTCGACGGGCTCAGATCGTTACTGGATGCTGACCTGCCCACGTTTACCTCCCAGCTCGGGCTGGGGCCTGCCAAATTTGCTCAGTTGCAGGCAGTCATGGAGATGGCGCGCCGGCACATGGCCGAGTCCTTGCGCCGTGACTCGGCGCTGGAAAACCCCACTCAGGTGCGCAACTACCTGAAGGCTCAGCTCAGACATGAACAACATGAAGTTTTCGCCTGCCTGTTTCTGGACAACAAGCACCGGGTCATGACCTTCGAGATACTGTTTCGCGGGACGATCAACGCCTCCTATGTGCATCCGCGCCAGGTGGTGAAGCGAGCGATGGCTCACAACGCCGCCAGCCTGATCCTCTGCCACAACCATCCTTCGGGTATCACCACGCCCAGCCGTTCCGACATCGACCTGACCAAGCGCCTCAAGGAAGCACTGATGCTGGTGGATGTTCATGTGCTGGACCACGTGATCGTGGGCGACGGCGAGCCATTGTCGATGGTCGAGCGCGGGTTGATGTAGCGCTCACGCGGAGCGATAGGGCGGGATTCGGCTTATCGTTCCCACGCTCTGCGTGGTAATGCCGTTCGGGACGCTCTGCGTTCGGTCTTCAGAGAGGTCGTGCCAATGCAAACATTGGCACGACATCACACAGACAGGCTTGGGTCACTCTGGCGACTTACTTGACCTGCACCTTGTAGAAATCCTGCCTGCCAAACGGGCTGACTTGATAGCCCGTGACATCCTTGCGTACCAGGGCTGCGGCCGTCGGGTGGGCGAGGGGGATCCACAGTGCCTGCTGCTGAATCTGCTGCTGCGCCTGGTGATACAGTTTGCTGCGCTCGGCCTGATCACTGACTGATTTACCGTCTGCGATCAGCTTGTCCAGTGTCTTGTCGCAATAACGGGCGAAGTTGGTGCCCGACTGCACGGCTGCACACGAGAACTGCGGGGTCAGGAAGTTATCCGGGTCGCCGTTGTCGCCCGCCCAGCCCATGAACAGCAGATCATGTTCACCGGCCTTGGCGCGGCGAATCAATTCGCCCCATTCAATGATCTTGATCTCGGCATCAATACCTATCTGTTTCAAGTCAGACTGCAGCAGTTGAGCGCCCAGACTCGGATTCGGGTTCAGCAGGCTGCCGGAAGGCCGGGTCCAGATAGTGGTCTTGAAGCCGTCTTTCACACCGGCTTTAGCCAGCAAAGCCTTGGCCTTGGCGACATCGTGCTGATAGCCGGGCAGGTCCTTGGCGTAACTCCAGGTGTTGGGCGGGTAAGGGCCATTGGCCGCCTCAGCGGTGCCTTCGAACACGGCTTTCAGGTAGTTGTCCTTGTCAAACGCCAGGTTGATGGCCTGGCGAACTTCCGGCTTGTCGAACGGCGGATGCTGGCTGTTGATCGCGACAAACGCGGTCATGAATGCTTCAGTCTTCTCGACCTTGAGCGAGTCATCCTCGCTAGCCGCTTTAATGTCCAGAGGCTTGGGCGAAAGCGCTATCTGGCATTCGTTCTGACGGACTTTCTGCAGGCGCACATTGGCGTCCGCTGTGATGGCATACACCAAGGTGTCGACATCAGACTTGCCGGCGAAATAATCCTTGAACGCCTCATAACGCACCACGGCATCTTTCTGGAAGCGCTTGAATACGAACGGCCCAGTGCCGATCGGCTGGCTGTTGAGTTTTTCCGGTGTGCCGGCTTTCAGGAGTTGCGCGGTATATTCGGCCGAGTAGATCGACGCAAACCCCATGCTCAGCGTGGCCAGGAAGGTCGAGTCCGCATGGTTGAGCGTAAAGCGTACGGTGTGTGCATCGGGCGCTTCGATGCTCTTGATCAGCGCGGGCAACTGCATCGATTGCGCATGCGGGAAACCGCTCTGGGCAATTTTGTGCCACGGATTCTGCGGGTCGAGCATGCGCTGGAAGCTGAACAGCACATCATCGGCGCTCAGCTCGCGGCTCGGCTTGAAATAGTCGGTGGTATGAAATTTCACTCCGGAGCGCAGCTTGAAGTCGTAAGTCAGGCCATCAGCGGAGACCGTCCAGCTTTCTGCCAGGCTCGGTACCAGCTTGCCGCTCTGGGCATCGAAGTCCACCAGACGGTTCATCAGCACGTCGGCCGATGCGTTGGTGGTGGTCAGGGAGTTGTACTGCACAACGTCGAAGCCTTCGGGGCTGGCTTCGGTACAGACCACAAGGCTCGATGCCTGGGCAGCAATCGGAAGCAGCAACGGAACAAGCAAAAAAGGGAGTGCAGCTAGGCGCATGGCGTTATTTCCTATTCAGAAAGGGCCCCATCTGCCGGCGCAGTCTGGTGAGGGACTAACCCTAGACCATGTACTGGCGTAGAACAATCGTCACGGTGCGACGAGCGGTCGATTTGCCTGTGCCCCCGCATTGCTTGAGCATACCGCCGCGCAGAGCGGATTCATTCGGGTCAAAGTGCTTTGCCTGTTGTTGCGTCCAAGGGTTTCTGGTATAAAGCAGCGCTCTTTTCTAGGGGCCCGGTTCCTTCACTGTAGGTGTAGCCGGTAAGACCCTTAAAGAAACGCGGCGCCTGGCGCCAAATGACTGAGAGATTAAGCGGCCAACCCATGCCGGGTTGGGCATGTGGTTTTAGAGGGCTGAGGCATGTCGAGAGTATGTCAAGTTACCGGTAAGGGTCCGGTGACTGGGAATAACATTTCCCACGCAAACAACAAAACCCGTCGTCGTTTCCTGCCAAACCTGCAGCATCACCGCTTCTGGGTTGAAGGCGAGAAGCGTTTTGTTCGTCTGCGCGTATCTGCTAAAGGCATGCGTATCATCGACAAGCGTGGCATTGAAGTTGTGCTCGCTGAACTGCGTCGCGACGGCAAAATTTAAGGGAGAGAATCATGCGTGAATTGATCCGTTTGGTGTCGAGCGCTGGTACAGGCCATTTCTACACCACCGACAAGAACAAACGTACTACCCCGGATAAAATCGAAATCAAAAAATTCGATCCGGTTGTACGCAAGCACGTGATCTACAAAGAAGGCAAAATCAAGTAATTGATTCTGTCGGCTACAAAAAAACCCGCTTCGGCGGGTTTTTTTGTGTCTGCGCTCTTGGCGCGGCTGCAAGGGCGGTACTTATTTATCTGCAGTGGGTTCAAACACCACATAAATCTTGCGGCATGTTTCCAGCACCTCCCAGGTGCCCTTGAAGCCGGCCGGAATCACGAAGCGGTCGCCTGCGCGCAGGGTTTTCGCGTTGCCCTGCTCGTCGCGCAGGACTGAAACACCCTGCACAATCTCGCAATACTCATGCTCCGAGTAACTGACCTGCCACTGCCCGGGCTCGCCATTCCAGACGCCCGCGCTCATCTGTCCGCAGGGGCTGTTGTAGTGGTTGTAGAGGGTTTGTGCCGGATCGCCCTTGAAGACCTTTTCCGGTGCAGGGCGATAGTGCTCGGCGGCGGTGCTGGCTTCACTGAAGTCGACGATGCTTTCGATGCTCATAATGGGCCCCTTGTCCTGAATGCGTTGAGGGTTTGACGTGCGTGCTGTGCGTTAGTGCCTCGGCGCGCGTGCGGAGATGTTTAATAAAATCAACATAAAAGCGCCGTAGCGGCTATTTTTGTCAAATATATTGGTTTTGTCGGGCCGCTGGTTTAGGGTAACGGCCTTCCTGAAAAATTTCAGATTGTGTCTTTAATCAACCATGACACACCCACATTCAACAAGAGGAGGACATGCAAATGACCACCCTGACTCGTGCTGACTGGGAGCAACGCGCCCAGAATTTGAAGATCGAAGGCCGTGCCTTCATTCAAGGTGAATACACCGCAGCCTCCTCCGGCGAGACGTTTGATTGCATCAGCCCGGTCGATGGCCGGATGCTTGCCAAGGTCGCCAGTTGCGACACCGCTGACGCGCAACGCGCTGTCGACAGTGCGCGCAGCGCCTTCAACTCGGGTGCCTGGTCGCGACTGGCTCCGGCCAAACGCAAGGAAACCATGATCCGTTTCGCCGGGCTGCTCAAGCAAAATGCCGAAGAGCTGGCCCTGCTTGAGACTCTGGACATGGGCAAGCCGATTGGCGACTCGTTCGGTGTCGACATCCCTGGCGCCGCCAGAGCCCTGAGCTGGAGCGGCGAGGCCATCGACAAGCTGTACGACGAAGTTGCGGCAACACCTCATGATCAATTGGGCCTGGTTACTCGCGAGCCGGTCGGTGTCGTGGCCGCCATCGTGCCGTGGAATTTCCCGTTGATGATGGCTTGCTGGAAGCTTGGTCCTGCATTGTCCACCGGCAACTCAGTGATCCTGAAGCCGTCGGAGAAATCTCCGCTGACTGCCATTCGTATTGCGCAACTGGCCATCGAGGCAGGCATTCCTGCAGGCGTGCTCAACGTATTGCCGGGTTACGGTCATACCGTCGGCAAGGCGCTGGCGCTGCATATGGACGTGGATACCGTGGTGTTTACCGGTTCGAGCAAAATCGCCAAGCAACTGATGATTTACGCAGGCGAGTCGAACATGAAACGCGTCTGGCTGGAAGCCGGTGGCAAGAGCCCGAATATCGTCTTTGCCGACGCGCCGGATTTGCAGGCCGCCGCCGAAGCAGCCGCCAGCGCAATTGCCTTCAACCAGGGCGAGGTCTGCACTGCCGGCTCGCGGCTGCTGGTCGAGCGCTCCATCAAGGAGCGCTTCCTGCCGATGGTGATTGAGGCATTGGCCACCTGGAAGCCCGGCAATCCACTGGACCCTGCGACCAATGTGGGCGCGCTGGTCGACACCCAGCAGATGAACACAGTGCTGTCTTACATCGAAGCCGGCCACGCCGAGGGTGCCAGACTGGTTGCGGGCGGCAAGCGCATTCTGCAGGAGACCGGCGGCACGTACGTTGAGCCGACCATTTTCGACGGTGTGAACAACGCGATGAAAATCGCTCAGGAAGAAATCTTCGGCCCGGTGCTTTCAGTGCTGACGTTCGACAGCGACGAAGAAGCGATACAGATAGCCAACGACACGCCTTATGGCCTGGCTGCTGCCGTGTGGACTGCAAATATCTCCAGAGCACACCTGACCTCCAAAGCACTGCGCGCAGGCAGCGTATGGGTCAACCAATACGACGGCGGCGATATGACTGCCCCGTTCGGTGGCTTCAAGCAGTCAGGCAACGGTCGTGATAAATCGCTGCACGCCTTCGACAAATATACCGAGCTGAAATCCACCTGGATCAAGCTGTAAGTCAGGAGCGTGACACCTATCGTGCCGACGCTCCAGCGTCGGTACGCCGTTCTGGACGTTCCGCGTCCGGTCTTGCGTCTGCGGCGCGGCGCAGATTTGTGACGCGGAGCGTCACGCACGGCATTCCCACGCTGGAGTGGTATGACCCCCGAAGGTTGGACAATTATCCACCTACGCTGCCTTGGCGGCCTGCATTCTGTATTCCACAGGACTC